>JAFAAP010000161.1 GCA_023426505.1 Pseudomonadota bacterium
TGCGCCGCCTCTCGACATCTGCGTCCTGGCGCTTGTGCCTGCGCTTAGCGGGCGGCCGGCTGGGAATTCACGAAATAGTCGAACGGCAGCTCGGCGATGCGGAACCAGGTCAGCTCCTTCTCGCGGAAGGCGCTCCAGGAATCGTAGACCTTCTTGAACTTCGGATTCGAGGCGGCGATCTCGCTGTAGAGCTTGAAGGCTTCCTTGTAGCTCTGCTCCATCACGTCCTTCGGGAAGGGGCGCAGCTGCACGCCCTGGCCGACGAGACGGCGGATCGCCTCCGCGTTCTGAGCGTCGTACTTGGCCACGCACATGGCGTTGGCCTCCGCGCAGGCGGCTTCCAGAATGGCCTTGTAGTTCTCCGGCAGGGAGTTCCACTTGTCCATGTTCACATAGAGCGAGGGCTGCGCGCCGCCTTCCCAGAAGCCCGGGTAATAGTAGTACTGGGCCACCTTCACGAAACCGAGCTTCTCGTCGTCGTGAGGACCCGAGAACTCGACCGCGTCGAGGGTGCCGCGCTCGAGCGCCGGGTAGATGTCGCCCGCAGCGAGCACCTGCGGCACCACGCCGAGCTTCGCCATGATCTGGCCGCCCATGCCGGCGATGCGCATCTTGAGGCCCTTCAGGTCCTCGATGGCTTTGATCTCCTTCCGGAACCAACCGCCCATCTGGGCGCCGGTCTGGCCCGCCGGGATCGGATAGACGCTGTAGTCCTTCATGAACTCGCGGACGAGGTCGAGACCGCCGCCGTAATACATCCAGGCATTGTGCTGGCGGACGTTCATGCCCCACGGCACAGAGGTGTCGAACATGAAGGTCGGGTCCTTGCCGATGAAGAAGCTCGACAGGGTGTAGGAGCACTCGACCGTGCCGTTCTGCGTCGCGTCGAGGGTCTGGAGCGCCCCGACGATCTCGCCCGCGGCGAAGACCTGAATCTGGAACTTGTTGTCGGTGGCGGCAGCCACGCGCTTGGAGATCATCTCCCCGGCGCCGTAGAGGGTATCGAGGCTCTTCGGATAGGCCGAGGCCATGCGCCAGCGGACCTCCGGCTGAGCCTGCGCGATGGCGGGCGAGCCGACCATCCCGGCGGCTGCCGCCAGACCTGCCCCCTTGAGTACTTTTCTTCTGTCCATGGCTGTTTCCTCACACCTTTGTTGCGTCACAATCAACGCGGCTGAACGATGCATAAAGGCAGAGGTGGTCCGGTGTCATCCGGAGATCGGCGGAGGCATGCTGGCCAGGACGGGCTCGCATGCGCAGCATGCATGAGAAGCAGAACGGGAGGCGCCGTGCCTCCCGCTCTCGTTACTCGGAAAGATCTGAGCTTACCGCTCCTCGGTGCCGCCCTTCGACAGCGGCCGCTCGTTCTGCGGACCGCCGGCCCGAGCGGAACGTTTCGGCGGCTTCTCGTCACCGGTCGAGGAGGTGGACTTCCCGCCAGACTGGCTCGCTGTCGAATGTCCGCGCACGAGCGTGCCCTTGGGAACGTTGACCGCATTGCCGGGAGCCGGAACCCGGGCGCGGGAAGCTGCCCCGCCGCTCATGCCGCTCGGGCCGGCGGGAGCATCCGTGCGGGCTGCCCGCTGCGCCGGGCTCTTGTTGGCGGTAGTCGGCACGCCCTCGGCGATTTCCGCGTTGGAGAGGGTCATGCGGGCATCGCCGGCGCCCTCCTCGGGCGGGACCTCCTTGAAGGAGTGGATGCCGGCCGCTGATCCGCTCGTCACCCGTCCGTCGTCGATGCGGTCGATATCGAGGTCCGGATCGAGCTTCTTCGAGGCGCCCATGATGCCCGTCGCTTTAGCGGCAGCACGCTTGGTGTTGCCGATATCGTTGCGAGCGGTCGGACCGGCGATGAAATCGTCGCCCGTTTCCTCGGCCTGCACCTCGTTCAAAACCTCGTCCACATCGGGTTCCGGGGGACGGCCCCGCTTGTCCTGCGCCATCGGGTTTCCTCTCTTGGTAGGGCGGACCTGACGCCCGCAACTCGGAAGGCCAACGCCTCGTCCGGAAAGGGGGTTCCGGCGCCACGCACCTGCGATAAGGCGCCGGAAAATGGTCTTATCGGCCAAGCTCCTGCTCGATCGACTGCAGAAGCGCCAGGTGTTCCTGAATCTGCCCGCGGGCGAGCTTCGCGAGATTCAAGGATTCCCGATTCCCGAAATTCGCCTTGAGATACTGCTCCTGAAGCGAGAGCAGCTTTCGGTGCCCTTCGATCTGCATGGCGACGAAGTCGCGATCGAATGCGGGGCCGCCCTGAGCCTTGGACAGCTTTTCCATCGCGGCCGCGTCCTGCGGCGGCAGTTCGGGTGCGGTCGAGGCCGCCTCCTGCGCACCCCGGGTGGTCGATGCGGTTGCCGCAGGATCGGCGAAGGAGTGAAGAACGTCCTGGATGGTGTTCTGCTCGCCGATCTCGAATTCCGCGAACTGCTTCACGCGCGGGTTCTGCGCCTTGGTGAGCGCGAAGTTCGCCTGCTGGAGCGACACGGTGCTCACCGCCAGAACCTGCTGGATATACTGCCGGTCGGCCTGCGAGGCCTGCTGGCCTTGCGCCGCCGGCGCGCTGGCCTGGCCCTGGCGATTGGGCGTCTGCGTATCCTGCGGCGCGCCGCCCTGCTGGGTCCGCTGCTCGCGCTGCTGCGCGTTGGTGCCGAGGGACTGGTTGGTCTGGGTTTCCGCGGGTTGTGGATTCACCTGATAGGGGATGGCTTGGTTCTTCTGAACCCCCTGGGCGAAGGCCGGAAGACTGATGGCGGCGGCAAAACCGGCGACGACAAGACGGCGCGACATGACGATTTCTCTCCTGCGTGAGTGTGAGAGCCGAACGTTCGCAGGCGAGGTTTGGTTCGTCCGTGAGGCCGGACGGATCCTGGAGCATGGCGGCGTAGCCGAACGGAGCGAGCATTTTCCGGCGGATGTCTGCACTGTCAGCAAACGGATGGTTTCCGGTCGACATGCTGAAGCACCGCCGCGCTTGGGTGTCCGAGGCGTCATCCGAAAGCCGGAGGCGGGTTGGCCGCAGCACGTTCACATACTCCGAATTTGCGGGGTGCAGGAGCGGGAACCCGCGCAGCTTAGCCACGTTGCTCGAAATCATAGGAGACGAGCGATGCGGAAGATCTTGAGACATGTGAAGCGTCGGCGTCTTCTATCGGCGGGGATGATCCTTGTCGCGGGGATCGCGACAGTGCCGGCCCATGCCGAGGGCCTGTTCGGTTTCCTGCGCCTGTTCGCGCCGCCCTCCGCACCGGCGCCGGCCTACCGTCCCTTCGTCGAGCCTGTGCCGTCGTTTAGCCAGCCTCGGCCGAAACCGGCCCGTCCGAAACCCGCTCCTGCCGAACCGACCGCCATCAAGATGCCGGACAAGCCGAAGGCGCCGGGCGAGATCGACAATCCCGTTCCTGCCCTCCTGGCCGACAGCACTCTGCGTGCAGGCGATATGGTGATGTTTCCTGATGGGCTGCGGGTCTTCACCGGCAAGCCAGGAGAGCATCACAAGCTTGCGGATTTCACCCCTCTGGCGAGGGCCGGAAAATCCCTGTCCAAGGAGACGCGCAAGCTCGTTGCCAATCTGCATCCCGGCGTGAACACCGCCTGGAGCACGGCTGGCCTTGACTCGAAGAGCAAGCTGGCGGCGAACACCGGCGACGTCACGACGACCGGAAGCATCAGACGGGCTAAGCGCTGATCCCCGTCGGAATGCTGGTGCCGCTTCGGACGAGTGCCTCTCAAAGTGCGGGATGAATCTCTCTCAGCGGAAGTAGCTCCGCCGTGCGGTCGCCGGGAACAGGCTCCGCGAAAAGGAAGCCCTGCGCGTTGTCGCAGCCCAGGGCGAGGAGACGCTTCGCCTGGCCTTCCGTTTCCACGCCCTCCGCCGTGATCCGCATCCCGAGCTTCCGGCCCAACGCGATGATGGCGGCGACGATCGCCTCGTCGCCCGCATCCTGCTCGATATTCACGATGAAGCTGCGATCGATTTTGACGTGCCCGACGGGAAACTGCTTCAGATGGGTCAACGAGGCGTAGCCCGTTCCGAAATCGTCGAGAGCCACGAGGATGCCCCGCTCGTGGAGCTGGCGGAGGGTCGCGGCAACGATGTCGGAGCTTCTCCCGAGAAGAACCGTCTCGGTCACTTCGACCTCGAAATTTTCCGGCGGAATGCGATGCCGGTCGAGAACGTCGGAGATCCGGTCGGCGAGGCGCGGCTGACTGAATTCGGCTGAGGACAGGTTGACGGCGACGCGCCCGACGTGAAGGCCCATGTCGAGCCATTGTCGCATGTCGGCCGTCACGGCCGACATCAACTGCTCCCCGATGTCGGCCGCAATCTCGGGGTCGTCGAACGAAGCTCCGAAGTACCCTCCGGGCGTCAGGAGGCCTCGAGTCGGGTGCCGCCAGCGGGCGAGGGCCTCCAGGCCGATCACCCGGCCGGAGGAGAGGCAGACCTTCGGCTGGTAGAACGGGACGATCTGGCCCAGAAGGATCGCCTGGCGAAGTTCCTTCCCGAGCGAGACGCGCTGCTCGATCATCGTCCTCAGGCAAGGCGAGTAGGTGACGACGCGATTGCGTCCGTCGGCCTTGGCCTGATAGAGCGCGATATCGGCATCCTTCATCAGCTCGACGGGTGTCCGGTCGTGGTCCGGGTATCGCGCGACGCCGACGCTCGCCCTGCTGATCACGGTGCGGCCCCCAAAGGCGAAGGGCTGTCGCAGCCGCGCCGTCACCGTTTCGGCGAAGGCGGTGGCTCCTTCGAGCGTCCGAGGCTGCACCAGCACCACGGCGAACTCGTCGCCGCCGATCCTCGCAACCGTGTCGGGCTCGCCGGCGAGGACCGCCAGCCGCAGCGCCATTTCCCGCAGCAGGGCATCGCCTGCGTCATGGCCAAGGGTGTCGTTGACGTCTTTGAAGTCGTCCAGGTCGATCAGCAGGAGGCTGACGCTCGTTCCGCTCTGTTGCGCGCTTGCAAGCGCCTGGGCGAGACGCTCCTGGAACAGGGCCCGATTGGGCAGGCTCGTGAGCACGTCGTGATTGGCGACCCGCCAGACCTCTTCCTCCGCCATCTTGCGGTCCGTGATGTCGAAGGTCACGCCGACCACGCGGGTGGGGCTCGCCTTCTCGGCCCGCGATCCCAGCCACAGCACCTTTCCGTCAGGCAGGATGTAGCGGAACTCGGCGGTCTCCGCACCCTTCGCATAGATCTGGTGAAGGAACCGCTGGCGCAGCGACTGATCTTCGGGATGCACTCTTTCGAGGAAGTCCGACAGCGGCCCCGATCCGATTCCAAGCAGATCCATCGAATGCTGGGATCGCGTGATGAAATCCGTCTCGAGATCGTGCTCCCAGGCGAACATGCGGCCTGCATGAAGGGCGAGCTGCAATCGCTCCTCGCTCGCCCGAAGCGCCTCGGAGGCCTGCTTCCGGGCGGTGACGTCGATCACGCCGCCGAAGACATGGCTGAAACGTCCGTCCTCGTCGCGCTGCACCCGGCCGGACATGAGCACGTCGAGAATGCGGCTGTCCTTGGTGACCAGGCGGTACTCGATATCCTTCGCCTCGCCGGTCCTGAACAGGTTGGACCATACGGTCTCCCGCTTCCTGATCGCATCCGCCGTCATGAAATCGGTGATGGGGCGGCCTTCGACCTCGGCCCGGCGATAGCCGAGGAGTTCGAGCCACGCATCGCTGACATATTCGATCACGCCCTCGGAGTTGAGCGAGTGAAGAGGGAGAGGGGTCCTGTTGTAGAGGTTGCGGAACCGCTCCTCGCTCTCGCGCAGGGTCATCGCCTCGCGTTTCGCAAGCTGGGCGAAACGACGGTCGAACATGGCCGATACCAGAGCCAGGAAGAGGATCAGCAGCGTCGTGACCGAAACGGCCAGGGCGAGGACCATCGGACTGAGGCTGATGTGGCCATCGTCCGGCCTGACCGGCCCTTGCGTGGTGAAGATCGCTCCCTGCATGGCGGAGTAGTGGAGGCCGGCGCTGGCAACGCCCATAACAGGGGCGGCCAGAAGCTTCTGGACGAAGCCTACGTTGCGGAACGCGAGCCAGAGCGCGATGGTCGAAGCGCCGACGGCGATCAGGATGGAGACGGCGACCCAGAAGCGCTCATAGCTGATGTCGGCCCCCATCTCCATGGCGGCCATGCCGGTGTAATGCATGGCTGCCATGCCGAGCCCCATCAGGATGCCGCTGAGCACGAGCGGAACGGGGCCCGCATCGGTCCTGCTCAGCAGATGGATGCTGAGGCCGGTGACGACGATCGGCAGCAGGAAGGACAGGATCGTGGGGCCGATCTCATAAGTCACCTTCACGTCCGGCAGGGTCAGGGCCAGCATGGCGATGAAATGCATGGCCCACATGCCTCCGCCCATCGCGACGGCTGCCGTCGCCAGCCATGCGTGCCTGACCTGTCCGCCGGATGCCCGAATGCGTCCGGCGAGATCGAGAGCCGTATAGGAGGCAAGAGTGGCAATCAGCAGCGAAAGGGCAACAAGAACGGGGTTGTAGGTGCCAACGTGGGTCATTCTTGTTCCGGCGGGTCACAGGGCGGCATTATTGGGGAGTAAGTGGTTAAGAAACACAAGCGGCGCCTCGGCTCGGGGAGGCTCTTGCCCGTCCCGTCGGCGGAGATCTCCGGCCATGGAAGAGCAAGCAGTTCATGATGTGCAATATCTCGCTCCTGCGACGCTTCGGCACTGGCAAAGCTTGACGGGACGGTAGGTATTCCTACGTAATTCTTTCGCGCGGCAAATCAGTCTACAGAGCACATCAACAAACGGGGCGGCATCTTGGCCGTTTCCCAAATAACAAATTGCTGTAACTTCCGTACATGGGGCTGTGCGGGCATAAGCCGCGGATGCAGTAAAGAGCTGCGCGCGGCTTTTTCTTTGTTCGAAGACGTGCTTGTCCGGTGTTGAGCGGTCGAGCGAATGGTTTTACTGCCTAGCTTTGCCGATGGACGACTTGTTGTAAGGGAAGCTTAGTAAAGTGCGCCTCTTCCTGCGCGCTACATTCGGCCATAGTTGTCCTGTTTTCTGGAGATCTCTGCGCTGAATGATTCGGTGCGCCATAGGGCCGAAAATGACCCGCCTCTTTGCTGTCCTGTTTGCGTTGCTGTTCATGGCAGTCGGCACGAACGCCCCAAAGGCGCAGACGGAAGAGCCGAAATACTTCTGGGATCTCAAGCCTCGCTCCCTCCGCCTCCTCGTCGGTTCCGCACAGGTGATGGTCACGCGCACCGAGACCGGCTGGGACGCCTATTGCCGTTGTCCGGTTGCCCTGACGCCGTCCGAGATTCCCGACGTGATGAAGAAGGCGATCATCGCGGTCGAAGACAAGCGCTACTTCGACCATCGCGGCATCGACCTCGTGTCCCTGTTGGCGGTTCTGAAAGGCGGCTTCAGCCGCGGCGGCAGCACGATCCCGATGCAGCTTCTGAAGAACCTGGTGTTCCACGATCTGCGGCAGGGCGACGTGCTCAGCCGTCTCGAGCGCAAAGGCGCGGAGTTCTGGCATGCCGGGCCCTTCGACGAGGCCATCGGCAAGGAGGAGCTCCTCGCCGGCTACCTGAACCAGATCGAGTTCGGCGGCCGCGAGATCGTCGGGCTCTACCGGGCGAGCCGGCATTATTTCCGGAAGGAACCCAAGGATCTGACACTCTACGAGGCGGCGCTTCTGGCCGGGATGGTGCAGGCGCCGGCCCGGTTCAATCCCCTCAAGGAAAAGACCCGTCAGCGGGCGCATGAACGGGCGCTGCTCGTTCTCAAGCTCATGGCGGAGCAGGGCAAGATCACCGACAAGGAGCGTCGGCAGGCTGCGCAGGCCGGCGCGCGTCCCGGGATGCTGCCGGAGTTCAGGATCCAGCCGCAGGCCTTCACCGAATGGGTGGTGCAGAGCTGGGGCGCCGACTATGTGCGGCCGGGAGAGACGGTGCGCTTCTTCGTGACGCTCAATCCCCGGCTCCAGTCCTTTGCCGAGCGCCATCTCGCCGACCTCCGCAAGGAGGGCGCGGTCCCGTCCGAATACGATGCCGGCGCCGTCATGATGGCTCCCAACGGACGTGTCGAGGCCATGGTCGGATCGGTGGACTGGTCCACGCGGCAGTTCAACAATGCCGTCAAGGCGAGCGTTCAGGCGGGCTCCACGGCCAAGCTGCCTCTGGCGATCGCAGCCTGCGAAAGCGGGAAGACGCCGGAGAGCAGGGTGCTCGATCAGCCGGTCGCGGGGAGCTGGCCCTCGAACGGCCCTCCGGGTTACGGCGGCCGGATGGCCCTGAAGGATGCATTCGCGACCTCGCGCAATGCCGCTGCCGTGCAGCTGGCGCAGGAGGTCGGCTTGGACAAAGTCGCGGATGTCAGCCGGCGGCTCGGGATCGATCCGGGATCCAAGACGGATCTCAGCATGGTCCTCGGCTCGTACTCCACCAACGTCATGACCATGACGAGCGCCTATGCGGCTGTGGCGAATGGCGGCTACGAGGTGAAGCCCTCCGGCGTCCTGGCCGTCGTCGACGGACGTGGCGAGATCCGGGCGGATTTTCTCACGGCAGGGAGAGCGCGGATCATTCCGGAACGCTGCGTCGAGCAGGCGCAACTCCTTCTCAGGGAGGTCGTGCGCAACGGGACCGGTCGGGCTGCCGCGCTGAAGCGCTGGCCGGCTTACGGGAAAACCGGAACGTCGTCCGAAAACGCGGACGCCTGGTTCGTCGGCTTTGCGGAAAAACGCGTGTTCGGGGTCTGGATGGGGCGCAGCCGCGGAGAGCAGGGGCCTGCGCTCGCCGGAGCCGGCGCTCCCGCATCGTACTTCGGTCGTGTCCTGAACGCAGCGTCCGAATGGACGGACCAGAGGGACCGGCGGGAGGAGCAGCGGCTGGCGGCAGAGCGCGCCAAGTCCCGCGAGAGCTGGCAGGCGATGGCCGATTGGATCCTGGCCCTCAGGCAGTCGGTGGCGCCGCCCCAGGCCCGCTTGCCGCAAGGGGCCGCCCGGAAAGAATAGGGCAGGGCGCCTGAGCCCTGCCCCGGCCGATGATCGGCTCTGCCGTCACTTGGAAGCCCTTACTCCGCCGGAGCGATGTGAGGCGTCGGCTCCGATGAGACCGCGGGAAGACGGAACACCATGTATCCGAACAGCAGCATCGCCCCGAGAACCACCAGGGACGCGAGCGCCGCAACCGGATCCGCCGCTGTGTAGCCAAGGTGGATCGCCGCGACGGCGATCGTCAGCAGCACGGTCCCGGCCGACCATAGCCAGACCTGGACCATCGCGAGCCGGCTCGCGTCGAGCGCGGGACGGCGCTCGTAGTAGATGCCGAACAGGAACAGCGACACCCATCCGAGCAGGTTCAGGTGCGCATGCGCCGGCATGATGGCATGGTTCTGCGATGCGGCCATGCCGATGCCCATCGCCATGCCGGCGACCACGAACAATACGGCCAGTCGAAAGCTCAGGGTCGATGCCTTCATCGTCAATCCTCCTCGGTGTTTCCCTGCTGGGGTGATTTCGTGTTTTTTCACCTCTACGCGGTTCCAAACTGGCCGCCGTGCGCCCCAGCACACGGAAATTCATAGCACGATGCCCGGTCGTGCGGCTTAGCCCTGAAGAGGGATACGATCCGATCGAACCACGAGCCGGATTGCAGGCGTCTGAGAGTTCCGACGACTCCGCCACAGCAAGACGGCTGGCGCGAGGATAATCTGCGGTTGCGGCATGCGTCTCCCAGATGCATTACGTCATCTGATGGCTGGCAGAAAAAGATATTATTTTCTTTGAAATCGAACCGGCTGTTACGTTCAGTCAACAGCCCTCGTCACGGCCTTTCAGACTTCGAAAGTCCAAGTGGAGACGAGTTCGATGGATCCAGGTGGCTACCGTTTTCTCGCCGGCGGGCGCGCTCGCAGATCACGGCATCTTCGGACTGCCGCCCGGCTCACCTCGCGCCTGCAACCGATGCTGGATCGATCATGAAGGCCGGTGCAATCGCCATGTCGGAAGCGCCTCGGCAGGCGCTCGAAAGGAGAGGCTGAGCCGCAACGCTGATCGAGCCGTTCATGCCGTCCGGAGACGTCGAAAGGCGGTCGATGCAGGTCGCAAGGGGAGTTCGTTTCAGGCCGGTCGGCCAGCAAGCAAGAACCACACGTCTCGCAAAACAAAACACCGAGATGATCAAGGGAGGAAGGAATGATTACAAGACGCCCATTCGTACTGGGTCTGGTCTGCGGCGCGTTCGCGCTGGGGAGCGGCCTGACGCTCTCCGGTGCCGCGACGGCGCAGAATGCCTCGAACTACCCGAACCAGCCGATCCAGCTGGTCGTTCCGTTCGCTCCCGGCGGCGCATCGGACTTCGCCGCGCGCCTGATGCAGAACAAGCTGTCGGAGCATCTCGGACAGCAGATCGTCGTCGTCAACCGTGACGGCGCTGCGGGCAATATCGGCATGGAGATGGCCGCGCGTGCCAAGCCGGACGGCTACACGCTCTATCTCGGTAACGTGGGAACGGTTTCGATCAACCCGCACCTGTTCCCGAACCTGACGGTGAAGCCGCTCAAGGACTTCATCCCGATCTCGATCGTCGCCGACACGCCCGGCCTGATGATCGCACGCCCCGATTTTCCCGCCAAGAACGCGAAGGAATTCGTCGAATACGTGAAGGCCAATCCCGGCAAGATCAACTTCGCGTCCCCGGGCACAGGCAGCGTGAACCGGCTCGAGATGGAGGCGCTTCAATATGCGCAGGGGCTGAAGATGACGCACATTCCCTACAAGGGCGGTGCGGGTCCGGCCGCGGCGGACGTGATGGGTGGGCACGTGGACGTCATGTTCGTGACGATCGCGACGGCCATCAACAACGTCAAGGCAGGTCGCCTGAAGGCGTTGGCTGCGACCACCAAGGAACGGGTCGCGTCCCTCCCGGAAGTCCCCACGATGATGGAGCAGGGCCTGACCAATCGTCCGAGCTCGTCATGGCAGGGCGTCCTCGCGCCGGCCGGCACCCCGAAGCCGATCGTCGACAAGGTTCATGCGGCGATCGTCGAAACGATGAAGGACCCCACCATCCGCGAACGCATGGCGTCCGCGGGCGTGATCGCCGTATCCAGCGCCTCTCCGGAGGAGTTCATGGACTACATCAAGGCCGACAGCCAGCAATGGTCCGACATCATCGAGAAGGCCGGCATCAAGGCCGACTGATCCGATGAGCGATCTGCGGGAACGGGGCACGCCTCCGTTCCCGCGATGCATTCCTGCCCCGTGAATCGGCGGCGAAGTGACGGGAGGATCAATCATGAACATTCGTATGTCGACCGACATACTCACGGGGATTCTGTTTCTCGGAGTGAGCATCGGCGCCGTATCGATCATCGGCACCAGCTACTCGCTCGGTACGGCCTCCCGCATGGGACCCGGCTTCTTTCCTTTGATCGTCAGCGTCATGCTGGGGATCCTGGGAGCGATCCTGGTCGCACGGTCGCTCCTGTCGCAGACGGAGAGCGTCGGCGCCGTGGACCTGCGTCCGCTGCTGCTCGTGCTCGCGAGCACCCTGTTCTTCGGCCTCGCCATCGAAAGCCTCGGCCTCGCGGTCGCCGGCATCGTCCTCGTCATCGGAGCACGGCTGGCAGGCCGTGAGTTCAAGGTCGTCGAGGTCACCGTGCTGGCGGTGACGCTCGTCGCCGCCTGCATTCTCCTGTTCGCCTACGCGCTCGGGCTCAACCTGCCGCATACGCGCTTCTGGTAAGGACAGCCGGCATGGAACTCCTCAACAATCTCGCCCTGGGCTTCTCGACCGCACTCGCGCCGGTCAACCTCCTGTACGGATTCCTCGGCGTGCTGCTCGGCACGACGATCGGCGTGCTGCCGGGGCTCGGACCGGTCGCGACCATCTCCATTCTGCTTCCCATCACCTTCACGCTGCCGCCGGAAGCCGCCCTCATCATGCTGGCGGGCATCTATTACGGTGCGGCCTATGGCGGTTCGACGACTGCGATCCTCGTCAACCTGCCGGGCGAGAGCTCGTCCGTCGTGACGGCGATCGACGGATATCAGATGGCCAGACGCGGCAAGGCCGGCCTTGCGCTCGCCACTGCGGCGCTGTCGTCCTTCATCGCCGGCACGCTCGCGACGGTCCTCATCGCCGTCATGGCGCCGGCACTGGCCGAGGTCGCCCTGAAGTTCGGGCCCGCGGACTATTTCTCGCTCATGGTGTTCGGCCTCATCGCGGCGGTCATCCTGGCCAATGGTTCCGTCGTCAAGGCGATCGGCATGATCCTTCTCGGGGTGCTGCTCGGCACGATGGGGACGGACGTGAACACCGGCACGCAGCGGTTCACGTTCGGGGTCGCGGAGTTCTCGGATGGAATCGACTTCGCGGTCATCGCCATGGGCATGTTCGGCCTCGGCGAGACGATCGCCAATCTCAGCCGGAAGGACGAGACGAACGGCGTCCTGAGCGAGGTGCGCGGCCTGTGGCCGAGCTGGGCGGAGATCCGATCCTTCCTGGCGCCGGCGCTTCGCGGCACCGCGCTCGGCTCCTGCCTCGGCATGCTGCCGGGCGGCGGCCCGGTGCTCTCGTCCTTCTCGGCCTATGCGCTCGAGAAGAAGATCTCGCGCAAGCCGGGCGAGTTCGGCAAGGGCGCGATCGAGGGCGTGGCCGGACCGGAAGCGGCCAACAACGCTGCCGCCCAGACGGCCTTCATCCCCATGCTGACCCTGGGCCTGCCTTCGAGCGCCGTCATGGCGCTGATGATCGGCGCCCTCATGATGCAGGGCCTGTCGCCCGGACCGCAGCTCCTCAACAACAACGCCCAGCTGTTCTGGGGCCTGATCGCCAGCATGTGGATCGGCAATGCGATGCTGGTGATCCTCAACCTGCCCCTGATCGGGATCTGGGTGAAGCTGCTTTCGGTGCCGTACCGGATGCTCTATCCGGCGATCCTCCTGATCTGCTGCATCGGCGTCTACAGCCTCAAGAGCAGCGCGCTCGACGTGATCGTCGCGACCTTCTTCGGGCTCATGGGCTTCGTGTTCTACAGGCTGAAATGCGAGCCGGCGCCGCTCCTGCTGGGCTTCATCCTCGGACCGATGATCGAGGAGAACCTCCGTCGCGCGCTGCTCATCTCGCACGGAAGCCCGGTAGTCTTCGTCGACCGCGCCATCAGCCTCACCTTCCTGATCATGTCCGTCCTGCTGCTGATCGTCATGATCGCCCCCGCGATCCGCACCAAGCGCGATCTCGCCTTCCAGGAAGAGGGATGAGCGTCAGCAAGCCGCCAAAGGGCCGGGCTCGACGGAGCCCGGTCCCGACAAGAACCAACGCCAGGGGGCAGAGAATTGCCGTTCCACCGCTTTGAAACCGTCGAAGCCGTGCGGCTCACGCC
>JAFAAP010000181.1 GCA_023426505.1 Pseudomonadota bacterium
TCAGCCTCGGCGACCCGATGGTGCTGCTCCAGAGCCCGATCTCGGCGACCCTGCTGTTCATCGCGCTCATCGCCCTCGTGGCCCCCTTCGTCCTCAAGGGCCTCGGCCGCTTCAAGGCGGTCGAGGACTGAGGATTGCGCAATGGCATCGTGGCTGGACCGCACCCGGCCACGATGCGGAAAATGTTCCGGACAGGCTTGTCCGGTCCTGGTTCAGCCCAAGTTTAAACTCCATCGATGGAGTTGGCAGGATCGGGGCACCCCATGTCATGCCGTTCGGTTTCGCTGGCCATGACGGCCGCGGCTTGGTTCCTCGGCGCGACCGGGGCGCCCGCGCATGACTGGTATCCCACCTGGTGCTGCGACGACCGGGACTGCCGGGCGCTCGCGGAGGACAGGGGCGAGACGGTCACCGAGGCTCCGGACGGCTGGCATCTGTGGGACGGACGAGTGATCGGCCGGAGCTATGCCAAGATGTCTCCGGACAAGAAATTCCACCTCTGCGAGGAAGGCACGACCAAGGCCATCATCTGCTTCTTCGCTCCCCTGGGCGGATCGTGAAGCAAAAAAAGCCCGGCGATGCCGGGCTTGATCATGTTGATGTGGAGGCTCCGCCTTAGTTCAGCTGATGGCCGCGTTTGCCCATCTCGGCGCGGGCGCGGATCATGACGTACTCCGACACGTTCTGGGTCCAGGTCGCCAGGTCTCGCACGATGTCGTCGAGAAGGAGAGGCTGGAGCTCCACGTATTTCTTGCCGGCCGGGGTCTTGTAGAAGGCCGCGACCTCCTTGAGCTCCGCCTCGCTCATGCGGGTCGCGAAGGCGCGGGCCGCGTTGTCGACCATCTTCTGCTTCTGCTGCTCGACCTCGGGGCGGAGCATCGCGGTCACCTCGTCGAGGTCCTTCTTGATCTCCGGGCGGGTCACGTTCATCTGCTGCAGCTGGTTGAGCAGCGGCTCCGTCATGGCGTCGAACGAGCGGGTCATGCCGGACCCGATGGCGACCTCGCGGGCGATGGCGAGATGGCTTTCGCTGGGCTGCGCCTGCGCGAAGGCGGGGCTCGCCAGCAGGAAGAGCGCGAAGGTCGTCGCGGCGAGGCGGGATGAGGAACGGATCATCGGGTTGTGCTCCAGGAAGTGAGAGGTCAGACCTGACCGAGTTCGACGAGCCCCTCCCCGGTCGCGAGGATCGCGCCGGTGGCGAGGCCGATAAAGAGACCGTGCTCGACGACGCCGGGGATGTTGTTGAGCGTCGAGGCGAGAACGTTCGGCTTGTCGATGCGCCCGAGATTCGCATCGAGGATATAGTGGCCGCCGTCGGTCAGGTAGGTGGACCCGTCCGCGGCCTTGCGCAGACGAAGCTCGCCTTCCAGGCCGAGGCTTTCCACGAGCTTGGTGATGGCGATCTCGGTCGCCCTCAGGCCGAACGGCACGACCTCGATCGGCAGGGGGAAGCGCCCGAGCGTCTGGACGCGCTTCGTCCCGTCCGCGATGACGATCATGCGCCGGCTGGCGGAGGCCACGATCTTCTCGCGCAGGTGCGCGCCGCCGCCGCCCTTGATGAGGCGCAGGTCCTCGTCGATCTCGTCCGCCCCGTCGATCGTGAGATCGAGCTCGGGGGTCTCGTCGAGGGTCGTCAAGGGGATGCCCTCGCGCTCGGCCTGCTCGCGCGTCGCCTCCGAGGTCGGCACGCCGACGACCTGCAGTCCTTCGCGCACGCGCTCGCCCAGGGCCGCAACGAAATGCGCCGCCGTGGAGCCGCTGCCGAGGCCGAGCTTCATGCCGTCGGTGACGAGGGCGGCCGCCCGTTCGCCTGCTGCGCGCTTGAGTGTATCGCTCACGAAAGCCTCGTTGTTCGTTTCATGCGGGCGGGCCCGCTCCGCCCCGCCTCTAGCACGTAAGGGGCCCCGGAAGAAAGAACGTTTCACCCCCTGCGAACGAGGGGGAGCCGCGGCAGGATGCTACGGCCGCTGCGGCGACGCGCCGGTGCCCGGGCGCACCGACGGTGTGGCTGACGGCGCCGGGGTCGCGGGGGCCGCCGGCGACGGTGTCGCCTGCGGGGTGCACACGACCCGCTCGTCGAACACGTAGCAGATGCTCATTTCGCCGGTGCGGTAGTTGACCCGAAACACGCCGCCCTCGCGCTCGTGCCGGGAGGCGACGAGCCCGTATTCGCCCGGCGTCTGAGGCCCTGCCCCCTCGCCCGAGGTAAAGCAGAGCGTCACCCCAATCGTGCCTTCTTGCAGACCATACTGGCAGGAGCTGACCTCGCCGGTGACGCGATCGATCCTATAAATCCGGTTGAGATCGGTCTGGGGCGCGGGAACGAAATCGTAGGTGGCCGCAAGCGCAGGAAAGGAGAGCCCTCCCAGCACCAGGACCGCAGAAAGACCCGCCGCAGAACCAAAGAACCGCATCCAAAACTCCATCTGGTAAGATCGAATCAACCTAAACACCATAGCATCGTGGTGCGTGATTCCCTTGCCCTCAGCAGGTAGCCGACCTTCATGGCCATTCATACCCCACCCGTCGCCGTCTTCGATCTGGATGGAACGCTGGCCGACACGGCCGTCGACCTCGTCGGCACCCTCAACATGATTCTCGACCGGGAGGGCCTCGCTCCCCTGCCGGTGGACGATGCCCGCGACATGATCGGCGCCGGGGCGCGGGCCCTGATCCAGCGCGGCTTCGAGGCCGCCGGCAAGGAGCTGGCGCCCGCCTACCTGGATGATCTCTTTCGTCAGTTCATGATCCATTACGGCGAGAACATCTGCGTCAAGACGCGTCTCTTCCCCGGCGTCAGGACGGCGCTGCGGCGGCTCGATGCCGCAGGCTTCCTGCTGGCGGTCTGCACCAACAAGGTGGAGGAGCATTCGGTGAAGCTGCTCGATGCGCTCGGCGTGAGCCACCTCTTCGCGGCCAATTGCGGCCGGGACACCTTCCCGTACTTCAAGCCGGACCCGCGCCACCTGACCATGACGATCGAGCGCGCGGGCGGGCATCCTGGCCGGGCCGTGATGATCGGGGATTCGCGTACCGACATCGTGACGGCCCAGAACGCCCGCATCCCGTGCATCGCCGTGCCCTTCGGCTACACCGACGTGCCGGTCGAGGAACTCGGGCCCGATCTCGTGATCGAGCATTTCGACGAGCTCTTCGCCGCGGTGGAGAACGTGCTGAAGCCGATGGCCGCGTGACAGGCGCGGCCGAAGCCGCGCTCCAAGCCGGAACACGAAAATGTGAAGCTGATCCGTCAGGAAGAAAATGGTGGGCGCGACAGGGATTGAACCTGTGACCCTTCGCGTGTGAAGCGAATGCTCTCCCGCTGAGCTACGCGCCCTGACCAGCGCCTTCTAGAGTCGTTAAACCCCTGACGTCAAGCCAAAGAATCCGAAACCGCCCGGACAAAACGATCCGGGCGCCGAATGTGGCACCGGGGCCTTAACGGGCCGGTTACTGTGTGGCGAAAACATGGCCGCGACCGCCTAGGATTCTATTACGAAATCCATATAAGGCTTGGATCCTAACCGCGGCTGTTGCGTTTAAAGATCACCAACCCGCACCAAACTGGTTTTTTCCGAGGCAATTATGGGACGCACTCTCGCTGCCCTCTCCGGGCTCGCCTGCACCTTCGCCGTCCTGGCGACGCCGGCCTCCGCCTTCACGGCGGTCGATCCCCTCACCCGTCAGCCCCTCTACAGCGTCGACGAGTCGCTGAAGGCCCAGGCCATCGCTCCGCAGCGGCAGGTGGTCTCCTTCGACGGGCGCTACGCCCCCGGCACCATCGTGGTGTCGACCAGCGAGCGGAAGCTCTACTACGTGCTCGGCAACGGCCAGGCGATGCAGTACGGGGTCGGCGTCGGCCGCCCCGGCTTTACCTGGGCCGGCACCCACTCCGTCACGATGAAGCGCGAATGGCCCGACTGGCGTCCGCCGGCCGAGATGCTCAAGCGCCGTCCTGACCTGCCGCGCTACATGAAGGGCGGCCCGGACAACCCGCTCGGCGCCCGCGCCCTCTACATCGGCAGCACCATCTACCGCATCCACGGCTCGAACGAGCCGGAGACCATCGGCGAGGCCGTCTCCTCGGGCTGCATCCGCATGACCAACGAGGACGTGGTGGACCTCTACAACCGCGCCAAGGTCGGCGCCCGCGTGGTGGTTCAGCGCTGACGCCCGGCTTAGCTTAAAGCCTTCGCGATGGCCGCACGTGCTGCGGCCATTTTCGTTGCCGAGCAAAGGACTGGATCCCCTTCCCGGCCTTGCGGGCCGCCGGGGACGCCACGGCGTCTCACCGCCTCTCCCGCGACAGCCCCTTCGCGGCAAGCTCGTCGAGATAGGCCTGCCAGCGCTCCGCCTGCTCGCTGCCGAGGCGGTACAGGTAGTCCCAGCCGTAGATGCCCGTGTCGTGCATGTCGTCGAAGACCAGCTTCACGGCGTAGTTGCCGATCGGCTCGACGCCGATGATCTCCACGTTCCGCTTTCCCGGCACCGTCTTGCGCTCGGCCGGGCTGTGCCCCTGCACCTCGGCCGAGGGGCTCGTGACGCGCAGGTACTCCGCCGGCAGGTGAAAGGCCGCGCCGTCGTCGAACACGATGCTCAGGGTCCGCTTGTCCTTGGCAAGGCGGAGTTCGGTGGGCCAGCGCTCGGACATGGTGGAGAATCCTCGTAACGTCAGGGATGATTTGACGATAGCTGCGGGAGAACTAACTTTAAGGCAAGCTCCCGGACGCTTGGCGACAAGGATGGCTCAAGAATGCAGGGACCTGCGATCCCGTTGACGACCCCCGGCGCTGACGCCCCCCTGCTCGACCCCTTCGGCCGGGCGATCACCTACCTGCGCGTCTCGGTGACGGACCGCTGCGATTTCCGCTGCGTCTACTGCATGTCCGAGGACATGGCCTTCCTGCCCAAGCGCGACCTGCTGACCCTCGAGGAGCTCGACCGCATCTGCTCGACCTTCGTCAGGCAGGGTGTCCGCAAGCTGCGCATCACCGGCGGCGAGCCGCTGGTGCGGCGGGACATCATGACCCTGTTCCGCTCGCTGGCGCGGCATCTCGATTCCGGGGCGCTCGACGAGCTCACCGTCACGACCAACGGCTCCCAGCTTGCCCGTCACGCGGCGGAGCTCGCCGCCTGCGGCGTCAGGCGGGTCAACGTCTCCCTGGACACCCTCGACCCCGACAAGTTCCGCCGCATCACGCGCTGGGGCGAGCTGTCGAAGGTCATGGCCGGGATCGATGCGGCGCAGGGAGCCGGCCTCAAGGTCAAGATCAACGCCGTGGCGCTCAAAGGTGTGAACGAGGACGAGATCGAGCCCATGATGCGCTGGGCGCACGGGCGCGACATGGACCTGACGCTCATCGAGGTGATGCCGCTCGGCGAGATCGAGGTGCAGCGCGTCGACCAATTCCTGCCGCTCTCCATGGTGCGCGCCCGGCTCGCGGCGAGCTACACCCTGGAGGATCTGGCAGAGCGAACCGGCGGACCGGCCCGCTACGTGAGGGTGAAGGAGACCGGCGGCAAGGTCGGCTTCATCACGCCGATGACCCACAATTTCTGCGAAAGCTGCAACCGGGTGCGGCTGACCTGCACGGGCCAGCTCTTCATGTGCCTGGGCCAGGAGGACGCCGCGGACCTGCGCACGCCGGTGAGGACATCCGAGTCCAACCAGGCCCTGGAGCAGGCGATCGTCGACGCCATCGCCCGCAAGCCCAAGGGACACGACTTCATCATCGACCGGCGCCATTCCCGCCCGGCGGTGGGTCGCCACATGAGCATGACCGGCGGTTAAGCTTTCCGGAACGAAATCCCACGCGCCAAAGCAACTCAGCCGTTCGGACGTTGACTGTACAACGCTTTCACGGAATATCGACTCGGATTACCTGGGCGATGAACGTGAACCTGCTGAGTATCTGGCGCAAACTGGGACTGATCGCGGCACTGGCCGTCGGGCTTTCGTCCGCTCTTCCCGTTGCGGCGCAGGACAAGCCGGTGATCCGCGTCGCCGTCGAAGGCGCCTATCCGCCCTTCAACTATCTCGACCAGAACAACGAGCTCCAGGGCTTCGAGGTCGATCTGCTGAAAGCCCTCTGCGACGCGATGAAGGCTGAATGCGTGCCGACCGTCCACCAGTGGGACGGGATCGTGCAGGGGCTCCTGAAGAAGGAGTACGATGCGGTCATGTCGTCCCTCGAAATCACCGAGCGGCGGCAGAAGCGGATCGCCTTCACCAATCCCTATTACCGCATCCCGGCGATCTTCATCGGCCTCAAGGAGATGCCGGCCGGCAACGTCACGCCCCAGGCCCTGGCCGAGAAGCGCATCGGCACCGCCGACCGCAGCGACCACGAGACCTACCTCAAGGAGTTCTACAAGGATTCCGAGATCGAACTGTACGGCAAAACCGAGGAGGCCAATCTCGACCTCCTGGTCGGCCGGCTCGACGCCGTGTTCGGCGACAAGCGCTTCCTGACCAAGTTCCTGGAATCCCGCGAGGGCGGCTGCTGCCACATCCTCGGCGACTCGCCGGCGAACCCGGCCTACCGGCACCAGTCCTACGGCGTCGGCCTGCGCAAGGAGGACGCGGCCCTGAAGGACCGCTTCAACGCGGCCATCACCCAGGTCATGGCGGACGGCACCTACGACCGCATCCGGGCCAAGTATTTTTCCTTCGACATCAAGTAGAGCGTCGCGCGGGAAAGCCGCCGCCGATGCATCGGCGGCGTTTGACCGCGCCCCCTTGTCTCCATACAACCACCATGACGAAACGGGAGCAGACGATGGCGAAGGTCGCTTTTCTGGGTTTGGGCGTGATGGGCTATCCCATGGCGCGGCATCTCATGGCCAAGGGGCATGAGGTGACGGTCTACAACCGCACGGCCGCGAAGGCCGAGAAGTGGGTGTCCGAGCACGGCGGCCGCGCCGCCCCGACGCCCCGCGAGGCCGCAGAGGGCCAGGAGATCGTGTTCGCCTGCGTGGGCAACGACGACGACCTGCGTCAGGTGACCCTCGGGGATGACGGCGCCTTCCACGGCTTGAAGGCCGGCAGCCTCTTCGTCGACCACACCACCGCCTCGGCGGAGGTCGCCCGCGAACTCTATGCGGCCGCGCAGGAGAAGGGCGCAGCCTTCATCGACGCGCCGGTCTCCGGCGGCCAGGCGGGCGCCGAGAACGGCGTGCTCACCGTCATGTGCGGCGGCGACCAGGAGCCTTATGCGAAGGCCGAGCCCGTGATCATGAGCTTCGCCCGCGCCTGCCGCCTGATGGGCCCGGCCGGCTCCGGCCAGCTCACCAAGATGATCAACCAGATCTGCATTGCAGGCCTCGTCCAGGGCCTCGCCGAGGGCATCCACTTCGGCAAGCGCGCCGGCCTCGACATCGAGGCGGTGCTCGACGTCATCTCGAAGGGCGCCGCCGGCTCCTGGCAGATGGAGAACCGCGGCAAGACCATGAACCAGGGCAAGTTCGACTTCGGCTTCGCGGTGGACTGGATGCGCAAGGACCTCGCCATCGTGCTCGACGAGGCGCGCAAGAACGGCGCCAGCCTGCCGGCGACCGCGATGATCGACCAGTTTTATGCCGAGGTGCAGAAGATGGGCGGCAACCGCTGGGACACGTCGAGCCTGATCGCCCGCCTGGACCGTTGAGACTTGGGTCATTCCCGGGCTTCGGCGATATCTCTGAAGCCCGGTAGGACGGGGCCGCACGGATCAAGCATTATTGATACTTTGTATCACGCAATTACCAGTAACAATTCTTGCAGTAAGAATAAATCTCTAGTAGAGAAGCCGCGCATTACAAGAATGCGGGGGCATTGATGTCTGATCTCTACTACAAGGGCCACACGTACCGAGTGGTCACGACGGCGGCGATCTGGAATACCGCCAAAGCGAAGGCGGAATCCACGGGCGGCTATCTCGTGAAGATTACGTCCTCTTCGGAGAATAAGGCCGTCTTCAATTACGTCATGCAGGAATCCAAAACCTGGAAGACACACTATCTGGCTCTCGATGGTGGCGGCGCCGAATATGTCTGGATCGGCGCGACGGACGAAGGCAGCGAGGGAAGCTGGCGCTGGACGGACGGAAGTGCCCTCACCTATGCCAATTGGGGCTATGGCGGAGAGCCCGACAATTACAACGGCAGCCAGAACGTGGCGGGTCTCGGTCTCGAGTCTTGGCCTGCAGGCAAGGGCAGCATGGGCCGCGCCGGGCAGTGGAACGACATCAAGGGCTGGACCAAGCTCTACTGGGTGGTCGAGTTCGACGGCCGTGCCGGAACGTCGGGAGCCGACAAGATGATCGGCACGTCCGGTGCCGACAAACTTCTGGGTCTTCAGGGCAACGATACCCTCACCGGTGGACGCGGCAAGGACGCGTTCGTGTTCAACACGAAGCTGAACGCCAAGTCCAACGTCGACGCGATCACGGATTTCAACGTTAAGGACGATACCGTCCATCTCGCGGCGTCGATCTTCCAGGGCCTTCAGAAGGGTGCTCTCCCGGCCGAAGCGTTCGCCATCGGCGCAAGCGCGCAGGATGAGAACGACCGCATCATCTACGATTCCCGCAAGGGCGTGCTTTACTACGATCCCGACGGCACGGGCGCGGCCGCTCAGGTCAAGTTCGCCACCCTCGCCAAGAACCTCAAGATGACGGCGAGCGACTTCTTCGTCATCTGAGCGCGGGCGCTTCATCCCTATTCGTGGGTAAATTCCGGCGCAGCCTCATCCGCAAGAACACAGGGCGCTGATCGAAAGGTCAGCGCCCTTTTCCATCAGCGCGTGTGAAAATGGCGGCCAGATCTCCGTGTGCGGGAGATTGCGGCGCCGCGGCCGAGCGGTCGGGCAGCCGAGAGGAGCCCCGTGGCCGGGGGCATGTCAGTCAGGACGACAGATCCATTCGAGGGCGATCCGGGGGCGCGGACAACCATTCGAGGAAACGCCATGGCGAGGCATTCGCACGACCATTCGCTCTACTTCTCGGCCTTCACCGAGGAGGCCGGCCGGGAACTCTACCGGCTCGATCCCTGGAGCCACGAACCGACCCTGATCGATCTCTCGCCCGGCGGCGGCTACGGCTCGCCTCATGGCTTCGCCGAACTCGGCGGGCAGCTCTATTTCGCTAACGCGACGCTGGAGCAGGGCACGGAGCTGCTCCGCTACTCCCCGCGCAGCGGGGCGACGACCGTGTTCGACATCAACGAAGGGGCCGCACCGTCCGATCCCTACCAGCTGACCCCATTCGCGGGCGCGCTCTATTTCGGCGCGACGACGGAAGAAAACGGCACGGAACTCTACCGTCTCGCCCGCGGCAGCGACACGCCGACGCTCATCGACATCAATCCCACCGACGCCCAGCCGGGGCCCGAGGCGACCGGCTCGGTTCCCACCGACTTCTTCGAGTTCGGCGGCCAGCTCTATTTCCGCGCCTTCTCCGAGGCGAACGGCAACGAGCTCTACCGCCTCGATCCGGGCAGCACCACGCCGGAACTCATCGACATCAATCCCGGTCCCGACTGGTCCACGCCGGGGCTCCTGAGCAGCTTCACCGAGTACAGGGGCTATCTCTACTTCACCGCTTTCACGGAGGAGACGGGCGACGAGCTGTTCCGCCTCGCCCCCGGCAGCACCACACCGGAAGTTATCGACATGACCCCTGGCGCCGAGGGCTCGTTCCTCGGCACGTTCAGCGGCATCGTCCCCTTCAGGGGCTCTCTCTACTTCGCCGGTTCTTCGCCCGAGACCGGCACGGAGCTGTTCCGCCTGAAGCCCGGCAGCACCACGCCGACGATCATCGACATCAATCCCGGCGAGGCGTCCTCCTTCGTGAACAATCTCACGGTCTTCAAAGGTTCGCTCTACTTCACCGCCCAGACGGCCGAGAACGGGATGGAGCTCTACCGCCTCTGCCCGGGCAGCACGACGCCGCAGCTCATCGACATCGCACCGGGCGAGGCCAGTTCGACTCCCTTGGAGCTGACGGAGTACAAGGGCCGGCTCTACTTCTCGGCCGAGACGGAGGCGAACGGACGCGAGCTCTATTCGATCTCGCCCCGGAGCAACCATGCCACGTTGGTCGATGTGAACCAGGGCGAAGGCGACTCCAATCCTTCCGGCTTCACGGAGTTCAGGGGCAAGCTCTACTTCACGGCCGAGACCGAGGAGACCGGGTCGGAACTCTTCCGCCTCGCCGGACACTGCGGCAGGCCGACGGTGGTGGACATCAACGAAGGGCCCGACGGCTCGTCGCCAAACGATTACTTCGTGCTGTGATGTAAGGCGGTGCGGCGGGAATCGCCGCACCTCTCACACGTCACCGCCGCGTCATCGTGAGATAGACGATGAAGCCGCCGATGCCGAGGGCGAGCAGCATCAGGACCATCTCGCGCGTCTCGCCTTGAAAGGAGGCGTCGCGGTACATCTGCGACAGGCGCTGGGCGTGCTCGGGATCGCGCGACATGAAGATGCCGATCACGATCATCAGCACGAGAAGGATGAGGATGAGATAGTTCGGGCGCATGCTCTGGTGTCTCCCTCAGCGGCCTTCGAACCGGGGCGCGCGCTTCTCCCGGAAGGCCGCGATGCCCTCCATGAAGTCCCGGCTGAAGCCGGCCTCGCTCTGCAGCGCCGCCTCGAGCGCGAGCTGCCCTTCGAGGTCGTTCGAAAGGCTCTGCGCCACCGCCTGCTTGGTGAGGCGCTGGGCGAGCCCCGCCCCCTCGGCGAGCTTCGCCGCGAAGGCCGCGACGTCGGCCGCGAAGGACGCGTCCTCGAACACCCGGTAGACGAGCCCGAGGCGCTGGGCCTCCTCGGCGGGGATCGGGTCGGCGGTGAGCATGAGGGCGAGCGCCTGCTTCGGGCCGACGAGGCGCGGTAGGATCCAGGTGCCGCCCGCATCCGGCACGAGCGCGATTTTGGCGAAGGCCTCCTGGAAATAGGCGGAGCGCGCCGCCACCACGATGTCGCAGGCGAGCGCGATGTTCATGGAGGCGCCGACCGCCGGGCCGTTGAGGGCCGCGATCGTCACCTTCGGAAAGTTGGCGAGGGTGAGCACCAGGGGGTTGTAGTCGCGGGCGAGCGGCGGCCCGAGATCGATGCGTCCTTCAGCATCCCGCGGCAGGTCCTCGGTCAGGTCCTGGCCGGACGAGAAGGCGCGGCCTTCGCCGGTGAGCACCACCACCTGCACGGCCTCGTCCTTCGCCAGGGACTGCAGCGTCTCGCGTAGCTCCGCATGCATCGTGGCGTTCAGGGCGTTCAGCTTGTCGGGCCGCGCGAGCGCGACGGTCGCGACCTTGCCGTTCACGGTGCAGCGCAGGGTGGTCGAATTCATGGGGTCGTGGCTCCTCGATCGTCGAGCCGGAGCATAGTGCGAAGCTCGGCCCGAAGCACGGGCAAAAGCTCCGCTTCGAACCAGGGGTTCTTCTTCAGCCATCCGTTGTTGCGCCAGGACGGGTGCGGGAGCGGCAGGATGGGCGGACGCCGCGGAGCGGACAGGATCGCGCGCCAGCTTTTCACGGTCTCGGTGAGACCGTCCTTGAAGTCCTCGCCGAGATGCCAGGCCTGGGCGTATTGCCCGATCAGCAGGATGAGCTCGAGATCCGGCAGCGCGTCGAAGAGCGGCCTTCGCCAGGTTTGCGCGCATTCCCGCCGCGGCGGCAGGTCGCCGCCCTTGGAATCCTGCCCGGGAAAGCAGTGACCCATGGGCACGATGGCGATGCGAGAGCCGTCGTAGAAGGTCGCCTCGTCGAGCCCGAGCCAGTCCCGCAGCCGCGTTCCCGACCGGTCCGAGAACGGGATGCCACTGGCATGCGCCCGCGTGCCCGGCGCTTGGCTGGCGATGCACAGGCGCGCCGTGGCGCTGCCCTGGATGATCGGCAAGGGCTCGTGGGGAAGCGGCGCGCCGAAGCGCGGTGCGTCCCGGCAGATGCGGCAGGCGCGCAGATCGCGGGACAGCTGTTCGAAATCGGGAGCGGAATCCATTCCCGGCAGATAGGGAGTGCCGGACGCCGCCGCGAGCGCGGCGCAGCGTCACTGCCGGGGCGCGTTCTCGCGCCGCCATTCCTGCGGGCGCTCGAACTCGCCGGCCCAGAG
Source organism: Pseudomonadota bacterium (assembly GCA_023426505.1). Classification (GTDB taxonomy): domain Bacteria; phylum Pseudomonadota; class Alphaproteobacteria; order Rhizobiales; family Beijerinckiaceae; genus Microvirga. The sequence goes on from JAFAAP010000181.1 coordinate 12,089, forward strand.
GCCTGCCCCGCGACGGCGGGCAGCCGCCTCCTCGTCCCGGTACTCCCGGTCGTAGGCCACAGCCCAGCCCTCCTCGACCATGCGCCGGTTCAGGTCGATTCCGCCGGCCGTGCAGTAGACGAGCAGGCGCTTGTAGCGGTCGCGGCCGGAGGAGCGGCAGCGGAGCTCCTCGTTGAGCATCAGGCTAACCAGCGCATCGCGGGCGGCCTCGCCGCAGAGATAGGACCGACCCGCGCGCGAGCACATCTGGCGCATCTCCGGCACATCGATGCCCTTCAGGCGCAGCCGCTCGTCGCCGATGCGGATCGTGTCCCCGTCGGTGGCGTGGGCCCGTCCCTCGACCATCCGGCCGCTCGGCTGGAGTAGGTACCAGGCCGCGACCGCCAGTAGCAGGGCGAGGAAGAGGGAGCTGAGGCCAGAGGACCGGACGGAGCGGCGGGGTTTTGGCGGAATACGCGCCATGGGTCAGGCCAGGCGCTCGGACACTCCGGCCTGGGCGAAGGTCGCCATGTCGCGATGGACGGCCGCCGCGCTCTTGATGAGCCCGACAGCGAGCGCCGCACCCGAGCCCTCGCCGAGGCGCATGCCCAGCGCCAGCAGCGGGATCTTGCCGAGACGGGCGAGCACGTCCTGATGGGCGCCCTCGGCCGAGAGATGGCCGGCGACGCAATGGTCGATGGTGGACGGATGGATGGCGTGCAGGATGGCGGCGGCGGCCGTCGCCACGTAGCCGTCGAGAACGACGGGAATCTTCTGCAGCCGCGCCGCCAGGATCGCCCCGGCCATGGCCGCGACCTCGCGGCCGCCGAGGCGGCTCAAGATCTCGAGCGGGTCGTTCAGGTGCTCCCGGTGCCGGGCAATGGCGGCCTCGACGGCTGCGACCTTGCGCCTAAAGCCTTCGTCGTCCACGCCCGTGCCGCGGCCGACCCAGTGCTCGGCCGGCCCGCCGTAGAGCGCCACGTAGATCGCCGCCGCCACGGTGGTGTTGCCGATGCCCATCTCGCCTATGGCCAGGAGGTCGGTGCCGCCCGCGATGGCCTCCATGCCGAACGCCATGGTGGCGACGCAGGACCGCTCGTCCATGGCCTCGCGCTCGGTGATGTCATTGGTGGGCATGTCGAGGGCGAGGTCGAAGACCTTGAAGCCGAGGCCGAGGCTGGCGCAGATCTGGTTGATGGCCGCGCCGCCCGCCGCGAAGTTCTCCAGCATCTGCCGGTTCACCTCGGACGGGTAGGCCGAGACGCCCTTCGCCGTGACCCCGTGGCTGCCGGCGAAGACGCAGACGAGCGGCCGGTCGACACTCGGAGGCGCCTTGCCCTGCCAGGCCGCGAGCCATTCGACGAGCCATTCGAGACGGCCCAGGCTGCCGGCCGGCTTGGTGAGCTGACGGTCGCGCAGGCGCACCGCCTCGATCGCCGCCTCGTCCGGCCCCGGCATGGTGGTGATGAGGCGGCGGATATCGTCGAAGGGCGAGGCGGCGGCATCGGTCATGGAACGGCTCCAGCCCGGAAGGGCGCGGAAGGAAACGAGAAGTCGGCCGTCCTATAGACCATTTTGTCCCGAAAGGGAGACCCGACGGATGCGCTGGCTCCGGGGCGGCCGTGCAGGAGACGAATGGCGGAGCCTCACGCCGGCCCGTCGCGTTCGATCTGGGTGCGTGCCTCGTCGAGGAGCCAGGCCCGGAAGGCCGCGATGGCCGGGCGCTCGGCGGTCGTCTCGGGACAGACGACGTAATACTGGTAGGCGCCTTTCACCTGATGCGGGAACGGCCGCACGAGGCGCCCGGCCTCGAGGTAGTCGCCGATCAGCACGTTGGTGGCGAGCGCCACCCCCTGCCCCGAAGCCGCCGCCTGGAGCGACAGGAACGTATGGGAAAACCGCGGCCCGTGTTCGACATCCGCGATCTCGACGCCGACGGCCGCGAGCCAGCGCGGCCAGGTCATGTAATCGGGCACGCCCTCCGGGATCTCGTGCAGGAGCCGGTGATGGGCGAGGTCGGCCGGCTCGCGCAGCGGATGCGCGGGATCGTCCCTGAGCGCCATGCTGCACACGGGAAAGAACGTCTCCTCCATGAGCAGATCCGTCCGCAAGCCTGGATAATCCCCCTTCCCCCAGCGGATCGCCACGTCGACGTCCTCGCGGGCGAAGTCCGTCTTGCCGGTGGAGATCGAGACGCGCAGCTCGAGATCCGGGTGGCGCGCCTTCAGGGAACCGAGCCGCGGGATCAGCCAGCTCGACGCGAAGCTCGGCAGGGTGCTGACCGTGATGACCCGGGAGGATTCGGAACGCATCACCCGGGCCGTCGCCTCGTTGAGCTCGTCGAGGAGTTCCGACAGAGTCGCCGCATAGCGCTGTCCCGCCGGCGTGAGGGCCACGCCCTTGCTCGGCAGACGCACGAAGAGCGGCACCCCGAGCCAGGCCTCGAGCTGCTTGACCTGCTGGCCGACCGCGCTCGCCGTGACGGCGATCTCGTCCCCGGCCCGCTCGAAATTGAGGTGGCGGGCCGCGGCTTCGAAGGCCCGGAGGGAGTTGAGCGGCGGCAGGCGGCGACGGGACATGGATCGACCTTGGGCAGCGGTTCTGCCCAAGCTGGACTTGGGCGAAACACAAGAACATCTCGTTTGCTTCCAGCCTAGGGGAGGAGCACATTTCTGCCTAGAGAAATCAGTTTGGACGAGGTCCGTCATGGCCACTGCGATTGCCACAGCAAATCTTGGCTCACTCACCACCGCCCGCGCCCTGGACAAGAGCGCATTCCTCCGCCTCCTGCTCGCCTTCGAGGCCTGGCAGGACCGTCGGGCGAACCGGCGAGCCCTCTACCGCATGGACGACCGGGCGCTCGCCGATATCGGCCTCTCCCGGTCCGACGTGGAGGGGGTCAACGAGGCCGAGAGACTTCACCTGACGCCCCTCCTGCTCCTCCCCGACGCAGGTCAGCAGCGGGTTTGATCGCCGCCCGAACCCTGGAAACGATGATCTGCCGGCATGGCCGGGTTCCACAGGACCCGGCCATGCTTTATCCGTCTGCTGGAACGGGGTGGAGCATGTCGGACCAGCTGAACGAAACGCGGATCGTCGCGACAGGGGGAATTCGGGAGATCCTGACCGACACCGCCCGCTGCCTGCGGTTCTATTCGCGCCTGCCCATGCCTGCCCTGCCTTGGGAGCCCGATCCGCACGCCCTGCCGGACTTCGCCCGCATGACCCGGGTCGTGCCGCTCGCGGGTCTCGTGCTCGGCGTTCTCCCGGCCCTCGTGCTGGCCGGTGCGCTCGCCCTCGATCTCGGCACCTTCCTGGCCGCCGCGTTGTCTGTTGCCGCCATGACGGTGACGACGGGCGCCTTCCATGAGGACGGCTTCGCCGACACCGCCGACAGCTTCGGCGGCGCCACGCGCGAGCGGCGTCTCGCCATCATGCGCGATAGCCTGATCGGCTCCTTCGGGGCCTCCGGGCTGGTCCTGGTCTTCGCCCTGCGGATCGGCGCCCTGGCGGAACTCGCCTCGCGCTTAGGGATCGGCGGCGCCTGCGGCGCCGTGCTCGCCGCCGCCATCCTGTCCCGCACGGCCGGCCTGATTCCGCTCGTGTTCCTGCCCCCGGCCCGGCTCGACGGAGCGTCCTACGCGGTCGGCCAGCCGACCCGCGAGACGTTCCGGATCACGGCGGCCCTCGCGGCGGGGCTGGCGGTCGTCGTGGGCCTTGCAGTCGGACTTCCCGCCTCCGGCATCGCCCTGATGATCGTCCTTTCGGGCCTCTCCGGCGCAGCGCTTGCCCGCCTCGCGGCGCGCCATATCGGCGGCCAGACCGGCGACATCGCGGGCGCGGCCCAGCAGATGGCGGAGATCGCCGCGCTGATCGGCCTCTTGACCACGGTGGCCCGGTCAACGACATGAAGCCTTAGCATGACCCGCGTCTCGAGCCCCTGCATCCGCGTCTGCCTCCTCGATCCCGAAACGGGCCTGTGCGAGGGCTGCGGGCGTACGCGGGAGGAGATCGGAAGCTGGTTCCGCCTGCCGGAGGAGGAGCGGCTGCGCATCATGGCAGAGCTGCCGGAGCGCATGCGCAGGGCCTTCATGCCGACGACCGAGCCGGACGAGGCCTCCTGATGCCGGGTCTCGGCGCGGTCAGCAGCCTGCTCCTCGGCGCCGCGGTCCTGATCGCCCTCGTGCGCGAGGATCCCATCGCGGACCTCGCCCCGCTCGAGGCCGCCATGCTGCTGGGCTTCGGCGGGATCTGCCTGATCCTAGCCGGCTCCATCATCGACGGGTTCCGCCGCCATTGGACCTACGGCGTGCAGTCGGTCGCTCTCAGCGGCGGCATCCTGGTGGCGCTCCTCGTCGCCTACGGGTCGCGCAACGAGTTGCAGACCGTGCTCGACCGGGCGATCGGCGACATTTCGCTCGGACGAACGGTCGTGACGCCCGAGGGCGAGGTGGTGGCGGCCCGCCGCTCGGACGGCAGCTTCGTGGTGACCGGCAAGGTGAACGGCCGCGAGGCCCGCTTCATCTTCGACACCGGCGCCAGCACCGTGGTGCTGCGGGCCGAGAACGCGGCGGCGCTCGGCATCAAGACCGAGACGCTGAACTATTCGATCCCGGTTTCCACAGCCAACGGCACGGCGCTCGCCGCCTCCATCGTGATCGAGCGCCTGTCGGTCGGCCCGATCACGGAACGCAACGTGCGGGCGCTGGTCGCCCGCAGCGGCGTTCTGCACGCCAATCTGCTGGGCATGACGTTCCTCGAACGCCTCGCCTCCTACGAGGTCCGCGGCAACCGGCTGATCCTGCGCGGCAAGGACGGCGACGTCAGCCGGTCCGGGTGAGCGTCTATCTCCGGCGGCGCCAGGTCAGTGTGGATTCGTTGAACAGCAGGGCGCGCGGATCCGCCCGCATCGCCTCCTCGTAGCAGACATGCGGGCCCAGGCGCCCTTTCAGGTGCGGGTGGCGGGCCGCCAGCTCGTCGAGCGTCACGTTGTCGGCGATGCGGGGATGGGCGACGCAGACCGCTCCGTCCGGACCCCATGCGGCCTCGAAGGCCATGCCGGGCGCATGGCCCGGATCCTGGATGCCGAACCGGTCGTAGAGATTGACCTTCGTGCCGTTGCGGGTGGTCGGCCGGTCGTTGCCGCCGTAATCGGCGCGCAGCATGTGGATGCAGGCCCTGTGCAGGTCGCGGAGCGGAACGCCCTCGCGGGTCTCCCAGGGTAGGTAGCCAAACAGGATGCACTTGCCTTCCGCCCCGCTGGTGCAGGTCAGCGAGAACCCGCCTGCCCCGTCTGGGACCGCGAAGGCGGCTCGCTCGCCGTCCGGGTCCACGTCGCAGAGGGGCCCGTAGGCGCCCTCCCGGTCCTTCACGGACATCCGGTAGAAGGTGATCGGCCGCCCTGCGAGGCTGCCTTCATGGGCGATCCCGTCGATACGGATTCCGGCTTCGCCGGAGGGAGCCGCCGTCACCAGGGTCAGGCCGCTCAAGCCGTCCCCGCGCAAGACGCGGCCGTCGTCGAGGCGCAAGACGAGATCGAGCCCGTCGAGGGCGAAGCGGCCCTCCAGCGCCACACTCGGGGTGCCCGGGACAAGCCAAAGGCAGAGCGGAAGAAGGATTCGGGAGAGGAAGCGCATGGCAAAGGCCCTTCCGCCGCAGGCGGAAGGGCTGGCACATTCGAATGCGGACTTTAACGGAGTTCGGCCCGCGTGCCGTCCGCCAGGACAACGGCCCTGATCGTGGCGTCGCCCACGCTGTAGCCCGTCGCGGACCGGCCATTCGTCGACAGACCGTTTGCCGAAAGACCATTCGCTGATAGGCCGTTCGCCGACAGCCCGTTGGTGCCCAGGCCATTCGTGGAAAGGCCGTTAGCCGAAAGGCCATTGGCTGACAGACCATTGGTGGACAGGCCGTTCATGCCGTTCGGCGGGGGCCGGGTGTCGTCCATCATAAATGCCGAAGCCGGCGAGAGGCTGAAGAGCCCCATGGTAGTGGCGAGAACAGCCGTGTGAATGCGAACCTTCATGTTGGTCTCCATGATCACTCGTTGCATCCGGAGCGGCCATAAGCCTGGCCGGACGCCCAGATCATAGGAGATGAAACAAGATTTCAAATATAGGCTTGGGAATATTTCCTGAAAATCGCACCAGCATGTGCGTTTTGTTACAAAGTTTCAATTCAGACGGGAAGTTCCGCCCAACCGGCAAGCGAAGAATACGTCCTGCGGCGGGAGCAGGCGCAGGACGGCAATCATGAATTGACCGGCCCGGTCAGCCCACGGCCGCCAGGACCGTCTCGGTCGCCCCGACCGGCTCCCGCGACATCAGAGCGACCGCGTCCCGCAGGGTCTGCAGGTCGGCCGTCGGCTTCACGCCCTCGGTCGCCAGATGCCGGCGATAGGCTCGGGCGCCCGGGCGCCCGGTGAAAAGGCCGAGCATGTGGCGGGTCATGGCATGGAGGCGTACGCCGTCGGCCAGGCGAGCGGCCACGTAGGGTTCATAGGCTTCAATCGCCTCGAAGGCGTCGGCCACGGGCGGCTCCTCGCCGAAGAGTTCCCGGTCGACGGAGAGCAGGATCTCGGGCTCCTGGTAGGCGACGCGGCCCAGCATCACCCCGTCCACGTGGCGCAGATGCTCATGCACCTCCGCCATGGTCCTGATGCCGCCGTTGATGGCGACGGGCAGGTCCGGCCGCGCCTGCTTGAGGCGGTAGACGCGCGGGTAGTCGAGGGGCGGAATGTCCCGGTTCTCCTTGGGCGACAGGCCCTGGAGCCAAGCCTTGCGGGCATGGACCGTGAGCGCGTCGCATCCCGCCGCCACCACGCTGTCGGTGAGGCGGTTCAGGGCCTCTTCCGTGTCCTGGTCGTCGACGCCAATGCGGCACTTCACCGTGACGGGAAGCGACACGGCGGCCTTCATGGCGGCGACGCAATCGCCCACGAGGCCGGGTTCCTGCATCAGGCAGGCGCCAAAGCGGCCGTTCTGCACCCGGTCGGAGGGACAGCCCACGTTGAGGTTGATCTCGTCATAGCCGAAATCGGCGCAGATCCGGGCGGCCTGTGCCAGCTCCTTCGGGTCCGAGCCGCCGAGCTGGACGGCCACCGGGTGCTCCGCCTTGTCGAACCCGAGCAGCCGCTCGCGGGGACCGTGGATGACGGCGCCCGTGGTGACCATCTCCGTATAGAGGAGCGCGCGCCGCGACAGGACGCGGTGGAGCGACCGGCAAAAACGGTCAGTCCAGTCCATCATGGGCGCAATGGAAAAACGCCAATCGTTTCCGTAGCTTACCTGCTTCATTCGTCCTGCCAAAATTGGACCGGCTGAGAAATTTCGCTGAGATTTCAATGCCCCTGAGGCGCGCTGCGAATAACACACCGTTCGGCGTGCTCCAAATGGGGCTTCATGTCCTATTTTTCAAAGAAAGCCCCGGGGGTCCAAAGCGTTGCAGCCATATCCTGGCGTCGTGCGTACCATGGGATTTCTCTCGCAACAGCGATGGCGAAGTCCGTTCGCTGGCAGGCGGCCCTCGGCTCTGGTACGGTCTCGGGCGAAGGTGCCGGCCAAGGCGTTTCGGACGTGAGATGAGGGGCAGCCTCAAGGCTGCGCATTCGATCGTGGCCGGGCCTTCACCTCTCTTCGGCCCCAGGGATCAAGGGGATCCGCGTCGGCGGATGGCGTGCTGGGCCCGGCTCGTTCCCGAAGTGACGGTTGTCTTGGCCCGAGATGGCGCCAGGGGAGCCGGCAGCGGCTCGATTGGACCGCGCCCTTCCCGCTCCTTCACGTTCCGCTTCGGCTGCGCTCGCCCGGTCCCCTATCGGATTCCCCGTCGAACATCCCCACGGAGGCACCGGGTCCGCCCCGGTGAAACCCGTCACCGCACGGCTCCGTTAGATCGATGGATGCCACAGCTTGCATCGCAGGAAAGGGAGCCGGCTCATGGCCGCGATCGGTGTCGGCGATGGCGCACACACAGGATCACCCGAATTCGGACACGCCGCGCCATCCTCGTTCTGGGCTCTGACACTCGGCACCATCGGGGTGGTGTACGGCGACATCGGCACCAGCCCGCTCTATGCCCTGAAGGAGAGCCTTGCCGCCGCCACCGGCCATGCCGGCCCCGGCGCCCTCACCCGTGAGATGGTGCTCGGCG
>JAFAAP010000196.1 GCA_023426505.1 Pseudomonadota bacterium
CTTCAGGACGACCTGATGCGCATCTTCGGCTCCGACCGCATGGACGGCATGCTGCAGAAGCTCGGCCTGAAGGAGGATGAGGCCATCATCCATCCCTGGATCAACAAGGCCATCGAGCGGGCGCAGGCGAAGGTCGAGGCGCGCAACTTCGACATCCGCAAGAACATCCTGAAATACGACAACGTCATGAACGACCAGCGCAAGGTCGTCTTCGAGCAGCGCAAGGAGTTCATGGCCGAGGAGAGCGTGCGCGAGACCATCGACGACATGCGCCACGGCGTCATCGAGGACATCGTCTCCCGCGCCATCCCCGAGAACGCCTATGCGGAGCAGTGGGACGTCCAGGGCCTCAAGGAGAACGTCGCCAACTTCCTCAACCTCGATCTGCCGATCGAGGAATGGGCCAAGGAGGAGGGCATCGCCGACGACGAGATCCGCGAGCGCATCACCAAGGCGGCGGACGAGTCGTACGCCCAGCGCATCGAGGCCAATACGCCCGAGGTCATGAACTACGTCGAGAAGCAGGTCCTGCTCCAGAGCCTCGATCATCTCTGGCGCGAGCACCTCGTGACCCTCGACCACCTGCGCCAGGTCATCGGCTGGCGCGGCATGGCCCAGCGCGATCCGCTCAACGAGTACAAGTCCGAGGCCTTCGAGCTCTTCAACAACCTCGTCGGCCACCTGCGCGAGCAGGTCACGGGCCAGCTCATGCGCATCCAGGTGGTGTTCCAGCAGCCCGAGCAGCAGGAACTGCCGCCGATGTTCGCCCAGCACCTCGACCCCGCCACCGGCGAGAACGAGTTCGACCTGGCCCAGGGCGCGGGCTTCGGGGCCGGATCGGCCCTCGGCTTCGCGGCCGCCGCCGCTCCGACCGCCCCGGTCGAGGCCCGCGACCCGAACGACCCCTCATCGTGGGGCCGCGTCGGCCGCAACGAGCCCTGCCCCTGCGGCTCGGGCAAGAAGTTCAAGCACTGCCACGGGCAGTTCGTGGCTTAAAGCCCCTCAACGACCGATATGAGAAAGCCCGGCCTTCACGCCGGGCTTTTTTTCTTGACCGGCATCTCACGCATCCGTGATGGGCCGATCGCCGGCGCGACCGGAATAATGCGGGCTGGGCTCCTGTCTTCTTGTCGTGGTCGGCGTTGCGGAGGGGGGTGCCCGAGCGGCAAAGGGGGCGGATAGTAAATCCGCTGGCTTTTGAAGCCTACGTAGGTTCGAGTCCTAACCCCCCCTACCAACCCGCCGTCCGATCCAAGACGGTGCTGCGGATCGCAACGATCCGGAAAGGGGCCTGCCGGCGTCGGCAGTCCTCGTGTCAAACGTCCGCGGGATCGATGCTCCTTCGTCCCGCGGCCCAGAGGAGACAGGCAGAGATGCCCAACGACGCCTGGAAGATCTGCTGGGGGCCGATTCCCGGCCTTCTCCTGCCTCAATATACGTGGCACGTGCTGCAGAGCGAGAACGTCACCACGATCGACCAGCTTCAATCCATCGCCGACGAGATCGAGAGGATCGTTCCGGGCATCGGCCCGAAATCCGGCGACGTGATCCGGGCCGAACTCGCCCGCCTCATGACCGAGAGCCCGGCCGCAGAGCGCAGCCGGCTCATGTGACCTGTTCGACACTGGCTTCCGCAGAGGAATCTGCGGGGATTGCCTCCCTGGCTCGGCGCTCCATAAAGTGCGAGCTTTACAGGCCGTTCGAAAAAGCCATGAAGACAGCATCGGAATACCGGAAGCATGCGGAGGAGTGCCGGATCCTGGCCCGGCAGCTGCCCGAGGGCGAGCAGCGCGACCAGCTCCTGGAAATGGCCCGGACCTGGGAGAACCTCGCAGATACCCGTGAGGGGCTCGTGCGCAACCATCCGGAGCTCGACACCTCCAGAACCCCGAAGGAACGGCGCTAAGGCGGCGGCCCGCGACCCTCAGTCTTTCGAGGATCGCCTGCGTTTGGGCTTCTCGTCGGAGGCCGCTTCGAGGGCCTCGATGGCTTCGACCGGAGACGCATCTTCCACCGTCGCTTCCGAGCGGTCCTGCGAGGCGGTCCGGGCGTCCTCCTCGGCCCTCACGCCGCGCTCCGCCTCGAGCCAGTGATCCTGCGGGTCGCCGGTGCGTCCCTGACGCTCCCAGAGATCGTACGCCTTCACACGGATCTTGTCCTCGCGGCTGTCCATGATGTGCCTCCTGCGGACCCGGGTCCGGATAGGGTTCATGTGGGACGGTCGTCGCGTCTGGCAACCGGCTCACGGGCGTGAATGCTTGATTCCTGCGCCCCGCCGCCGGACAGTGACCATAGTTAACGCAACGGGAGGAAGGTCGACGATGAGCGGGCAGGCGGACAGGTCGTCAGGAGGGGCGCGTGTGGCCGTGATCGGCCTCGGCTCCATGGGATTCGGCATGGCCGCGTCGCTCAGGCGCGCCGGGTTCGACGTCGCGGGCTTCGACGTGGATCGCGGTGCGGTCGAGCGCTTCGCGGCCGGCGGCGGACGCGGCGCAGCCGCTCCGGCCGACGCCGTGCACGGCGTCGAGGCAGTCGTGTCCGTGGTGGTGAATGCGGCGCAGACGGAAGCCGTGCTCTTCGGCCCGGACGGCGTCGCCGCCGCGATGCCCGAGGGCGCGGTGTTCATCTCGTCCGCCACCATGGATCCGGACGTGGCGCGCCGCCTCGCCGGGCGGCTCGAAGAGACGGGGCGGCTCTATCTCGATGCGCCGATCAGCGGCGGCGCGCAGCGGGCCGCGGAGGGGGCGCTCACGATCCTCGCCTCGGGAAGCCCTCAGGCCTTCGCCAAGGCGCGGCCCATGCTCGACGCCATGGCGGCGAAACTCTACGAGCTCGGCGACGCGGCCGGGCAGGGGGCCGCCTTCAAGATGATCAACCAGCTCCTGGCCGGCGTGCACATCGCGGCGGCCTGCGAGGCGATCAGCTTCGCGGCCCGGCAGGGGCTCGACCTCGCGAAGGTCTACGAGGTGATCACGGCCTCGGCGGGCAATTCCTGGATGTTCGAGAACCGGGTCCCGCACGTCCTCGACGGGGATTACACACCCCGCAGCGCCGTCGACATTTTCGTCAAGGATCTGGGCATCATCCAGGACATGGCGCGGGCCGCGAAATTCCCGGTGCCGGTTTCCGCAGCGGCGCTCCAGATGTTCCTCATGACCTCGGCGGCCGGCATGGGTCGTGACGACGACGCCTCCGTGGCGCGTCTCTATGCTCAGGTGACCGGAACGAAGCTGCCGGGCGCCGGGGACTAACCGGAGCACGGCAGGGCAAGAAAAAAGCCCGCCGGCGAGGGCGGGCTTGGGATGACGATCCTGTAGACGGCCGTTACTGCACGGCCGCCACGTTGACCGTCGACGGCGCCTGCACGCGCTTCTGAAGCGGCTTGGCGGACGGAACCGAGGCGGGAGCCGGAGCCTGAGCGGTCTCTGCGGCGGGCTGTGCCGTGGAGCCTGTCGAGAACAGGTCGCCGATGCCGCCGAACATCTTCTTGTAGAACGGCGTCTCGGCCGGTGCTGCAGCTTGAGCCGGGGCGGGAGCCGCAGCCGGAGCGGCCGCTGCCACCTTCGTGGCGGGAGCCTGGGCCTTGGCGGATGCCTTCGCGGCGGGCGCCGGAGCGGCGGGAGCCTGATCGAGCGACGCGAACGCCATGGCAGACGATGGCGCCTGAGGCTTGGTCCTGCCGCTGTCGTCGAGGGCGATCTCCTGCGGGCCGGAGGACAGGCCCTCGGGGCGGCTCACGTCGCCGAACTTGTCGCGCATGCGGGCATCGACCACGAGCGAGCCGTCGGCCCCGACAGCGCCGGCAAGCGCCGTGCGGAAGGACTCGTGCGAGTCGCCGTCGTGGTAGGCGAGCCGGACCGGCTTCACGCCCTCGGCGACCAGTTCCGCCACCTTCTGCTCGTCCTGCGTCTGCTTCTGGCGCACGGCGGCGACGATCTCATCGCCCGGGTTGAACTGGTAGCGTCCGCCGGCGACCGCGACGCGCGGCTCCTCCTTGGTGACCTCGAAGACGTCGGAGCCTTCCTTCAGGTTCTTCCAGAAGCCGATATTCGGGTCGAGGCGGTGCTGCGCCAGGTTCTTGGGCGTCATCCGGAACGGATAGGACTGGAACTGGAAGGCGCGCTGGCCGCTGGCGAAGGACTCGCGGGCGATGGAGTAGATCTCGGCGATGTTCTGGTCCGTCATGGCGAAGCAGCCACGCGACGAGCACGAGCCGTGGACCATGATGTCGCCGCCATTGCGGCCGAACTGCCGGTCGAAGGCGTTCGGATAGCCGGTGTCGAAGGACAGATAATAGGCCGAGTTCGGGTTCATCTGCGACGGCGCGACCGTGTAGAAGCCCTCCGGGACCTGCCGGTCGCCCTCGCGGGTCTTGGGCCCGAGCTGGCCCGACCAGCGGCAGATCGGATAGGTCTTGAGGAGCGCGTACTTGCCGTCGGAGCCCCGCTTCCAGACCTCCATCTCCGATTCCTTCTTGTAGGCTCGGATCAGGATGGGATCGCTCTTCGACATCCCCTTGGAGGCCATGAGGGCCATGGCGGCGGGCGGAATCGGCTGCAGATGCCGGGTCGAGCTCCGCGAGAAGTTGTCGTCCTGACAGGCGGCGAGCGCGAGCGTCAGGCTCGCGGCCAATGCGATGCGCTTCATCATGGGGGTCCCCGCATTCTGATCTGCCCGGACATGGGTGCCGGACAGTTCCCCAATTTCCTAAATCGTTAGCCTTAACTCCGCATTACCGCAAGCGGTGCTGTTATGGAGTTATGGTGAATTGGGGGTAAAAAATCCCTCTTTGTTATAGTTTTCGGCCGATGTTGAGGAACTTCTCGGCCCTGTGGTCGCGCAGTTCCGCCGGCCCCATGTTGCCGAGGTCGTTGAGGGCCTCCTCGATGGCGTTTCCGGTGGCCTCGATGGCGGCGGCCGGGTCCCGGTGGGCGCCGCCCATGGGCTCGGTCACGATCGCGTCGATCACGCCGAGGCGCAGGAGGTCTTGGGCGGTGATCTTCATGTTGGTGGCGGCGTCCAGGGCCCTGGCGGCGTCGCGCCAGAGGATCGAGGCCGCTCCCTCGGGGGAGATCACGCTGTAGATCGCGTGCTCGAGCATCAGGACCTTGTTGGCGGTGGCGATCGCGATCGCGCCGCCCGACCCGCCTTCGCCGATCACGACGGAGACGTTCGGAACGCCGAGCGAGAGCTGCATCTCGGTCGAGCGGGCGATGGCCTCGGCCTGGCCGCGCTCCTCCGCCTCGATGCCCGGATAGGCGCCGGCGGTGTCCACGAAGGAGATCACCGGCAGGCTGAAGCGGTCGGCGAGCTCCATCAGGCGCACGGCCTTGCGGTAGCCCTCCGGGCGGGCCATGCCGAAATTGTGCCGGATGCGGGTCTCGGTGTTGTGGCCCTTCTCCTGGCCCATGACGCAGACCGCCTGGCCGCGGAAGCGCCCGAAGCCGCCCACGATGGCCTCGTCCTCGGCGAACTTGCGGTCGCCCGCGAGCGGCGTGAACTCGGTGATCAGCCCGGCGCAGTAATCGACGAAGTGGGGCCGCTGCGGATGGCGCGCCACCAGGGTCTTCTGCCAGGGGGTGAGCTTGGCGTAGAGCTCCTTGAGGGCATCCGACGCCTTGGTCTCGAGGCGGGCGATGTCGTCGGTGATCGAGACGGCGTCCCGGTTCTCGCCGATCGCCCTGAGCTCTTCGACCTTGGCTTCCAGTTCGGCAACGGGCTTTTCGAAATCGAGATAGCTGCGCATCAGACTCTGCAGAAATGAAAAACCGGCGTTGACGGCATGACAGCCCCGCCGGACCGGCGCGGACACTGGCGATTTGCCGGCCTCAAGTCAAGTTGGGCGCGATTTACCCCGCGACGGGGCCCGGGGGCAAGGGGCGGCCGGGTCAGGTCTCGGGAGGCGCCGCGACCCGGGACGCGGGCGCCGGCGCGAAGACCGGGGCGAGGCGGCGTCTCGCGCTCCGGCGGATGGCCCGGACGGAACCCGGCATGTAGAGCTGCTTCGTGGCCTCGACGATGTGCAGGCCCGCCCCCGGCAGCGACATGGCCGATCCGATCCGCTCCCATGCCTGGGCGGAACCGAGCAGGAAGCGGCTGCGGAGCGGCGGCACGTAGAGGGTCTCGGCCCAGCCCTCGGGGGAGAACCAGGTCTGGCGCATGAGGGTCTTGAGCTGCGACCGGCTGTAGGGCTGGCCGTAGCCGAACGGGGTCGTGTCCATGCGGGCCCAGAGCCCGCGCCGGTTCGGCGCCACCACGATGATCCGCCCGCCCGGGGTGAGGATGCGCCAGATCTCGTGCAGGAGCTCGCTCGGGCTCTCCACGGTCTCGAGGGCGTGGACCAGAAGCACCCGGTCGATCGAGGCGTCGGGCAGGGGCATCATGAGGGGATCGACCAGGGCGGAGGCCGAGGCGCCGGTGCTCGGCCAGTTCACCACTCCCTGGCTGGCCGGCATGAAGGCGAGCGCCCGCTCGCACTGCCCCCGGACGGCTCCGAGATAGGGGGGCGCATAACCCAGCCCGAGCACGCGCAGACCCGTCAGCGGGCCCCAGAACCGGCCGATGGCCCGGCCCACGAAGCGGCGCGTCACCCCGCCGAGCGGGCTGGCGTAGAAGCTGCGCAGGTCGGTTATGTCGATGCTCATCACGTGTCTGCCGGCCTGTGAATCGCATGCGTCAAAGGCCAAGGTCTGGTTTCACGGCCGAACTGTCCCATGATAACTCGTGACGCATCAAGCCACGGTCCGTGCCATGCCCGCTCAAGTCCACGTCTTTCGCTGCCTCAGCGACAATATCGGCGCTCTCGTCCATGATCCCAACACGGGAGCCTGCGCGGCGATCGACGCGCCGGAGGAAGGGCCGATCCTCCAGGCTCTCAAGGAGACCGGCTGGCAGCTCACCGACATTCTCGTGACGCACCGCCATGCGGACCACGTCCAGGCGGTCGCGCCCCTGAAGCAGCGCACGGGCTGCCGGGTCGTCGCGCCCCAGAAAGCGCGCGATGCCGTCCCGCTCGCCGACGCGTTCGTGCGCGAGGGCGATACGGTCCATGTGGGCGGGCTCCAGGCGCATGTGTGGGAGACGCCGGGGCATTGCGCCGATCACGTGTCTTACTGGTTCGCGGCGGACCGCGACCTGTTCGCGGGCGACACGCTCTTCACCCTCGGATGCGGGCGGGTGCTGGAGGGGGATTATGCGGACCTCTGGGCCTCGCTGCAGCGCCTGGCGGCGCTTCCGGACGATGCGCGGGTCTTCTGCGGCCACGACTACACCCTCTCGAACGGACGCTTCGCCCTCACGGCCGATCCCGACAACGCGGCCCTTAAGGCGCGGATCGCCGAGGCCGAGGCCGCCCAGGCGAAAGGGGGCTTCCTCGTGCCGACCACGATCGGGCAGGAGAAGGCCACGAACCCCTTCCTGCGCGCGGGCGATCCGGCGCTCGCCAAGGCGGTCCAAAAGGAGGGCGCCCCGCCGGTCGAGGTCTTCCGCGCCCTGCGGGAATGGAAGAACAGGTTCTGACGCCGAGGCGGATTTGGGGGTATAAAGGATTCCATGAGCGACCACAGCCTCATCCTTGGGCTCGAGAGCCGTCTCCTGAACGCCTGGCCGTCCTTCGACTACCAGGCCTATGACGGCTGGATCCTGCGGCTTGCGAACGGCTATACGAAGCGCGCCAATTCCGCGACGCCGCTCATGCCGGGCGCCGCCCTGGACGAGGCGCTCCTCGATCACATGAGCGCGCAGTTCATCGCCGTGAACCTGCGCCCGACGTTTCGCCTCAACGGGATCCAGGCTCCCGAGGCGGATGAACTCCTGGCCGCCCGGCATTTCAGGGAGATCGAGCCGACGCATGTTCTCGCGGCGCCCGTCGCCGGGGAGTGCGAGATCGACTCGGAGGTGACGATATCGTCACAGATGTCGAAGCAGTGGGTGCACGAGGCTTCGCAAGCCTATGGCGGCGACAAGGCCGACGAGACGTCCCTGACGGGCATCGTCTCGCGCATCCGTCAGAAGGCTGCCTTCGCGACGCTCAATCTCGACGAACGCCCCGTCGCCTGGGGGCTCGGGGTCGTCGAGCGCGGCTATGTCGGCCTCTACGACATCGTGGTGGCGCCGGATCTGCGGGGGATCGGCCTCGGCCGCCGCGTGGTGCTGAGCCTGATGGCCTGGGGTTGCACGGAAGGCGCCCACACGGCTTACCTCCAGGTGCGCGAGGAGAACGAGATCGCCCGCTCGCTCTACGGCGCGCTCGGGTTCGGGCTCGCCTACCGCTATACCCACCGGGTCATGCTCGGGCGGTCCTCCCCATAAGGGTCGCGACGAGCGCTCCCGCCACGATCAGTCCGCAGGACAGGGCGAGCGTCAGGGTCGGCTCCGCATAGCCGGCAGCCACGAGGATGAGCGTCGACAGCACAGGGGTCGCATAGGAGGCGACGCCGAGCAGGCGGATGTCGCCGCGCTTCATGCCGATGTCCCAGACGTAGAAGGCCGCGCCTACGGGGCCGATGCCCAGCCCCAGCAGCGCCAGCCACTGCATCGGGGTCTCGGGCCAGACCGTCGTCTCGAACAGCCAGTGGCACACGAGGCTCAAGGCGGAGGTCGCCAGGCAGAAGCCCGCCACCGCGTCGGTCGGCACCTGGCCGAAGCGCCGCGACAGCACCGAATAGCCGCCCCACACGAAGGCCGCCACGAGGGCGCAGAGATAGCCCGGCAGGTACTCGGTCCTGGCGTCGAGCGCCCCCCGCCCGGCGATCAGCACCACGACGCCGGCGAAACCCAGGAAAGCGCCGACGAGATGGGCGCGCTTGAGGTGCTCCCCCGGCAGCAGCGAGGAGAACAGCACGATCAGGAGCGGCCAGAGATAGTTGATGAGGCCCGATTCGGCAGGCGGCGCGAGCCTCAGGGCCGCGAAGTAGAGGGCGTGATAGCCGAAGAGGCCGCCGAGGCCGAGCGCCCAGACCACGGGCTTCTGGCGCAGCGCCTTCATGCCCTCGGGCCGCGCGATCCAGCTCGTCATGCCGACGAGCCCGCCGATCAGGAAGGTCATGGCCGCGAGCTGGAACGGCGGGATCGTGCCGGTCGCCGCGGTCAGCAGGGCCAGGAGGGACCAGAGGAGAACGGCCGTGAAGCCGATGGTGGTGGCGGTGCGCGTCGTCATGATGGCCCGCCATAAACGAAAGCTCTCCGTCTGGGGAGAGCTTTCGCGCAGCGCCGATAAGCCTGTCCCGCGTTTCGTCGGGACGGCTGCATCAGGCCATGTACTGGCCGCCGTTCACCGACAGGGTCGAGCCCGTGATGAAGCCCGCGTCGTCGCCAGCGAGGAACAGGACGCTGCGGGCGATCTCCTCGGCCTCGCCGAGGCGGCCGACCGGGATCAG
>JAFAAP010000215.1 GCA_023426505.1 Pseudomonadota bacterium
ACATCGGCCGACACCTGCAAGCGCTCGGCCATGACGTGCGCCTGATCCCAGCTCAGTACGTCGAGCCTTTCCTCAAGGGGCACAAGAATGACTACCGCGATACTGAGGCCATCGCCGAGGCGGTGCAGCGGCCCACCATGTCGTTCGTGGCGATCAGCTTGGAAGCCGCCAGCGCGCCGGTGATGCCGTCAAGCAGAGCGCTGTCCTCCAGGGGCTTTTCCAATACCAGCCGGAAGCCCGCCCCGAGGGCGGGTTCCCGCAGCCAGGGGAACCCGGTGTGGTGATCAGGATCGCAGGGGGGTCAATGTGATGCCCCTTAAGCCTGCTCAGAGGTCGATGCCGTCCATCCCGGGCATCGTGAGGTCGACGACAAGGCAGCCGGTCGGAGGCAGCTCACTATCGGCGAGGAGCTGGGCGCCATCCTCTAAGAGGCGCACCTCCAGGCCCTCCTGCTCCAGGGCGAACTTCAATGACTGCCGGACGGCGGCGGCGTCATCGACGACGAGGACCGTTCCTGTGATCGTGGGCATGACTGCGCCTGATGGTTTGAGAACCGCACAACCTTACGCCGCCAGCACAACGTAAGGGGTTGATTTGCCTCAAGCACGGAGCCCCTGGTGGCTTAGGAATTTCCCGTAGACTTCCAAGACTGCTGCGGGTCCGGTAGGCTGCACCTCCTGCTTCACGTGTCCTTTCGGATCCGTGGATACCTGCGTCCCGACCTGCCGGCCAGCGGCTGTGATCGCACTCCCGGCTTCTGTGCTCTTTGGCTGGGGGCATCGAAGCGCTTGACGGGGCCGCTGGAACGGAGGCGGTTTGGGATTCGTTGGATGACATCGGGAAGGAGGAGCGCATCGTGCCTCGCTTCGTTGACAAGCCGTTCGACTGGGTGGCGATCCTCGCCTTGGCTTCCGGTGCCGCCGTGCTGGTGCCGAGTCTCGCGGCACTCGGCATGACGCTGGTGGCTGTGATCCGCGACCTCATCTGACAAAGGCTGCGCTCCGTACCGAACGTGGCCCATGACGCGGAGGACATCACCTTTCCGGACGGACCCGACCTTCGTCGCTCGGTTCCTCTTCGAGAAGGACCCGTTCCGCCGCTCCATCCAGGTCGTCGTATTGCCCGTTGCGGAGGGACCACAGGAAGGCGGCCAGGCCGGCTAGTCCCATGCCCAGGGCGATGAGGATCAACCACCACATAGAACCCATCCGGTCCTCCTCCGAGTCCTTAGCCTCACGTAGTCTTGCGGGCCGTCGACAGCCTCATAGCGTTGGCGACGACGATGATTGAGGACAAAGACATCGCGACCGCCGCGACGAGGGGTGTTACATAGCCCATCACCGCCACGGGCACCGCCAGGGCGTTGTAGCCGACTGCCAAGCCGAAGTTCTGGAGGATCAACCGCTTGGACCGGCGCGAGATCCCGAGCGCATCGCCGACGGCGGACAGGCTTTCGTTCAGGAACACAAAGTCCGCGGCATTGCGGCCGATGTCGGCCGCGGTGGCGGGAGCCATGGACACGTAGGCGGCTGACAAGGCAGGCGCGTCGTTCAGGCCGTCCCCGACCATCAGGACCTTCCGGCCGGCGGCCTCATGCGCCGCGACCCACGCCACTTTTTCCGCGGGCAGGAGCCCCGCCGCGAAGTCACAAATCCCGAGCTTTGTCGCCAGATCCTCGACCACCGGTGCTCGGTCGCCTGAGAGGATCTCCACCGTCAAGTCCTGACGCCTCATCCGATCCACGGTCTCTCGCGCGTCATGGCGGACGCGGTCCTCCAGCTCGAAGACCGCAAGCAATTCGCCATTTCGCGCCAGAACCGAGATTGAGGCGGCTGCGGAGGCGTCGTCCCGAGCCCATTGCCCTGTCGTCCAATCCGGCCGGCCAAGCCGGTATGTGTCGGCGCCGAGTCGGGCTTCGAGCCCCAGGCCGGGAACCTCCTCGATCCGGTCGAATGCAGGAACGTTGCCGACCCGTTGCGCCGCGGCCTCGGCAATCGCCTGTGCCGCCGGATGGCGCGAGCCTATGGTCATCCCGAGGGCGACCCGCATCACCGCCGGCGCCACCTCGTCCGCATTGACCAGGGCGGGCCTCCCCAGCGTCAGGGTGCCGGTCTTGTCGAAGGCCACGCCGTCAATCTCGGCCAACCGCTCTAGGGCGGAGCCGTCTTTGACCATGATCCCGTTCTCGAACAGGCGACGGGCGGCGACAACCTGCACGATGGGCACCGCCAACCCTAAGGCACACGGGCAGGTGATGATCAGCACGGCAATGGCGATGGTGGTAGACGCATGCCAGTCCCCGGTGGCGACCAGCCGGCCGATAAAGGATAGCAGGGCCAGCGTGTGGACGACCGGCGAGTACAGCGCCGCAGCGCGGTCGGCCAGCCGCCGGTAGCGGGCCCGCCCGCCCTCGGCCGCCTCCACCATGCGGACCATCTCCGCCAGGAACGAATCCTCCGCCCGCGCGATGGCCCGGACCGTCAGAGGCCCAGTGAGGTTCATCACGCCCGCCTGGACCGTCCCTCCCGGGGTAGCCCTCCGGGGCGCGGTTTCCCCCGAGACGAGGGAGCAATCGAGGTCGGACATGCCCTGTTCAACCACGCCGTCGACGGGAATGCGCTCTCCCGCAGCGACGAGCATCGCCGCACCGGGTTCGATCTCCGCCACCGGGACGTAGAGCGGCCGTCCGTCCTGGACGACTGTGGCGCCGGACGGAGCCAGCCGCGCCAGGCCCGCGACGGCAGAGCGCGCCCGCAAGCGCATCATATGGTCAAGCGTGCGGCCGATGAGCAGGAAGAACAGCAGGGAGGTCGCTGCGTCGAAGTACGCATGCGGTGCGTTGTGGAGCGTGTCGTAGAGGCTGAGGGTGAAGGCAAGCGACACGCCGATGGAGATCGGCACGTCCATGTTGGTGCGGCCATGGCGCAGCGCCGACCAAGCCGAGGCATAGAAGATCCGGCCGGAGTAGACGAGGGCAGGGAGCGCGAGAAGGGCCGAGGTCAGATGGAAGGCTTGGCGCGTGCCGGCGTCGGCCCCGGACCAGACCGACACCGACAGGAGCATGATGTTCATCGCGCAGAAGCCCGCCACCGCCAGCGCCCGGACGAGGCGCGCCAGTTCGGGATCCTTCGCATCCTGCTCCAGGGCAAACAGATGGGCCTCGTAGCCGATCCCGCGCAGGGCACCGACCAAGTCAGGCGGCCTGCCATCGGCGGTGTTCCAGCGGACCGCAACGCGCTTGGTCGACAGGTTGACCCGGGCAGCCTCGACGCCAGGCAGCTTCGCCAGCGTCCGTTCCACGGCCGCGATGCAGGCGGCGCACTTCACCCCGGGCACCGACAGGTCGCTCTGATGCGTTCCGTCACCGAGGTCGCGGCTGGCCAGCCGGATCTCCTCCAACGTGGCTTCGGGGTGGCTCAGGCCATCAGGAGGAACACCAATGGGGGCGCAGCAGGTCATTGCCGTTTGTCGCTCGGTCTCTCATGCGGAGGCCGCATCAGCGCATCGCTCGGTAGGCGTGCCAAGTGGCATGACCCAGCAGTGGAAAGATGACGATGAAGCCGAGGAAGCCCGTCATGGCACTGGCCGCGAAGAGCGCCAACACGACGGCGCCCCAGGCAATCATCGGGGTGAAGTTGTTCCACACAATGGCCATGCTCGTGCCCATCGCCGTCAAGGCATCCGTGCGCTGGTCGAGCAGCATCGGGATCGAGAACACGCTGATCGCGAACCCGAAGGCCGCGAACAGCCCGCCAATCAGGGTGCCGACGACGAGCATCGCCCAGCCGACCGGCGTCGTGAGCAGAACGCCAACGACCCCATCAAGGCCCGGGAACGGCCGGACGCCGAAGAACAGGGCGTAGATCAGGACCGCGGCCCGATTCCAGAGCAGCATCAGCAGGCAGAGCAGCAGCCCGGTGAAGAAGATCTGTGCCCCGGCTCGGGGCCGCACGAGCAGCATGGTGCTCAGCGCCGGATGCTCGCCGGCCTCCAGGGCGCGGCTCTTCTCGTAGAGGCCGATGGCCAGCACGGGCGCCACGATCATGTAGCCGGCGATGGCGGGGAACAGGATGTAATCGCGCCCCGAGGCGATCAGCGCCCAGGCGAGGAGGGCGGTGATCACGAAGACCGCGACGCCATAGGCCAGGCTGAGTCCCGGCTGGACGAGCAGGTCGCGCCAACCCGCCCGCAGCCAGTCGAGTGCGGCCTGCGCTGGAAGGTGGCGCTGCCGCGCCGGGTTGCGCGTTTCCTCAATCCCGGAGGTCTCGCTTAGCAAGCCGTACGATCTGTCCGCTTCGCTCATCGGCCTTCCCCCGCCTCATGCATCCGACAAACCTTCTCAACAGGCGGACATCGCCGCCCGGTATTCGCCCGCCTGGGTGCCCGCCTCTTTCAGGTGGGCGACGCAGTCGGGATGGGAGGCCATCGCGACGTAGACAAGATGCGCGTTGGCGGCCACCACGACGAGCAGCACGCCAGCGGCCAGGAGCCACGCCAGCAAAGGCCACCTGACCCGCTTTGCCACGGAACCGTCCGTCATGGCCGCTTCTTTCCCAGGGAAGCGACGTACAGCGCCAGGATCTTGATCTCCGCCGGGGTCAGCCGCTCATCCCAGGTCGGCATGTGGCCCTGCCGCCCACCATGGATCGTGTTGATCAGCGTCTGCAGGTCGCCGCCGTAAAGCCAGAACTGATCGGTCAGGTTGGGAGCTCCGACCTCCCGGTTGCCCTTGCCGTCCTCGCCATGGCACGCCGCGCAGGTGGTGAGGAAGATCTCGCGTCCGGCCTTCATCTGCTCGATGTTCTGCGGCGTGGAGACCGCCGGGTTGGACAGGGACTGGACATAGGTCGCGACGTTCGCAACCTGGGTGCGGTCAAGGATCGCGTCGCGCCCGAAGGCCGGCATCTGAGCGACCCGCGTGTTCTGATGGGTGGAGTTGATGCCGATCCGCATAGTCTCGGCGATCTTCTCCGGTCCCCCGCCCCAGAGCCAGTCCTCGTCGGTCAGGTCGGGATAGTTGGCGCGGCCCCGTCCATCGGCCCCGTGGCAGGCCGCGCAGTTGTCGCCGAAGAGCTGGTGGCCGGTCGTCCTGACAACCTTCATCAGGTCTTCGTTGGCCAGAATCTCCTCAAAACTCGACGTCTCGATAGTCTTAATCCAGGCCGCCCGTTGGGCTTGGGCCGCGGTCAGATCCTGCTCCACGATCTCGCGTTGATTGGTATTCAGCAGACCCTTGCTGTAGGTCGTGATCATCGGCCAGGTCGGCATCAGGATCCACCAGAGCAGCGCCCACACGTGGGTGACAATGATGAACATCAGCACGCCGCGCGGCACCGGCGTGTCGAGCTCCTTGATGCCGTTCCATTCGTGTCCCGTCGTCGGGCGGCCGCTGACGGGGTCGCGCTCCTCTACTGCCATGGCCGGTCGTCCTCACCCAGGATGTTCCGCTTGGCATCGTCGAACTTCTTCTGGTTGCCTGGCCAGAAGGCGTAAATGACGACGCAGACGCTGAAGCCGATAAAATAAAACAGGCCCCAGCTCTTGGCGAAGCCGACGAGGGTGTCGTGGTCGATGTCCATCAGCCGTCCTCCTACCCATCGTCAATTGGTGGGATTGGGCGCCTGTTGCGGCGCCGCCGTGTTGGAATACGCCGCATCGGTCAGCCGCCCGAGGACCTGAAGATAGGCGACCAGCGCGTCCATCTCGGTGAGCTGGGTGACCACCCCGTCGAAACCGCTGACCTGGGTCTTCTCGCCATAGCGCTGGGTCACGCCGGCCGCGAACGGACTGTCGGGCGCCGCCTGCCCGAAGGCGTCGTCGGCGGCATTGGCGATCATCTCGTCCGTGTAGGGCACGCCGAGCGCCCGCTGTGCCAGCAGGTGCTGCCCGAGATCTTCCGTTTCCAGGGCGGTGCGGGCGAGCCAGCTGTAGGCCGGCATGTTCGATTCCGGCACCACGCTGCGCGGATTGGTGAGGTGGGCAACGTGCCAGAAGTCGGAGTACTTGCCGCCGATGCGGGCGAGATCCGGGCCGGTGCGCTTTGAGCCCCACAGCATCGGTCGGTCATACTTGGATTCGACCGCGAGCGAGTACGGGCCGTAGCGCTCGACCTCGTCGCGCAGCGTGCGGATCATCTGGCTGTGGCAGGCGTAGCAGCCCTCGCGGACGTAGATGTTGCGGCCAGCCAGCTCCAGCGGGGTGTAGAGGCGTAGGTCCGGCGCTTCCTCGACGGTCTCTTGGATGGTGAAGAGCGGCGCGATCTCGACGATGCCGCCGACGCTGGCGGCGGCAATGATCGCGCCGACGAAGCCGATGGCGGTGCGCTCCAGCTTGCGGTGAAACAGTTCGGCCATGAGGTCACTCCGCCGGGGTCGCCGCGGCGCCGGGGGCAAGCCCCGTGTCCGGCACGTCCGCCCGCCTGTCGGCGGCGGCGGGTACCGCACGCACCGTCATCCAGATGTTGAAGGCGGCAACGATGGCGCCGAGCAGAAACAGCAGGCCGCCAAAGGCGCGCGCGATGTAGTACGGGTACATGGCGACGAGCGAGTCGAGGAAGGAGTAGGCGAGCGTGCCCTCCTGCGTGTAGGTGCGCCACATCAGCCCCTGGAGGATGCCCGAGTTCCACATCGCGAAGACGTAGATGAGGGTCCCGGCAACCGCCAGCCAGAAGTGGACCTCGACCAGCACCGGCGAATACATGTGCTCCCGCTTCCAGAGCGAGGGCACCAGGGTGTAGATCGACCCGAAGGTGATGAACGCCACCCAGCCGAGCGCTCCCGCATGAACGTGGCCGACGGTCCAGTCGGTGTAGTGGGACAGCGCGTTGACGGGGCGGATCGCCAGGAACGAGCCCTCGAAGGTCGACAGCCCGTAGAAGACCACCGCCACGAAGATAAAGCGCAGGGTCGCGTCGTCCCGAACCTTCTGCCAGGCGCCGTTGAGGGTGAGTAGCGCATTGCCGGCCGAGGCCCAGGAGGGCACGAGCAGCATCACCGAGAACGTCATACCGAGGTTTTGCACCCAGTGGGGCAGTGCAGTGTAGTGCAGATGATGCGACCCGGCCCACATGTAAAAGAAGGTGATGCCCCAGAAGCTGAGGATCGAGAGCCGGTAGGAGAAGATCGGGCGCTGCGCCCGGACCGGGAGGTAGTAGTAGAGCATCGCCAAGAAGCCCGCCGTGAGGAAGAAGGCCACGGCATTGTGGCCGTACCACCACTGCACCATGGAATCCTGCACGCCGGCCCAGATGGTGTAGCTCTTGGCGTGGCCGAGGGACACAGGCAGGGCCAGGTTGTTGACGATGTGGAGGATCGCCACCACGACGATGAACGCCATGTAGTACCAGTTGGCGACATAGATGTGCGGCTCCTTGCGCCGGGCGATGGTGCGCAGGAAGAGCACGAAGTAAGTGACCCAGACGACCACCAGCCACAGGTCGGCGTACCATTCGGCTTCCGCGTATTCCTTCGACTGGGTCACGCCCATGAAGTAGCCGGTGACGGCGAGGATGCAGAACAAGTTGAAGCCGAGCAGCACGAACCACGGGCTGACCTGGCCCGCCAGGCGGGCGCGGGAGGTACGCTGTACGACGTGGAAGGAGGTGGCGATGAGGGCGTTGCCGCCGAAGCCGAAGATCACGCCGGTCGTGTGCGTCGGGCGCAGGCGCCCGAACGTCGACCAGCCAGCGTCGAACGCGAGGTCGGGCCACGCTAGCTGCGCGGCCGTCCAGACGCCCATGAACATGCCGAAGATGGCCCAACCCAGCGTCAGGGCGATGCCAGCCTTGATCGGGTCGTCGTAATAGTGCGAGGGACGATCCTGAGCCGGCTCGGGCTTGTAGTATGAGCGCATGACGAGGGCGGCGAGGCCACCACCGAAGAGCAGGACGATCACCCCATGCACGCCGAGCGGGTCGGAGCCGCCGGCTGCCGCCATGGCCACGCCAACGACGAAGACTGCGAGAAGGATGATCAGGGCGTTCTGGCGCTCGCCGGTGGTTAGCTGCTGAACCATGCTGATCCCTCTTTGTGGACTTGAGGCATTCAGGGCCTTGGAGCCTCGGTTTTTCCGTGCGGTTCCAAGCCAAGTTGCCGGAGCCGAACTCATAAGCTTGATTAACTGGCAGTTATTGGCGGGCTGTCAACGGCCGCCTTGCAACGGTCATGCAGCGTCGAATTCCATCAGTGCGTTGGCTGACCATGGGGTAGGATCGATGCCTTCACCATCTCAGACCTCCACCGAGCCGGATGTTCGTCTCTGCGGGGAGCATGGACTGACACCGACATCATCCCAACTCAGGGAAACCCCTTAGGTATGATGTCCAGTGCCAGGGCTGGGCAGCCGTCAGTGGGTGGGAGCCAGTTGCTCCTCGTACACACGCCTTTGCACCCCGTCGCGCTCCGACCGCACGTGGTACTGCGCCCCGGTGCCGTCGGGCGGCAGCAGGCGCGTCACTGGTGAGAACATCAAGCCAGCCGCGGTCAGGAATATCCGCCGGACGATTGGCATCGCAGGTGGCATCCGTCCAAGCGCCCGGGGCGGCACATCTCTCCACTGGTAGCGGTGTGCGGCTGAAGGCAT
>JAFAAP010000227.1 GCA_023426505.1 Pseudomonadota bacterium
AGCGCCGCAAGCGCTATCTGTATGTGGCCATTGACCGCTGCTCCCGCTGGGTGCATCTCGCCGTCAAGGACGATGAGCTGACCACCAGCGCGGTTGCCTTCCTGAAAGAGGCGGTCCGCGCCTTCCCGTTCAAGGTCACGCACGTCCTGACGGACAGAGGATCCTGCTTTACGGCCGATGGCTTCGAGGAGGCCTGCCGTCAGCTGAAGGTGCAGCACCGCAGAACCCAGCCCTACACGCCGCAAACCAACGGTCTCGTGGAGCGCTTCCACGGGCGGGTGCAGCGCGAGGTGCTGGGCATCACCATCGCCAGCCACCGGGATCTGGAGACGCTGCTCAAGGGCTTCAATCAGGCCTATAACCGAAGACGCCAGCGCGTGCTCAAGGGCGCCTCACCCGAGCAGGTCGTGCAACGGCGCTTGGCCGCCGAGCCCAAACTCACCAACCGGCGCTACAAGCCACCCGATTCAGACGCGTTGCCGCCAGCCCTCCAGGTCGTCGCTCACGCCAAGGAGGTCTCGCATCCAGACAGCTAGTTCCTCATCAGGAATTGTGCCGACGTGAGGTAGTAGTTCCGGGCCGTTGCGTTGACCTGACGCTCACCGAGTTCCGTCAGTGCAGGCGCCTTGAGTTGCTTGGCTGTGCCATTCGCCGCATCAACGGCCAGCACGTAGTCGGTCAGTTCGGCTGCCCACTGGAACTCTCCGGCCTCGAGCGCCTCGCGGGCACGCTCAAGCATGCTGTCGGCACCACCGGCCATCTCGAGCATCTTCACGGCGCGGTCAGCCGGCGGAAGCGGGAAGATGTTGGTCGGGTTGCCGTCGAACCAGCCCACATAGGCGGCGTAGATCCCGCGAACGGTCCACGCCACGCTGCCGTAGTATTCCTGCAAGTACGGGCTTTTCGCCAGCTCGGGCGAGAGCCGCACCTCCTGGACCAGCTCGTCAGGGGTCTTGCCCTGCTTGATGCCTTCGAGTGTCTGGTCGAGGACGGTCTTGATGCCGTTCCGGTAGACCGTCAGGGCCTCGCGAACCTCATCCTTGCCCAGGACCGGGCGCATATGGCCCTGCACGAGGTAGCTGGCATCCAGGGCCATCATTCTTTCGAGGCTGGCAATCCACTTCTCCGGCGGACGCAAGCTGAGACCGCGAAGCGGCGACAGGTTCGGGTACGATTTGTAGAAGTCGTCGCCCGGGAGAAGGACGCCCTTCTCGGGGATCCAGACAGCGATGTTTTCCGGGGATTCGCCTGGCGTGTGGATGAGCTGCATCCGGACCCCTGAGACCTCGATGGCCTCCTCTTCGCCGCTGAAGGTGCGGGTCGGGGGAAGGAATCCCTCACGGGTATGGGGTGTCACCCGGCCATACTCGAGCTGGGTGCCGGCGTTGATGAACAGCTCGCTCGGCAGCTTCGTGCCGAAGGCATCGCCTCCCCCGCGCGGCCCACGCCCAAACTCCGGCTTGGCATCGACAAGCGTCTGGTGGCTGTAGATCGTCGGGTTGTCACTGCCGGCGAACGTCTTAGCGCCACCGGAATGGTCGGGATGGTTGTGGGTATAGATGATGGCACGAACGGGGCGCACCATCCGATCCCCAAACGCCTCGACAGTCGCGCGCGCATCGACCGGATTGGCCGACGTATCCACGATGATCGAACCGTCCCGACCTTGGATAAGGGTCACGTTGCTGGCGGAGTACCCGACCGCCACGAAGACCCCGTCGGTGACCTGGATCACGTCCTTGCGGAACTCGGCCGAACTGGCACGAAGCTGCTCCCGCCCCGCGAAGTCGTCCTGAGCGGAGGCCGCCATCCCAAGCCCCAAGGAAGAAACGATGGCCATAGCGATCCCCATTCGGCAGGTCCATGGATGATGCATGTTGCCTCCACTGTCACGGTCATGCTCCTCTCCTGGATAAGGATATCCACATATGGGAGGAATGCTTTTTTCTGGCAGACAGCCTCTCATGCGTGGTAGGCCATCAGCGATGGATCTGAATGCCGTACATATGTTCGTCACCGTCGTTCAGGCGGGCAGCCTGTCGGCGGCGGCGACCCGCCTCGGCGTCCCCCTGCCGACCCTGAGTCGCAAGATCGCGGAGCTCGAAGGACAGCTCAACGTGCAGCTCCTGGAGCGCTCCGCGCGGGGTTCGAAGGTCACGGAAGCCGGGGAGCGGCTCTTCGATCACGCCAGCGGCGGGATCGAGGCGTTGCAGGAGGCCAGGCAGTCGCTTATCAACGAGCAGACACGGCTCAAGGGCCGCCTGCGCCTTTCCCTGCCGCAGTCGTTCGAGCCGTGGTGGGATTGCAGATTCCGATTTTATTCGGCCAGCGTTCCGAGATAAATCCGGCCACCATTCCGATCATTGTCCGGCCAGGGGCTGAGACAGCATCGAGGAGTGTTCCCAGGGTCCGCCGATCAGGCATGAAGGCTCCTTTGTTGCGAACAAGGAGCGGCCATGCCGGCAAAGAGAAGGCTGACCATGAGAGCCATACGTCACATCCTGCGCCTGCACGCCAGCGGCGAGAGCGACCGGTCGATCCGTCGGAGCCGCCCGCTCCACCGTCCAAGATACCCTCAAACGAGCCAAGGCTGCCGGGCTGACCTGGCCCTTGCCCGCAGATCTCACCGACACCCTCCTCGAGGAGCGCCTGTTCGCCAGGAGCGGCGTCAAGACCGGCCTGCGCCGGCGCCCCGAGCCGGACTGGGCTGCTCTCGCCAGGGAGATGAAGCGCCCCGGCGTCACGATGACTATCCTGCACGAGGAGTACAGGGCAGCCTGCCCTGAGGGCTACGGCTACTCGCGCTTCTGCGACCTGATGCGCGAGTTCGAGCGCCGCCTGTCGCCGACCATGCGCCAGAACCACGTGGCCGGCGACAAGGTCTTCGTCGACTACTCGGGCAAGACGCTTCCCATCGTCGATCCTGCCACCGGCGAGGTGCGCCATGCCGAGATCTTCGTCGCGGTGCTCGGCGCCTCCAACCTGACCTATGCCGAAGCCACCTGGACCCAAACCCTGCCGGATTGGATCGAGGCGCATGTGCGGATGTTCCGCTTCTTTGGCGGCGTGCCAAGGCTGGTCGTGCCGGACAATCTCAAGAGTGGTGTGCACAAGGCTTCCTTCTACGATCCCGAGCTTAATCGCAGCTACGGCAAGCTCGCGGCCCATTACGACGTTGGCATCCTGCCCACCCGCAGCCGCAAGCCTCGGGACAAGAGCAAGGTGGAGGTGGGCGTGCGCTTTGCCCAGTTCTACATTCTCGGGCGTCTGCGCAACCGCACCTTCTTCTCGCTCGCCGAGGCCAATGCCGCCATCGCGGGAGTGGTCGAGCGCATGAACGCCGCGCCCCTGCGCCGCCTCGGCATCAGCCGCCGCGAACTCTTCGAGACAGTGGAGAGACCAACCCTCGCGGCCCTGCCGGCAGAGGACTATGAGTTCGCGCAATGGCAGTTCGCCCGCGTTGGGCTCGACTATCACATCGAGGTGGAAGGCTTCTTCTATTCCGTGCCTTTCGGCCTCATCGGCGAGCAGGTCGACGTGCGCCTGACGCAGCGGACCCTCGAGGCCTTCCACAAGGGCGAGCGGGTCGCCGCCCACAGCCGCCGCTATGGCGGACAGGCGCATGGCACCAAGCCCGAGCACATGCCGGCCTCGCATCGGCATTATGCCTCTTGGTCGCCGGAGCGCTTCCGCTCCTGGGCCGCTTCGTTCGGCCCCAACACCGAGATGCTGATTGGTGCCATCCTGGCCTCCCGCCGCCATCCCGAGCAGGGATATCGCACCTGCATCGGTGTGCTGCGCCACATGCGCGGTCTTTCCAAGGAGCGGGTCGAGGCGGCATCGGCCAAAGCCCTGGCGATCAGGGCCTTCTCCTACAAGGGCATCGTCTCTCTGCTTGATGCCCGCGCGAGCCCCGAGCCTGCTTCCCCCGAGCGTCCTGCCATCACCCACCGCAACATCCGCGGACCGGGCTACTTCCACTAAAGGAGACGACGAGCATGTTGACCCATCCCACTCTCGAGTTGCTGCACGATCTCGGCCTGCATGGCATGGCCAAGGGCTTCAAGGCCCTCGGCGACAATCCTGAGGCTCCGGCGCTGAGCCATGCCGAATGGCTTGACCTGCTCCTGGATCACGAGGTGACGCTGCGGCAGCAGAAGCGCTTCGAGACCCGCGCCCGCGCCGCCCGGTTGCGCCATCCCGCCAGCGTGGAGGATGTCGACTTCCGCGCGCCGCGCTCGCTCGACCGGGCGTTGTTCCTCAAGCTGTCGTCGTGCGATTGGATCCGCGAGAGGCGCAACCTGCTGATCACCGGCCCGTGCGGCGTGGGCAAGAGCTGGCTCGCCTGCGCGCTTGGGCACAAGGCGTGCCGCGAGGATCTGTCGGTGCTCTACCATCGGGTGCCGCGGCTGTTTGCGGCTCTCGCCCTGGCGCGCACGGAAGGCCGCTATGCCCGTCTGCTGCGGACGATGGCGCGGGCGAAGTTGCTGGCTCTGGACGACTGGGGCCCGGAGCCGCTCACTCCTGAACAGCAGCGGGATCTGATGGAGATCGTCGAGGACCGGTACGATTCCGGCTCGCTGCTGATGACCAGCCAGGTGCCGGTGGAGAAGTGGTACGAGATGATCGGCATTCCGACGCTGGCGGATGCCATTCTCGACCGCGTTGTCCATAACGCCTATCGCCTGAGTTTGACGGGCGAGAGCTTGCGCAAGACCCGCGGGCTCGACGAGGTGGCTTGATCTTCGCGAAAGCGTCACTCATCCTGCAACACAAGGACCTAGGGACCATCTTCAGGTGGCCGACTTCAGATCGGAATCATGGCCGGCTTGAAATCGGAATGCATGGCCGACATCACGTCGGAACAACTGGCCGACTTCGTCGGAATCCGCAGTGGGATCTCCTGGGAGCGTTCCAGCGCCGCTATTCCGACATCCAGGTCAGCGTCCACTCGACCGAGCGGCGTGTCGACCTGCTCGCGGACGGGATCGATGTTGCCCTGCGCATCGGCGCCGTTGTTCACGAGACCGTCGTTGCCCGTCATCTTCTCTCGTTCCGGCATGTCCTTGTCGCCAGCCCGAACCTGATCGCACGGCTGGGACCGCCGGCGCAGCCACGAGATCTCGACCGCTATCCTTGCGCCGCCTGGGGATCGACCGGAGACGCTCAGGTGAGGTGGAACCTCGGGGGGCAGGCCAAGGACGTCCGTCCGATCTTTACCGTGAACGACTACCTTCAGCTCCGGGACCGCGCGCTGTCAGGCGACATCATTACAGAGCTTCCGCCGTTTCTCGCTGCCGGGGCCATCCGAAGTGGAGATCTGGTTCCGGTCCTTCCCGAACGGCCGTTCCCGGAGTCACCCGTTCACCTGATCTATCGGCAGCACCGCCATCCCTCATCGATCGTGCGCGCCTATCTGGCATTCTGCCAAGGCTACCTCCCCATGATCAGGAAGCGTTGTGAGATCCAGGTACCCCATGACCCGAGATAGAGCGGCGCGTAGCAACGACCGGAGTGCCATGCATCTTACCCCTGAACTTGTCGCAGGCACGGTGAGGAAGGTGCCCGATGAGGGATCGGAGCCCGGCTGGACGCCGTTGCCTGATGATGAGTTGGACCTTTTGACCGAGCGCATCGCCCGGGAGGCCGGGACCGATCCCATCTGGGTGTTCGCCTATGGATCATTGATCTGGAACCCGGGCTTTGAGGTCGCCGGACGGGAACGAGCTACGGCTTACGGTAGGCATCGGGCCTTTTCCCTCAGGATGGAGCGATGGCGGGCTACGAGTGAGCAGTCAGACTTGATAATGGCGCTGGAGGCAGGAGGGACATGCCAGGGGCTGAACCTTCGGTTGCCGGACGAGGATCGGCTTCAGGAACTACGAACCTTATTGCAGCGGGAGATCCGCTACAGGGGGGTGATCGACATGGTTCGCTGGCTGCGGGTCAGGACCCCGAACGGCTCCCGGCGCGCACTGACATTCTGGGCAGGCGTCAAGGGAGATCGGTCAGCGAGGGATCTGCCGCTGCCTGCGGTGGCTATCATGCTCGCGAGGGCTTGTGGGCCGGCTGGTTCATGCGCCGAGTATCTGCACAACACGGTTGCTCATCTGGAAGCGGAGGGCATTCGGGATCGTAACCTGTGGCGGCTTCAGGCGCTCGTTGCGGAAGACCTTGGCCAACGACGCGTCGAGTAGCGGATCAAGTCCGATACAGCGGATGGTCTGCATCGGGTCGAGGCCGTGTCAAAACGCGGCTCGCGGCGGACTGAGGCCCCTAACCGCTCTCTGATCGGTTGGAGCGCGGGACAACGAGCGTTTGGTTCTTTGACAAGGCGGGATGGCAGCCTCCATGGTATCCGAGCCATTGTGAACCGCTTGGACGCCTGGAGCGATGCCCCTCAGACCCGCATCGCCACCAGCAGCGGTCCAGGGCCGAGGATCGCCAGAACCCGCTTCAGGTTGTAGGCGAGCACGTGCAGGCTCATCTCTGTGCGCACCCGCTCCAAGGTCCGGGTCAGGAAGTGCGTGGCCCCCATCCAGGCCTTGATCGTTCCAAACGGATGCTCCACCGTCTGCCGGCGCAGGCGCATCGTCTCCGGTGCCCGGTCGAGCCGCTCCTGCATCGCATCGAGCACGTCCTCATGCTCCCAGCGCTTGATGCGCCGCTGCTTGCCGGTCGTACACTGCTCCTTCAGGGCACACCGCTCACAGCAGGTGGTCCAGTACACGTGCAGGGCCATGCCGTGCTCAACCGACGTAAACCGGCGCGTCAGGCGCTCTCCCGCCGGGCAGCGATAGGTGTCGTCCTCGGGCTGGAAAATGAAATCCTGCTTGCCGAAGCGGCCTTCGGCTTTGGCGCCCGACGTGAGGGTCTTAGGCACATAAGGCGTGATGCCGGCTCTCTCGCAGGCCAGGATATCCTCACCCTTGTAGTAGCCGCGGTCAGCCAAAGCCTCCAGGCTCGGCGTGGTCATGGCCGTCTGCGCCTGCTGGGCCATTACCGACAATTGCCCCCGATCCGAGCCACTGTTGGTCACCTCATGCGCGACAATGAGATGGTGCTGGACATCCACCGCGGCCTGCACGTTGTAGCCGACGATCCCCGTGCCGATGCCCCGGTTGGTCATCGCCCGTGCATCCGGATCGGTGAGCGAGATTTGCTGGTCGGGGGCGGCCAGTACCTGCTGCTCCAGCTCCCGGAACTGCTGCATCTGCTCTCAGAGCGCCGCGATCTTGTCCTTGATCCGTCCGGCCTTCTCCTGCGCCAGCTCGCTCTCCTGTCGATCGGCCGTGTCGAGGGCGGAGAGGTAATGGGCAATGCTGGCCTCCACCTGCTCGATGCGCTTGGCGAGCTTGGCCGGCGTGAAGTTCTTATCGCGCGTGTTGACGGCCTTGAACTTGGAGCCGTCGATGGCCACCACTGCGCGGGTGAACAGGTTGAGCTTGCGGCACAGTCCGACGAACTGTCGGCACACCGCCCGGATGGCCGGTCCGTTGTCCTTGCGGAAGCGGGCGATGGTCTTGTGATCCGGCTGGAGCTGGCCGGTGAGCCACATCAGCTCGAGGTTGCGGCCGGTCTCCTGCTCGAGGCGGCGGCTGGACGGGATGCGGTTGAGATAGCCGTAGATGTAGAGCTTGAGCAGGGCCGCCGGATGGTAAGCCGGGCGGCCTGTTGCCTGCGGGATGACGCTGTCGAACCCCAGAGCGCGCAGGTTGAGCTCCTCGACGAAGACGTCGATCACCCGCACCGGATTGTCCTCGCTGATGTACTCGTCGAGGCAGACCGGGAACAAGGTGCCCTGGCTGCGCTCCTGGCCTTGGACAAACCGCTTCATCGCGATCCCTCCAGTCCATGTGACCCCACCACACTACCAGATCTCGCGTTTTGACACAGCCTCGGTCAGGCAAAGCCATTTAGCTCGATCGTGTAAAGGTCAGCTTCCTGGCTGATTCCTGACGTTTGGTGATTTCGCAGCAAGGTCCGAGCCGTGGGTGGGCCCATAAGGTAGCGATGAACTAGCTCACTCCGGCGAGCTTGCTTCCCATATGCGTCCCAATCCGGATTTCTGGGAAGCAGCGACAGCTCGAATGCGAGCTAAGCCTTTGAAAAAGGTGATGAGCGCGGATGGAATCGAACCATCGACCCGCTGATTAGAAGGCAGATTTCCGCCCCTCTCATTCCCTAACGAAGCCGCTCATTTATGGCGTCAAAAAACCCTTCTGCCTTAAGGACTTGACGGCGCTTGTTCGGGGTCGTTAATCTCATCCGGTCACAGGCTCTAACCGGCCTTCGCTGTTACCCCTGCGCTACCCCGTCGACCGGCCTGCCGACCCACTGCCAGGGGCTGGAGCCCCGCAGCGGCAGGCGGCAACCCTGTCCGGAGGTTTCCTTGCCCGCCCCTCTGACTGCCCGCAGCGTCGAGCTTGCCAGGGCCGATCCGGCCAAGCGCCGGGAAATCCCGGACGGCGCCCTCCCCGGCCTCTACCTGGTTGTCCAGCCGTCCGGGTCGAAATCCTGGGCTACCCGCTACCGCTTTGCCGGTGCCTCGAAGAAGCTGACGCTGGGGCCTTACCCGCTCCTGTCGCTGGCCGACGCGCGGGCGGCAGCGCGCGCGGCCCTCCAGGCGGTTGGGCGGGGACAGGATCCGGCTCGGGACAAGGCGGCGAAGGACCCCGGCGGTGTGGCCCGTCAGACCTTCGGCGCCATCGCGGCCGAGTACATTCAGCGCCATGCCCGGGCCCATCACCGCACCTGGTCCGAGACCGAACGGCTGCTCCTGCGGGCCGACCTCGCCGCCTGGCGGGATCGGGACCTGCACACGATCGGCCGGCGCGACGTCCTTGACGTGATCGACACCATCATCGACCGCGGCTCCGCGATTCAGGCCAACCGGCTGCTGACGCGATTGAAGCCGTTCTTCCACTGGGCGGTGGCGCGCGGGATCCTCGACGCCTCGCCCACAGCCGGCCTGAGGCCGCCCGCACCGGAAACCGCCCGCGACCGGGTTCTCACCGACGCCGAGCTGACGGCTCTCTGGCGGGCTGCCGCCGGCCTCGGCTATCCGTTTGGTACGGCCGTCCATCTCCTGATCCTGACGGGCGCCCGGCGGTCAGAGGTGCTGGAGGCGGAGTGGCCGGAAATCGACCTCGGCGGCCGCCTGTGGACGATTCCGCGCGCGCTCGAAGACCGCTGTGGCCCATCTGGTCCCGCTGTCCGGGCCTGTCCTCGACCTCCTAGGCGGCTTCCCCGCATCGGTGATCCTGCGTCTCCCTTTCTCTTCACCACCACCGGGCAAAGTCCGTTTTCCGGCGTCTCCAAGGTGCTCGAGCGCCTGAATGCCCGCGCCGCCGATATCATGCCCGACGGCGAGCCGCTCAAGCCATGGCGGTTGCACGACCTGCGCCGGACCTTCGCCAGCGGGTGCGCCCGGCTCGGTGTCCCCGTTCACGTCGTCGAAAAGGCCCTGAATCACACCGGGGGCACTTTTGGCGGGATCGTCGGGGTTTATCAGCGGCATGAGTTTCTTGACGAGCGCCGCCACGCAATGGAGGTCTGGGCCGCGCACGTGCTGCGACTGGTCGCGCCGATGCCGTCGCAGGTCGTCGTTCTCACAGCAAGAGACCGGCGCTAACAGCTGGTGTCAGCCCAAGGGCGACTGCGAGCGCGAAGGATCTTGCGCTCCCGGGGACGTTGCACAGGCGAGCGCACCCGAGGCCGCCACTGCAATGCCCGTTTCGCAGTGGCTGGCCATCAGTGCACCGCCGGGCGGCCGGCACGGCCACGTTCTGCCAGTCGAGCTCACCGCTGCCCGGACGGCTCGTTGAC
Source organism: Pseudomonadota bacterium (assembly GCA_023426505.1). Lineage (GTDB taxonomy): Bacteria > Pseudomonadota > Alphaproteobacteria > Rhizobiales > Beijerinckiaceae > Microvirga. The sequence goes on from JAFAAP010000227.1 coordinate 9,829, forward strand.
ACCACCCGCCCCTCCTAGCTATAGTAATTTATTCGAATACTGCGTCGTACGAGCGTTATAGTGCGCGGCAGTGTCAGTATTCCTGCCGCTTCCATTGTATGTGACAAGTAGCTGACAGCTCAAATGCCCGGTCGATGATCGGGCGTTGCTGAGGCATTGCGGTTCGATTGATCATCAAGATGACCTCCTGGGTCCAGCACTGACCGGGCACTGACCGGGCGCCAGCGTTGGACATCCGAACTGCCTGTCCTGAGCCGGCCCATGGGCCGATCGGTGGCGAGCGTTGGAGAGCGCGATGGACCATTGCCTACATGCCGACGACCCGAGCGGCCCTTGCGAGCCACCATCAGCGTCCGCGACACTATCGGCCACGTGTGCCGCACTCGGATTGGTCGGACGCTCCCCGGGCTTCGTGACGGCCCTCACCCTCGCCCACCGCTTTGCCGCGTCGTTCGCCCCGGTCCTGATCCACGGCGAGACCGGCACGGGCAAGGAGCTTTTTGCCCGGGCCATCCATTCTCTCGGGACCCGCAAGGGAGGGCCGTTCGTGCCGGTCAATTGCGGTGCCTTGCCCGAGACGTTAATCGAAAGCGAACTCTTCGGGCATGCCAAGGGGGCATTCACCGATGCCAAGGGTGACCGCCAGGGCCTCGTCGCCCAAGCCAACCGGGGCACCCTCTTCCTCGACGAGGTCGACAGCCTGTCCATCCGCGGGCAGGTGGCCCTGCTCCGCTTCCTCCAGGACCGTGAGTTTCGCCGTGTGGGGGGAACTCAAACCGAGCACGTCGATGTGCGGGTTATTGCTGCGACAAATGCCGATCTGGTGGAGGATCGGTTCCGGCCCGACCTGAGATTTCGCCTTGACGTTTTGAGTCTTGAGGTGCCGGCGCTCGCGGTCCGCCGCGATGACATACCGCTGATTGCCCGCGCTGTGTTGACACGCCTTGCAGCCGCCTATGGTCGATCCCCACCGAGGCTCGAGGCCGAGGCAGAGGCGTGGCTTGCCGCTCAGCCATGGCCGGGCAACGTGCGCGAACTTGAGAATGCCCTCCACCGCGCGATCGTGCTCGCCCGGAACGGCCTGATCACCGCCGGCGACCTTGGCGCCCCGATCTGCACGTCCGAACGCCCCACCGCCCAAACCCACCAGATGCTCGAAGGCGGCCTGAAAGCCGCCCGCGCCCGCCACTCCTGGGAATTCGACGACCAATACTTACGCCGCATCCTCGCCCTTGCTCAAGGCAACGTCAGCGAGGCTGCCCGCCACGCCGGCACGGAACGGCGCGCGATGGGACGTCTCCTGAAGCGCCACGGAATCGAGAAGGATGCATTCAGGCGCTGATGACGAGCTGGGAAATAGGTTTTTCCAGCTTGAGCTATTCACGCCCTTAGGCGCCACTCACGTAAGCCCACCAGCCCAAGCACCGGCAGATTGAGGCATTCCTCTGGGTTCATTTGAGCCGATTGCGCATGATACCAATTCGTCCACAAGTATCTGACCTGGTTAAGTTCTGCGTCCCACTGATCCGCTTTTCCGCGAAGCAACGCAAGCAGAGCACGTGCTTGGTGAACCCACAAGGCATCGCTCTCGTCGCCCTCGGCGCTAGCCTCCTCTAATATACCGCGGGCGACTTCGTCTTGACCGCGAACAGCCAATGCTGCCGCAACTGCTACACGTCCTAGCACATCGGAAGCGATGATCCCCTCAGGCTCTTCGAAGTCGTCAGCGAACATGGCCAACTGACGTGCGCATGGATGACGTGACGCAAGCCCAGCATACAAGCCCCGGATGAGTGTCCAAGAACTGGCAGCCGTATCATCGATAAAGACGTCCTCTTCCTCAGATGGTAGATGTTCCAGAGTGACAAGGGTGCTGCGCCTCTGCTGGAAGACCTCAACAGCAGCCTCGCATGCCACTCCAAGGAGTCGATTTACCACTGTCCTGTCCGAGCCCAAACACGCATGTAAACCTGCCGCTAACAAAGCATCCTCAAAGCGACTATAGGCAGCGACCTGCGTCAGATGCTCCAGGCGCGGACCGGGAAGGTCCACAAGACGTTCCATAACGGCTGCAAGTCGCTGGTGAAGGGCATGCTCGACTTCAATGTTCCCTTTCATCGCCGGGACCCTCATCGCACTCGGAATTCGGATAGGGTGGTTATGAGTTCACTCAACCCGCCTGAAATCGGAGTCTCACTTAGGAAATACCGTAACCGCTGGCTGCCCAGCGCGGCAAGCACTTCATTTGCGACCGCTTGCTCGCCCTGGCGAGCCGCCATTTCCTGCAATACTGAGCGAAGATAGGCTACAGTTCCCTGCTCCGCTCGCACACCGGGCGCGATCTCTCTCGTAATGAGCCGCCCTGCCCCGCCTTTCGCTTCGACCACGATAATCTCGCCACTGGAGAGGCGGAAGATCAAGTCCAATGTCCCAGACCCAGACCCTCGATGTATCCGCACGGCGCTCTTGAAACGAGATACAACCACCTGCTCGGCAGCCAGTTCGCCTATCTCCTCTGAGAGGTGGACGGCATTGCTACGAAGAAGATTGCTAAGCGCTTCATCACCACTGAGATTCGCTGCCCGTGCCGCTCCGAGTTGGCTGCCTCGCGAATGGAGCGCTGCTTGGATATCAGAGGTCTTTTCGATGACCCAAGTTTCCACAGCGTCACGTTTGAAGCGAGCGAGCAGAACCTTCGAACGGATGCCATAGAGGGCAATCCACTCTCCCTCAATCTCAACGACGTATTGACGGAACCCAAACGTTTTATAGACATCCTGTGCCCACCGCTTCACGGCTCGAATAAAGTCCTGAATAAAATCCGCAACTTGTCGAGCCAAGGAACGGGCCGTCATACCGCCAGCTTGACGACCCACTGCTTGAACGGCGCCTTCCGCCGTCTCGCGAACCGCTTTCTGCTCCGCAACCTCTCGGGCGGTAAGCTCGGCCGCCTCTCGTTGCTTCGCTTCCGCCAAGGCGCGCTTGGCCGCAAGCTCGGCACTTCGCTCCACTGTAGTACTGGCCCCGCGCAACGCGCGCGCAGCCGGTCCGTAAACATCGAACACTGCGAAGGCTGTATCCATCACCGCGGTGAGCAGGGCCGCGCTCGCTTGACCACTGGTCACCAATGCTCGCTCGGGAGTAATGCTCGCCCGCGCGGCCTCTGCCAGATTGGTGTAATGGGCCCAGCTACGACCTGCTTGGATCCCCGTCGCAGCAGCCGCAACTCCAGCTGCAATGAAGAATGTCGCTGTGCCGAGCGTCGCGATTTCGGCAACGATGAAGGCCGCGGCTGCAAGTGAGCCTAGCCCGAGACCGATCCAGAACTCCTTTGCCTCATGATCCGATAGGATGTCGCGCCCGATCCCTTGATAAAATGGCTGGTGCCAAGGGTGGATCACGGGCTGTCCCGCAGTGTTGCTGAACAGCTGATCGTGGATCGGCGTAAGGTCACGCCAGTCGAGCAGGCCGCTTTCAAGCTTCGGCTCAGTCCGATCGAGGTTTCCAAGAACTTCACGAAGTGTACGGCTAACGACAGCGAGCGCTTGCTGAGGATCGTTGGATCCAAGTTGTTTAAGCTGCTCTTCGTAGCTGGAACTGTTGCGATCTAACGCGCCAAGCGTTGGATAAGCCGTCTGCAGCCCCAGGATAATGTCAGCGAGCACGTCAGCATGCGGCTTCACATCAGTCCACTTCGCCATAGGCGGATCTTCGTTCTCTAAAGGCCCCCGCATCGGTGGTCGCAGCGGGGTGAAATAGGCCGGCTCCATTACTGTTTTGTGCGCGCCCCCGGGAAGGTCGACGCCCTCATAGTCGTAGCCGACCTGAATGCTTGCAAGCTTCTGTTGAGCCTCCCTTGCACGGAGCACGAGACGGGCTGCCGTCGTGATATCCTCGAGGGCCCGACGCTTTGCTTCCGGATCAGGGGTCCGACCTTCGATGAGGCCAAAGCGTTCCAGTTCTGCCGTGATGTAATCGCGATTTGCGCGCATGTGGGCCCGCGCAACTGCCTTAACGTCGGCCTCGAAAGCCGCACGAAACGCCTGGGCAGCCGGTATGTCATAAAGTTCTGCGCCGCGCGCGAGGCACTCCTGCCAAACGGGAAAGTACCGCTCAGCCATTGCGGGCAGCTGGGGCCCGAAGTCGTCCCACTCGCGTTCGAGGGCAGCTTCGTCGAGCGGGCCTACCCAAAAGTTTCCAAGGATCGAGCAGATGTCGGCAAGCGCTTTCGGATTTTCAGCACCGCCTGCGCCTGCGCAAATTGCTTGCCAAGACTTGGCGTCGGGCTTTTGGGCATCGCTCGGCTGCCGCCTCACCGACTCATCCGTGTCTGCTTGCGCGACGTGCGCCAGTTCATGCGCGATCAGCTTTCGACCGCTCACGCTCTCGGGCTGCCATTGCCCCGCGCCGAAGCCGATGTGTGGGCCAAGAGCAAAGGCGCGAGCACCAATTGCTCTTGCTGCTTCAGCCGCCTCTGGCCCGCGGTGGATTCGCACGCCAGAGAGGTCCCGTCCCAAGCGGGGTTCAAAGAAAGCACGCAACTGCGGCGATAGCCCCTCCCCGCCTCCGGTGGCGCGGCGCACCTGAACCTCCGTTCTATCCGGCAGCGGCCGCGAGGGTCCAGCGATACCGAGCGGTGACCGGCGAATCTCGCCACCACAGGATTCGCCGGCCGCACACCCCGCACAGCATGATCCGTCTGCACTTCGCATGACGCGATCCGCGACCGCGTCTGCGTCCCGTTCCGCTGGACCAAATGTGCTGCCAACTTCAAGCTTCGCCCGCACCATGCCAGCGCGATAGAGCGCCTGCATCGTCTGGCTGCGGGACATATCCGAGCGTGTCTCGCCACGGCCCGAAGCGAGTTGCCGGCGCTTAGGCGCTGAGGCTGCTGACTTCGCTTCCTTCATGCGACCTCTCTCAGATGCGCCCCATAGATTCCCAGATCGGCTGCGCCGACTAATCGTCCCTGGCGGCGAACTTCCTGTGCCGCGCTTGTGACAAGATGCATCATGCCCACAGCATTGGATCCTGCAGCCGCCGCGAAGGCTGCATCGAGGGCGGCTTTTCGAATTTCGCCACCCGTGAGCTCAAATGCATGAGCCAGGAAGTGACGATCAACGTCATTTTCGAGAGGAAGGGGGGGTGCGAGCATGCGGTGCCATAGGCGCTCACGAATTTCGGCATCCGGCGAGGGAAATTCGACGACGTGCTGAAGACGGCGGGCAAAAGCTTGGTCGATATTTCGCGCGAAGTTGGTGGCCAGAATCATTGGCCCGTCATGCTCTTCCATGCGCTGCAGAAGATAAGACACCTCAATGTTGGCGTAACGGTCGTGCGCATCCTTGACCTCAGAACGCTTCCCAAAGAGAGCGTCGGCTTCATCGAATAGAAGAATCGCGTTCGACCCCTGTGCAGCACGGAACAACCGCTCAAGGTTCTTCTCAGTTTCGCCAATGTACTTCGACACGGTGGAAGAGAGATCAATTCTAAAGAGGTCGAGTCCGAGCTCGTGAGCAATGACTCCGGCACTCATGGTTTTGCCTGTGCCCGACGCACCCTGGAAAAGAGCGACAAGACCACGAGCACCGGACAGGCGCGCCATGCCCCATTCGTCCTGAACGCGGGCGCGGTTCGCGATGGCATCGGCAACGGCACGGACCCTTACCAGGGTCGCCGCCGGCAGGATAAGATCGGTCCAGGCTTGGTGGACTGGCAATTGTATAGCAAGGCTCCGCAAGGCCGACCCAGACTCTTCGCGCGCGGCGGTGCAGAGTTCCTCAGCAGATACGAAGGCAGAACGGGATGCCGAAAGGCGGTGCGCAACCGCTGCGGCACCGACAGCCCGCTCGATTCGTGTTGGTTCGAGGCGAAAGCGCTCGGTAACGAGCTGTAGAACCGCCGGATCTGTGCCGAGTCCCGCCCGCGCAAGACACCGGCCCCAAATCGTGCGTTGTGTGTGTCTATCTGGCTCCGCCAGTCGGCACGCGACGTAATTCTGATCTTCAAGGAAATCGAGTAACGCTGCCTGCTGTACTACGATGATAGTTGGACCAGGCAGAGCCGCTAGGGCTGCGGCGAGACGGCGCCCGGCCAGTGCGTCCGAGGGAATGGCTCCTTCTAGACCCTCAACCAGAACCGCGGCCCTCTCAAGGTGCGCGGTGGGGTGCAGTGCCCGGAGACCGTCGTGCGGTTGGTCCAACGCCTTTAGGTCGACCCAAATAACGGGCCGCGCTAAAGCGTCGGCGAGACCTTCTGCCTTCAGCGAAGGTTCGAGTGGGATGGCCCCAATCAGCACCATGAGCGCGGGCGCGTCGTTTGCCTCGACCAGCAAATCGAGAGGAGCGAGAGATGGCAGCGGATCAGCTCCGCTCGGGTAAACAAGCTGAGCGCCTTCCGGTAGCGGCGCGGGTAAAGCCTGTACGAAGCGGCTCGCTGGCAAACTTGCGCCGAAGGCCGTGGCTCGCTCGGGCCGGCGTCCCGCGCCTTCAGTCCAAACCTCCACGAGACCCGTCGCGACAAGTGCAGCACCGGGGAGCAGCGCAGCGTGAACACCCGACCGGTCGTCGAGCAGGCGACAGGCGAGGTCAATCGTTGGCCATTTCCGACCGATATCGTTGTTGAGATAGGCAAAAGTAGTTTCGTAACGCCGATCAAGCTCGGGTGCGAGCGCGACAACAAGGAGGCTCACATCCATCGGGTCAAGATTGAAGCACTTGGCGATAGCGGCAAGGGGCGATCCTTGTTCGGGCGCGGGACATGGAAGTGCGCAACCTAACTCCACATTCTCGGGAACAGCGCGAAAATAAGCATCGACCTGATCGTCGCTGACGAAAAGGCCGCGAAACTCGTCGATCGCGAGCTCGTAGACCGCACGCTGGCGCCGCACCTCCCGCTGGAGAAGGTGATCGAGCCATGCCAGCTCTCGGGCGAGAATCGTGTTCATCAGCTCAGCCCTCTCGGGAAATTTCGATGGTCCGTGCGTCGAGCCATGGCAGGTTCAAGCGGCTGGATGCGATGGTGGTCATTGCGAGCACCACGTCGAGCGGGGGACGGCTGACCTGGACCCGGATCCGCGTGAGATCGAAGTCAACCCGGGCCCGGACACCAAGGAAATTGCAGCGCAGGTAGTTCGGCGTCGATCGGTTGAACCCCGGCAGCCGTCGTGCAAAGCGCGAAAAGAGGAAGACGACCGCGGCGCTCAGGACAGCAGCCAAGCCGGGCGGATGGGCAGGCCAGATATCACAACGGGGCATCACAACATCAAGCTGCCGGCGCCAGCCTCGCAGCGTGTTGAGCGGCAACGTCGCCACCCAACGCTGGATCAGAAGAGGGGAGAGCCGGGGCGGCACGCCGAACAGATCGCGCCACGTTGGGTCAAGCAGCACCCCAAGCGTCTGGTCAGTTCCAGCGGCGTTAGCAAGCACAAGAAACCGCAGCAGGTGGGTTGGGTCCATTCCCTCCGGGCTGTCGCAACCGACCAAGTCAGGCATAGGCATGTCATCGAGATTGGCCAAAAGGAGGAAGAGGCCGCCAAACACGGTATGGCGGGTCGCAACAGGGCCCAGCGAGCCCTCGATGGATCGCCCAAGCGCCCGACGGTCCTCACCGCGCAGACCTATCAGGGGTAGCAGCGGCTCGGCAGCCGACCAGCCCAACAGCTCGACGAGGTCGCCGACCGTACCTGAGGCGGTAACCTCGGCGATGTCGATCTGGCCACGGGCGGCCGTGGCATGGAACGTCGCGATGGCACGGGCCAAACGCGCCGTCTCCGGTCCCGGCCGCTGGTTGCCGGCGGCAGAAAGATAGAGCGCAAGTGCGAGCCGGTTCGCGCACGCCGCGCTGACATGAGTGCACCCAGCTGCTTCCGCCAGTCTTGGAAATAGATCGTCAGTAGCGTCAGCACCCCCATCGGACAACCCAGCGAGCACGAGTCCGGCCTGCGCCGCCCCAAGTGCGTCAATCACCCTGCCTCGTTCCCAGTCGTCCAGACGCAAGAGTGCTGCGAGACCGAGATCGACGTTGTCGAGGACGGCCGTGCGCAGTCCCATGGCGGGCGGAAGCACTCGAAGACCAACGTACGAGTCGTGGTGCCACTCAGACCACGCATGGCCATCGGCGAGCTGGACGAGAAAATGCGCGAGCTGGGCGGCCCGATCGTCGAAGCGCACGACCCCGTCCCCGTCATGAGCGATACGTCGTACGATGGCCGTCGTGATCGCTGACGCCCAGACCGCGCCGATCACCGCAGGATCAGCCTCTGCGTCGAGCCCGAGATCAACTTCGACCCGCCGGATAAGACAGACATGCTCCACCTCTACATTAAGGGTGCTAATTGCGCGCGCAATGAGAGAGGGTAGCATTCTGAGCACCCGATCGAGATCCACTTTCAAGCGGTCGGGCTCAGGATGGCCTGCTTCAACGTGATAAGCGGCTGATAAGCTCTCGATCCGGAGCTGCCCCATGATGTCACGCTGACTCCGCGTCGCCCTGCCGCGGCTTTCTCCGTCGGTGCGGACGAGGCGATGGGTTGCTCTTCTCGAGAGCGTCAAGCCGGCGGCGCAACTCCGCGTTATCTTGTTCCAAGGACTCGATGCGGCCGCTGATTTCGCGGAGAGCTTCCAGCAGGATAGCCTCGAAGCCTTGCATATCGAGCCACTTCATTCCGTCCTGTCCGACGACCACCCTTTCTGGGAAAACCCGCTCCACCTCCTCGGCAAGAAATCCTGTACGGGGGCCGCTCGGATGTTGCCCGCCTGCAGTCTCGCGAAACTCGAAGCGCACACCGCGCAGGCGCAGGATCTGATCAAGTGCATTCGTGATCGGCTCGATTCCTTGCTTGAGACGACTATCCGAAGGACCAAGGTAGGATCCACTGACCCGGAGATTGCCGACGATGTCGAGAGCGGCACTGGCATCCGGACTGGCGGTTCGGATGCCAACTCGGTCGTTGCCATCGAAGGCAACGATCTCGCCGCCGCTGCGGATTCGGAGAATCCCGTCGTTGTTGTCCCGCAGCTCAGAACCAAGAAGGGTCATCATCGCCGGGGTCGTGTTGATTGCGATAGTGCCGGTGCGAACGTCCAGACCCACGCCCGCCGCAGGATTAGCTGTGCCAATGCCGATACGGTCGTTTCCATCGAACGAGACGACCGAGCCGCCACTCCGGATGCGCAGCACGCCATCACCATCATCCCGCAGTTCCGAGCCGAGGAGCGTCGCGACAGCTGGAGCAGCGGAGATGGCAACTGCCCCATTGCGGACCTCGAGACCGACACCTGGAGGCGGATTTGCGCTGCCGATCCCGACCCGATCACCGCCGTCGAATGCAACGGTCGCCCCACCGCTTCGAATCCGCAGCACGCCGTCGCCGTTATCACGGATCTCCGAACCGAGCAGGCTTGCCACGGCAGGAGTGGCGTTGATCGCAATCCCGCCTCCTCTGACCTCCAGTGCGGCTCCCGGAGCCGGGTTCTCGCTGTTGATCCCCACCCGGTGGTTCTCTTTACCGAGCACGACGACGTTCTGTCCTGCGGATGCAACGATTTTGCCGTCGCCGACATCGGCAATGCGTGATCGATGAAGGTGAAGGCTCGCCCCGGCATCATCACGGCCGAAATCGCCTCGGACATCAAGGGTCAACGCCGGTGCGTCGGTCCCAACACCAACCTGCCCGTCTGACCGGACCGTAAGAACCGGTTGCACCGAGAGCGGAACAGCCGCAGGATCCCGAACAGGACCGACAACCATTCGGTCATTGGCGAAGGCCGGTCCTGGGAGGCCAATCGCAACGGTGAGTTGCTCTGCCGTATTCGCATCGACGAATTCACGAGCAATGGTGAATGGGCCCTTCGGCGTTGTTCCATCCGAGAGGCGAAAGTCGAGCCGTCCGCCGAACAGACGTGCGTCACCGACCACGCGCATTGCCCCCTCGACCCACAGCAACTCCTTGAACGTCAGCTCACTGTCTTGGGTCACCAGGTCATCAGGTCGGGGCTGAGCTGCGCTCTCCAGCGTCTCAACAAAAGAATCCGGCTGTGACGGTGCCCGGCTCAGGCGGGCCCGGACCCGTAGAAGGCCATCGGGTGCGTAGAGATTCTCAGCCACAGATCCCACATAGCGGCGCATCAGCCGCGAGGCTCGGCGCTCCTCATCGCTGAGCCGACGCAGCGCGCCTGCTCCGTCCCAGGCGACAAGCCCAAGTGGGATTAACCAGCGCGCCCGATCTGGTCTTGGATGCGGCAACTGGTCTGGTACGGCGGCGTCGAGCAAAAAAGGCCCCGTTGGATTGAACACGCGCCGGACGAGGCGAGCATCGCTGCGCAGGGTGCCTCCGATCATGACACCGCTCTGTCGCTCATCGAGACGAAGCTCACCCGTCACGAGGAGTTCGCAATCCTCTGCGACCCGCAGATAGGCCTCTTCCCCTTCGCAAACGCCATATCCCGGACGCGATGCCTCTTGTCCCCGTTCGCGATAGGACAACCAGACGTACCAAGCGCCCGCAGGCTTACCGCGCAGGAGCGAAGAAGTGATGGGCGCCGGTGTGGCAATCGACATGGCGCGGCTGTACCCATCCCAGCAATAGCCAGGCTGTACCCAAGCTTCTACCTGACCACCCGGCCCCTCCAGTTCGACAATTTCAAGGCCAGCTCCGATGCCCCAGCCATGTCCGGCGAGCAGGTGCTCACCGAGCCGCGCCTTGCCATAACCCACGATCGCTTGAAGGTCATCAGCTCCGATATATTGGCCGTCGAAGAACTGCGGACGTGTGAGCGATTGCATTGGGCTCTCCTATCCGTTAGGACCACGAGCACGCAGCTCGGCGATTTCGCGTTCCAAGGCATTGAGGCGCGCACGCAGGTCGTCGATACCATCGGCGAGACCTACGGTTCCGGCGAAACTGGAGAATAGCTGGCTTGGGTCCTGCCCGGCCCGCTCAAGCCAGCCGCCAATCCGGCTCAGTTCGTCGAGATCGATTCCAGCCGCACGCAAACGCTCGAAGGCATCACGGTCAGCGTCTGCCGGGCCGCCGGCACCTGGCTCGCGTGCAAACATTCCGTCCATCCGACGGAACTGCTCCGGCAGTTCCGGCACCTCGCCGGCACAGCACAGGCAGAACAGGGTCGTGCGTAGCTGTTCCACGAGATTGAGAAAGGACAACCAGTAGGCGACATTCGGAAATGTGCCTACCATTCGACGAAGTGGCGTCCAGTTGCAGATATCCGTGACCCGGCAATCGGCGCCGCCGCTCACAGTGACGAGCGCAAGAGGCAGACGTGGGTCATGTACCGGCTCAGGACAGGGGGGCAGCAGCGAAAGACAAATGCAGTCCTTGACCGCCGTAAGTAATACAGGTGCCATGGCCTTGAAGCTTGCCTGCACCGCGTCGACAAAGGCCTGTTCCTGGAGCTGGGGGCTCGGGCAAGGCACGCTGCAGAGTGCATTCAGAAGGTCGCATCGCGTTACACCTACCCCGGAGAGCTGCTCCTGGATTGCAGCCTTCACCCGGTTGCAAAAGCGGGACCACGCTTGGCGGGCAGCGAGGTCGCTCCTCGGCGAGAGTTCCTGGACCGGCACATCCCTAATGACTTGGAGCAGCGACTTCAGACAGCCCTCTATCCGCTGCCCGAGAGCACCAAGTTCAGACCTGCGCTGGCGCGGATCGCAGTTGGGCCCAGGGGGAGCACGGAAGACTTCGTAACGGTAAGTTTCGCACAGCACCGTTGGGGCACAGGCCGTTGGCATATCGCGGCGCGGTGACTTTGCCCTGCTCTGGTTGCCGCAGCCACCGCCGCAGTGGCAGTCCCCCGAACTCCTACACTCACCCGCCCCTCCGCAGTCGCACTCACAGCGTCGTTCGCCAGCACGCAACAGTTGATCGTTGCGACTTGGTCGTTCGTCGTAGCGGATCGCCAGAACCCAGGTCTCCTCAAGGTCTTTACAATCTGCCCGAGCGCCCCAAGGCCCGCATTCGACATCGCGTCGCTCGAGCTCGCGACACTGGCGAATGAGGGCGCAGACATCGACGTCGTCCCGCCGTGGCACCACAATGTCCTCGCCACATGGACCGTGACAAAGGCCTGGAGCAATTGAGACAATCCCCTCACCGCACGGATGACAGGTCACCATCAAGCCACAGACAACTCCGACTCCATGGACAAAACGATTATGCAACCGATGCTTTGCGGTGACGTAATGGTCGAGGCGGTTGAGGTCAGCCTCGTTGACCACCATCCCGGCCACCCAGCGCGGGCGGCAGAGCGCGTCGAGGCCACCGCATTCAGGACAGGCAGGCTCCGGCAGACACATCGGCGCTGCCCGCCCGTTCGCCAATGGTAGCCAAGACGAGTGTTGCGAGAGGACACGACCTGAGCAGCTTTTGCAAGGCATCGTTGATTTCTCCTCACGGCACGAGCGTGAACCAGCTCTCGAACATCCCGCCCTCCACACCGTCACCCGTTTTTCGGTCGGGCAGCCAGCCCGGCAGGTGATCGGCATCAATTCCGCGATGGGCCGGGTGATCACGCACGAGATCACCATTGAAGAGCACCCGGACGCGCAAGGGCCCGTGCGCCGCTTCGAGCGTCCGTTCCAGAGCCTCTCGGTCGAACTCGTAAAGGGCAGCCTCACAGAAGCCACCCGGTGCGACCACATCGAGCGGTTCGCGGTCGATGGTGCAACGATTGCGCAACCGAAGACCATGCACGTCACCTGGAATCTGGCACCAGCAAACGCGTGGACGCCGTCCCTCATCGCGCTCGGGCGCATCGGACAGAGCCATGAAGCTGATTGAGTTCAGGTCGTCGACGAGCACCTCGCTGTCGAACGCGACGACAAGGCCGAACACCCGCCGGCGCTCTCGGCGCCGTTGACCATTTGACGCCGTAAGCTCGAACACGAGGTCATCGCGGCTCAGCCTCTCGGCGTGCTTCCAGCTGATGGCGCAGATGTGTGTAAGCGTTGGACCAAGGCCTGGATCACCCTTGTCACCTTTGTCGCCCTTCTCGCCTTTTTCCCCATGAGGCCCCTCTGGCCCAGCCGGCCCACGGGGTCCTGGAGGGCCTGGAATGCCATTGCGATCGAGAAGGCATTCAAGGGCCGCCGCGATCGCTTGGGTGCTCGGCAGGACGATGCGACCCGCTTGATTGTCGATGCGAGCGATTGTTGCGGCGGCGTCGGCGGCCGCATCGCGGGGACCGGAAGGCATGTCTTCGAATCGGAAGCCCGGCCGCCAGTTCTCGACCGTGGCAAGTACCACGCAATCGGGCTCATCGCATGAGGGACAGTCGGCGGATAGCAGATCCCCGCACGAGAGTGCATGGATGTCCACGACGGCAACCCCGTCGTCGGACGGCACGTAAAGGCGCCGCCCCTCCGGATCGAGAGTCGGTGTTCCAATGCCGCGCCCAAGCGCGAACGGTGTGCTAGAGGGCGGTGTATTCCCCTGCCGGATCGCGTTCAGATCAACCGCCTGAAGGAACCCCACGCCAGCGGCGTCTGTGACGGTAACAAAGGCCCAACCCCCATCGGCGGACACAGCGGCGGCGGCAATTGGGTGGTCGAGCAGCACGCTGCCCTCGACCGTCCCAGTGGCTGGATCGATGAGATGCAGGCTCCGGGCGGTACGCGAAAGCCCAATCAGCCGATCTGGACCACCAGTCGGGACGGAGAGTACAACATCCACGGGCACAGCCGTCGGAGCAGCTGGTGCGGGTGGTACGGTTTGAATTGTGATCTGAGCGGACGGCAGCGCTCCCTGTGTCAGATCAATCGTATGGAGCTTCGCTGTCCCGGGCTCAACCACCCGGAGCTGCCGTCCATCGCTGGAGAGGGCGAAGCCAGCGCTCTTAGTGCCCAGGTCGCGTGAACGCACAGGAGCTACGGGCACAGGGATCCCAGCCTCGAACCATCGCAGCCCCCCAATCGGCTCGATCACGGTGACCAGCTCGCCGTTCGGCGTTTCGCCCAGAACAACTAGCCTATCCAGCGCACCCGCAAGCGTACCCTCTCGCGCAACGGCAGTCTTGACCGGCACCGGACCTCCAATGTCGAGGATCGTGAGTTTCGGATCATTCATGGCGTCGCCGCCGACCACGACCGCCAATCGGGCTGCATCCGTTCCAAGCGTAAGGGCTCTTGCTGACGCAGTGAGTGCTCGTGTTCCAGTGATGACGTGGGTTGCCCGGTCGAGCTCAAACAAGGTATCAGCAGCCAGCGCAATGAGGCGGTTGCCGGCCTGGTCCGCGAGCACCGTCTCGGCCTTCTGAATCGGAAGCGTCGTCACACGCTCGAACCTGGGCAGATACGCAGGACGAGGCAGGGGCGGTGGATCGATTTCGAGATCAACGGCATAGGTCTCCAAGATTCGACTGGGCGCGCATCGTATGTCGTCGCATGCGCATTCGTCGTAAAGCACAGGGACCTCTTCTGTCGGGCACTCCCGGTACCGGATACAGAAACGTAGGGTGTGCGGCTTGTCATCGGGCTCTTTCAGAAGCTTCCGAACGGCCTCGAAGGACTCGAGATCGATCACATCGTCCTCGACGACAAGGATGTGATGCCCACAACATTCGATCGCACTGCCCGGCGTCAGGCCAATGAGGCGGTCCCGACAGGCTGGGTTCGGGTGCTGAACAAGCAGGAGACCACAGACAACGCCCGTCCCGTGCAGGCGCTGGTGGTGCAGTCGGATATGCTCTTCGACAAAGAGCCGGTCATCTGTCATGTCACGGGGCCCGACGTTCATGCCCCAGAACCAGTTTGTTTTGATGAGCGGACGCGGCGCGCACTCGGGACAGGTGAACGCCGTGCCATGTGATGTTGTGAGCATCGTCGTCTCCCTACGAGCTGCGCCAGGAAAAGTGGGTGGTGCGACCAAGCCGCGGGTCCCGTCCGAGTGTCACCCCCGGCCCGCGGGTTGGATCCGTGGCTAGGGTGGTTCCGCGACCGAGCCGGGATTGGTCGAGGACAACAGGCCGGGGCTCCGGCGTCCCGAGTACGGCATCGAAACCGAGCGTCGACTGGATTCCGAGCCGCATGGTCGGCTCGACCCAATGTACTACGGCTCGGGTGTGGGCAGGTGCCTCCTGCGCGATGAGCAACTCGAGACGCCGTCGCTGGGCCAATGTCTGGGCCCTTGTTGCAGGTAAGAAGACACTGAAGGCGTGCGCATGGGCGTGGAAAGGATCCCGCAGAGGGTCACGCTCCAGTTTCGCCTGAGTAACACCGAGCTGCATGTTCTCGCCAAGGCGGCTGCGGTTCAGGATGCTTTCGCCCCACAGCCGAGAGCCTTCACCGAGGCGGCCATGGCCGAGGAACAGCCAGCGGCGCAGCCGCCAGTGTTCAAGAATCAGCATCGGGGGGTCCGGCCGACGTGTCGGAGGTAGACCGCAGGTTGGACCACAGCGCTGGGGCGTTTTCGGACAATCCAGCCGGTCGAGACCGAGATGGAGCAGCAGCAGCTGGCGAAGGCCGTCGAGCGTTCCTCGCTTCGCATAAAGGCGCGGCGCGTTGCGCAGCAGCCGACGCTTATCGGGGATGGTCAGCCCCCTCATCGAGAGCCCGATCCATCCCGCGAGCCAGTCCAACATCCCGTCCGGAGTTGTCCGCGGGTCGTAGATATAGCCAATGCCGTCGATGCGCTTCTCGATCGAGCGCAGACTCTGGTCGAAGATGGCGAGGAAGCGATCCGCGAAGTCTGCGGAGACTGGATCAGGTGCAAAGGCAGCAGGAAGATACCGGCGCAGCGACACCCGCGGGAATTCAACCTCAAGGCTCCTCAACTGCGGCGTTGCCGCGCCGGTACCGGTGAACTCGACCTCAAGCCAGGCAAAGCGGCCGGGAGGGCTCAGCACAAGGAATTCGCGTGCGCCCGTGCTTTCGGTCCAGATCTGAGGTGACGACCAGGCCGTGGATGTGGGGCTCGCCGCCTCAGATGCGCCGAGTTCGATTTCGTCGCATCGGGTACGGACTCGGAGTTGCGTTCCGGCTGGAAGGTCGACATCCAGCAGGACTCTGTGCCATTGGCACGCATGAATGCGGCTGTCGAGAGCTCCGGTCACCAGGCGGCCAGTCTTGAAAAAAACCGCAGGGGGATGTCCAGCGGGCTTGTCACGGACCGGCTCCCCCCTAGCGTTGAAGAGCCCGTGACCGATTGGTTGGGCACCATTTGCATAGCAAAGCGGTGCCAGAGCGAGCCGCCCTACTGCGTCGACCGAGAATGGCAGCTGGGGGAGGGTCGCCCGGATCTCGTCGACCGTCTCGATATCCTCGGCCTCGCCGGCCCCGAACCGGTAGCGGCGTGCTCCGGTGTCCGTTGCGACAAGGACACCGTTTGCTCGATCGACAGCAAGGCCGAGCACAGGGCCGACGCCATGAAACACGCTGCGCTCGTGGCCCGCGGGCGTGAAACGGTGAAGCGTGCCGCTCATGCGATCGGCGACGACAAGACAACCGTACCGGTCGAAGGCAAGCGCATTCGGCTCACCGCCCACATTGAGGATAACACGCGGAGAAAGGCTCGCGCGGGCCATCACAACAACGCAACCGCCGGTCTTCGTTGCGCCGGCGACTGCCAGCAAGGCTTCGTCGGCCGCGATCGCAAGCGGGTTGGCGATGGCGCGCGGATCGGGTCCCGCCTGTATCAGGCAAGGCAAAGGTTTAAAGCGACAGGCGCAAGGGTCGAACCGCAGGAGGCGATGCCCAGCCCTGTCGAGCAAATAGATCGCTCCATCCGGTGCGAAGGCCACGAAGGGGGGCGGGATGAGACCGCCGAGCGTTCCGAGCGGGTCCCTGAGGCCCGGGCCGGCTGGCGTCTTGATCGCCAGAGCGTATGCGCCATGAGAATCGAGCCTCACCCGTTCAGCGACTCCCGTCGCCAGCGGTCCACGCTCGTTGGCGTTGAGGCGCATCAACAAGGGATCGTGCGGAAGGCGCGCTGGCGCCGGCAGCAGGCGGGCGGACGTCACGGTACATCCTCCCCGGAGTCAAGAAGCACGCTGACCTCATGGTTTGCCGATGCAAGGAGTGCGCCTGGTGGGATCGGAATGTCGGTGCAGGGCGGGTAGCGTACCCCATCGACTTCGACCTCGACTCGGCCGATTCGAGCAACACCCGGGAACAGAAGCACCTGATGCACACGCGAGAAGTAAATGGCGCCACCGAAGGGCCAACCCGTTCGATCGGGTCCGCCTGTCAACGGGTGAAAATGCGTCTGGAGTGCCTCGAGTGCAGCCTCTCTGACCTCACTTTCGTCCGCGTCGGGATCTGGGAACAGCTCCGCATGGACAGCAATATCGAGATAGCGCGGCGCAACGACGAAAACCTCAGTGGTAAGGAGCCGCGCCCGGTCGAGCGCACCGCAGACGCAGCGGAGCAAGGCATCGCTCGGCCTTGGCGAAACGCCCTCCTCTGCGGGGACGATCACGACCGTGACCGTGCCGGGCACTTCATGATCAGGGAAGTCGGGGTGGTGCAATGGCAACGCCTTAGCCCGCCCGACCGGGCCGGCCGCGAGTGCAATCGTCTCGAAATCCTCGGCCGTGACGGCCCGCCCGCGGCTCTTCAGAGTTCGGGCGCCGCGCATCTCCGCGCCCTCGAGTGTTTCCTCGTCTGTCCCGCCAGCCGCCGGGAACAGGTTCGTCGTCCGGCTCGCGTCAAGGCCCTCGACTGGGCTAAGCAGTGTTG
>JAFAAP010000232.1 GCA_023426505.1 Pseudomonadota bacterium
CACCGGGCCGTCATGGCCGAAGGCCGACGGCAGGGTCCAAGCCGGCGTACGGCGGATATGCGGGGCGATGCGGGAATGGGCGTCTTGGATGGCGGCGCGGGTGATGATCATCGGGGGCGGTGGGTCCAGATGGCGACGGGCAGGCCGTGGGCGTCACGGCCGGGCGGGTCGGGGAAGGATTGCCCTCCACCTGTCGCCAGATCGAGCGCCACGGTCAACCCCGCAAGCGCATCGATCAGGTCGTCCTCGCCCGCGCCCGGGGGAGGGGCGGCCTCCGTGAGGGCGGCCGGGAGGCCGGCGAATGCCAGGAGCGCGCGCCGCAGCGCCAAGCCCGGACCATGGGGCCTGCTCTTCACCTTCTTGGGCTCGGTGAGCGGCCGCCGCCCGTTGAGCGACCAGAAGGCGAGCTCCGGGTGCACCTCGAAGAGGCGCGGAACCAGATCGGGCCGGGCGCGCAGCAGGGCGTCGATCTCGCGGATCTTCGGAAAAAGGTTGAAGCCCTGACGCGAGACCTTTCGCGGCGGATCGGACGTGTCGAGCGCCAGCGCGCAGGCCGCGCCGTAATCCTCCGCATGCACGGCGGCGCGGGAGGGAATCGCGAAGACCGAGGATTGCCGCGCGCCGAGGAGCCGCCGCACGAGCTGCTCCGGCATCCGGCCCGAGCCGAGCGTACGGTCGGGCAGGCCGATCGGCATGTCGACAGCGATGAAAGCAGGCGCCTCCGGGCCGTCCAGGATCTCCGCGATGCTCCGCACGATGCGCAAGGAGGCCGAGGCCGGCTCGCCCACCCGCATCAGCGCCGCCATCCAGCCCGTCCGGCATCCATCGATCCCCGCAACCCACATCAGGCGGTCCGCCCCGTCTTTTCGTTTGCGGCGGCAGCATACGGGTCCTTAAATCAACGCGACAGAGGAGGACCGCATGACCTTGATCCGCCCCCGCCGCAGCGCGCTCTACATGCCGGCCTCCAATGCCCGTGCGCTGGAAAAGGCTCGGACCCTTCCGGCCGACGCGGTGATCTTCGATCTGGAGGACGCCGTCGCGCCGGACAGGAAGGAGCTGGCGCGGGACCAGGCCTGCGCGGCCGCGCGGGACGGCGGCTACGGCGCCCGCGAGGTGGTGATCCGCATCAACGTCCTCGACACCCCCTGGGGCGAGGCCGACCTCGCGGCCGTGGCGCAGGCCGCGCCCGATGCGGTGCTGGTGCCGAAGGTCTCGTCCGCGGAAGCGCTCGCGGCCGTCGGCATGCGGCTTCGCCGCCACGGCGCGCCGGAGCGCACCCGCGTCTGGGCCATGATCGAGACGCCCCTCGCGGTGCTGAAGGCGGAGGAGATCGCCAGCTCCGCCCTCGACGTGGATTCGCGCCTCGCCTGCTTCGTGCTCGGCACCAACGACCTCGCCAAGGAGACGCGGGCGCGGCTCCTGCCCGGACGGGCCGTCATGATGCCCTGGCTGATGCAGGTGCTCGCCGCCGCCCGCGCCCACGGGGTCGACGTGCTCGACGGCGTCTACAACGATCTCTCCGACGAGGCGGGCCTGAGGGCGGAGTGCGAGCAGGGCCGCGATTGCGGCTTCGACGGCAAGAGCCTCATCCACCCGAACCAGATCGCCGTCGCCAACGAGGTCTTCGGGCCGACAGCGGATGAGGTCGCGGCGGCCCGCACGGTCGTTGAGGTGTTCGAGAAGCCGGAGAACGCCGACAAGGGCGCCGTGGCGGTGGACGGCCGCATGGTCGAGCGGCTGCACGCCGAGATGGCCAGGCGGGTGCTGGATCTGGCGGAGGCGATCGAGAAGCGGGGGCGCGGGTAACGCCGTCACTCCGTGAGCTGGCGCGCCTCCTCGGGCAGCATGATCGGGATGCCGTCGCGGATCGGGTAGGCGAGCTTCACCCGGCGGCTGATCAGCTCCTGGCGCACCGGGTCGTAGTCGAGGGATTCCTTGGAGAGCGGGCAGACCAGCAGCTCGAGGAGCTTCGGGTCGATGCGCGTGGCCTCCACGGGCTGCGGCTGGGGCGTGTCGTCGGTCATGGACAATCCTACTGCATGGTCGAATCGGAGCTCGAGCCGCTGCGGGCGAGCTCGATCTCGGTCAGGGCGATCAGCACCTCGGCGCGCTTCTTGAGGTTCGGAGCCTCCAGCAGGGCCTGCTTCTCGCGCACCCCGAAGGGGCTCATCATCGAGAGCGCGTTGACGAGAGCCTCGTTCGGCGCCTCCTCGATGCCCTGCCAGTCGACCCGCACATGAGCGGCCTCGACGAAGTCGCGCAGGGCCTTCACGACGCCCGCCCGGTCGACTTCGTTCTCGCCGGAGCGGGCAGTGAAATCGGCCTCGAACGGCTCGAAGTTCACCCGGCACTGCCGGTAGAGGGTCGTGGTCGGCATTTCCTCCTCGATGTGGAAGCGCGCGATGCCGACCAGCGTGATCAGGTAGCGGCCGTCGCCGGTCTCGGCGAACTGGGTGATGCGGCCCGCGCAGCCGACCTGGTAGAGCCTCGGCACCGTCGCCGAGCCGCCGCCATCGGCATCGGGCTGGACCATGCCGATGATCCGGTCGCCCTTGAGGACGTCATCCACCATCGCCAGGTAGCGCGGCTCGAAGATGTTGAGGGGCATCTGGCCGCGCGGCAGCAGAAGGGCGCCAGGAAGCGGAAAAACCGGAACGACCTTCGGGCAATCCCCAGGTCCTCGGTAAACCGCGTTCATTCCCATGCCGATCTCCCAAACGGTCGAACGGCGTCAAGCGAACAGGATCGAGGAGAGCCTCCGCCGTCCTGCAATCGTCATCTCGTCCATGGGGCCCCAGGCCTCGAAGAACTGGACGAGTTGCTTGCGTGCGCCGTCCTCGTTCCAATTGCGGTCCCGACGGATGATTTCAAGGAGTTGGTTCGCAGCTTCTTCGCGCCGGTTGCGGGCGTTCAGGGCGATCGCCAGGTCGAACCGCGCCTGGTGGTTGAGCGGGTCGGCCTCCACCTTGCGCTGCAGGTCCGCGATGTCGCCGAGCGACCCTGCCTGCTCGGCGAGCTCGATGGCGGCGCGCGCTCCGAGGATCGCCGGATCCTTCGCCTTGGCGGCGGGCGCGGCGTCGAGCAGGCGCTTCGCGCCCTCGATGTCGCCCAGCTCGATGTGCAGCTTGGCCAGCGCCGCGAGTGCGGGCGCGTTCTCGGGATCCTGCGACAGGACCGCGGCATAGAGCTCTGCCGCGCCGCCGGCGTCGCCCTCCTGCGCGAGGCGGTCGGCCTCGGCCAGGAGCTCCTCGGCGGCGCTCGGGCCCAAGGGGCCGACGAGGCGCTCGATGAAGCCCTTGATCTGGCTCTCCGGCAGGGCGCCCATGAAGCCGTCCACCGGCTGGCCGCGCTGGAACGCGAACACCGCCGGGATCGACTGCACGCCGAGCTGGCCGGCGATCTGCGGATGCTCGTCGATGTTCATCTTGACGAGCTTCACCTTGCCGCCGGCGGCGCGCACGGCCTTCTCCAGCACGGGGGTGAGCTGCTTGCAGGGGCCGCACCAGGGGGCCCAGAAATCGACGAGCACCGGCTGCTTCATGGATTCGGCCAGGACATCCTGGCGGAACGCGGCGGTGGTCGTGTCCTTCACGAGGTCGTCGGACGGCGTCGCGGGGGAGGGGGTGTCGGAAAGCATGCGATCCTCGAAAGGCAATCGTGACAGGAACTCTCCCTTCACATGGGAGCGGCTTGGCCTTCCGGCAATTCCTGCGGTGGTTCGGGCAGGCGTAGAATCCGGGGCTCGTGCCCCGTCGAGCGGATGAACTTTAGCAGATCCTCGCGCGAAACGCCCGTCGTCATGGAGTTCACCAGCGGGTGAAAGTTCACCCGCTCGTGCTCCATGAGGTTGGCGTCGAGGATCATGGTCACCTCGCCCGCTCTGTCGTTGACGATGGCGAACGGCGTCACCGAGCCGGGCTCGACGCCCAAAAGGCTGCGCAGTTGCTCGGCTGACCCGAAGGACAGCCGGCCCGAAGCCCCGATGGCCTCGTGGGTGCGCTTGAGGTCGATCGCGGTCTCGTCCTTGGCGGTGATCAGGAAGAAGCGGCCTTTCTTGTCCTTCACGAACAGGTTCTTGGAATGGGCGCCGGGGATGCGCGCCTTCACGGGCCGCGATTCGGCCACGGTGAAGACCGGCTCGTGCTCGACCGTGTCGGCCCGGATGCCGAGTGCGGCCAAATGATCCAGAAGGGCTTGCGGCGACAGATGGGACAAGGCGTCGATACCTCCGGTATGGCCCGGCTTCTAGCGAGAGGAGCCCCCCGGCTCAAGACGTTCGTGCGAACTTCCCGCCAAAACCCTCTTGCAATGCGCCGCGAATTGGGGCACATCACGGGCCTCGCAACGACGCCACGGCGTCGCGGAGCGCGGGTGTAGCTCAGGGGTAGAGCACAACCTTGCCAAGGTTGGGGTCGAGGGTTCGAATCCCTTCGCCCGCTCCAATTTTCCAAACACCTCGTTGGAAATTCAAAGGCCGCCTCCGGGCGGCTTTTTGCTGTTCGGGCCGCCCTACGCCCGCACCGGCATGTGGATGCGCTCGTCGCGGCGGCGGATCCAGGCGATGACTGGGATGCTGAGGAGCACCATCCAGGCCTTGCCGACGATCTGGGGCAGCAGGAAATCGAGGTTGCCGAAGGCGAGCTGCAGGAAGACGGCGCTGTCGATGGCAAGGCCCACGAGGCTGCTCGCCACCACGGCCAGTACGAGGCCGCGGCGTTGGAGCGGAGTGTAGACCGCAAGATCCGCCAGCTCCGAGAGCAGGAAGGCGGCCGTGGAGGCCACGATGAGCGACCGGGGCGCCACGGCGGCCGACAGCACGGCGCCGAAAAGGATCGCGGCGAGCGCCCACCACTTGCCGAGGCGCCGCTGCACCAGGTCGCGCAGCACCAGGGCGAGGCCCACCACCAGCACGGCGCTGGGCGCCGCGATGCCGGGGGCGACCGGGATCAGGCACGGCCCGTCGGGCACGCAGACGGTGCCCACGTTCCCGACCATCCAGTTGGCGAGCGGGATGCAGGCCGCGAATGCGACCAGGAAGGCGATGCCTTCGACCTTGCGGCGCGTGTCGAGATCCATGGCGGCGTCCTGTCTGTCCTAACGCCGCACCTGCAAGCACCGATGCACCAAAATTGCAAGCGCGGTTTGCCGCCTCAAGGCGTCCATGCTACCCGGACGCCAATTCTGGAGCGAGAGAAATGGCCCGCAAAAGCCTCCTCAGAGGCGACACCCTGCCGCTGATCCGCCGCCTGTGGCGGGACTGGATGCGTCCGCACGCCAAGGTGCTGATGCTCGTCCTCGTCCTGGTAGCCCTGGTGTCGGGCGCGACCGGGCTCTATCCGGTGCTGATCAAGGCCGCCTTCGACGCCTTCGCGGCCCGGGATGCGACCGCGATCCTGCTCGCGCCGCTCTTCGTGGTCGCCGTCACGTCCGTGAAGGGCTTCTCGCTCCTGGCGCTCACCATCCTGACCAACCGGGTGGTGACGAAGATCGAGGCCGACATGCAGACGGCCCTCTACGGCCACATGATCGACGCCGACATCGCCCAGATCGGCCGGGAGAGCCCGGCGGCCCTGACCCAGCGCTTCACCACCGACTTCCTGTTCATCAAGGAGGCGCTGACCCGCCTCTCCACCGTGTTCCTGCGCGAGGTGACCACGATCATCGCCCTGGTCGGCGCCATGATCTGGATCGACCCGGTCCTGACCCTGGTGGCGGGCCTCACCGTGCCGTTCATCGCCTGGCCGATCGAGAAGATCGGCCGCAAGCTCCGGCGCGTGGCGATCTCGACCCAGGAGCAGACCGGCCAGATGGCGAGCCTCATCACCGAGAGCCTCGCCGGCACCCGCATCGCCAAGACCTACAGCCTCGAGGGCTATCTCAAGGGCAAGGCCGCCGCCACCTTCGACGAGATCCGCCGGCTCAAGATGAAGGCCGCCAATGCCCGCGGCCGGCTCGATCCGCTGCTGGAGGCCGGCGGCGGCTTCGCGGTCGCGGCCGTGCTGGTGCTGATCGGCCAGCGCATCGTGTCGGGCGGCAGCACCGTGGGCGATTTCACGGGCTTCGTCAGCGCCCTCATCCTCGCCGCGCAGCCGATCCGGGCGCTCGGCAACCTCAACGCCATCGTGCAGGAGGCGGCCGCCGCCCTGCAGCGCACCTTCGACGTCATGGACGAGGCGCCGCAGATCACCGACCGGCCGGGTGCGACGCCGCTGGTGGTCAAGGGCGGCGAGATCCGGTTCGTCGATCTCGGCTTTTCCTATGCCAAGGACGGCGCCGCCGCCCTCGACCATATCGACCTCGTGGCCGAGGCGGGCCGCACCACGGCCCTCGTGGGCCGCTCGGGCTCGGGCAAGTCGACCCTGCTCTCCCTGGTGCCGCGCCTTTACGACGCCACGAGCGGCGCCGTGCTGATCGACGGGCAGGACGTGCGCGACGTGACCCTGGCGTCCTTGCGCTCCGCCATCGCGGTCGTGAGCCAGGAGGTGGTCCTGTTCGACGACACGGTGCGGGCCAACATCGCCTTCGGGCGTCCTGGCGCCTCGGAGGCCGAGATCGTGGAGGCAGCCAAGGCCGCCGCCGCCCATGACTTCATCATGCGGATGCCCGACGGCTACGACACGGTGGTCGGGCCGGGCGGCGGGCGGCTTTCGGGGGGCGAGCGCCAGCGGGTCTCGCTGGCCCGCGCGTTCCTCAAGGACGCGCCGATCC
>JAFAAP010000263.1 GCA_023426505.1 Pseudomonadota bacterium
AGGTTGAGCTGACCCTGCTGCGCGAGGAATACGGCGGCAACTGGTACCGGGAGGAGGGCAAGAACCGCGAGGGCTGGCTCTGCCCGGCGCTGTTCAAGTACTTCGCCAAGCCGCCGCAGAAGATCTACGCCAAGGCCGAGTCGATCTGAGTCTTACTCCCGCCGTAGGGCCTCGATGGGGTCGAGCCTTGCGGCGCGCTGCGCCGGATAGAAGCCGAAGAAGATGCCGACGAGGGCCGAGAAGCCGACCGCCAGCATGATGGCGTTCGTCGAGACCAGCGACGGCCAGCCGGCGAGCTGCGCGACCAGATAGGCCGCGCCCGCGCCCAGTCCGACGCCGAGCGCGCCGCCGATGGTGGAGTGCGTCGTGGCCTCGATCAGGAACTGGCTGAGGATGTCGCGCGGACGCGCGCCGACCGCGAGCCGCAGGCCGATCTCGCGGGTGCGCTCGGTCACCGAGACCAGCATGATGTTCATGATGCCGATGCCGCCCACGAGCAGCGACACCGCCGCGACGGCGGCGAGCAGCATGGAGAGCGTGTTGGCGGAGGCCGAGGCCGTGTTGGCGATCTCGGTGAGGTTGCGGATGGAGAAGTCGTCCTCCTGCTCGCCGACGATCCGGTGCCGCTGGCGCAGCAGGGCGGTCATGGTCTCGATCCCGGGCTCGATCTCCTCCTCGCTCGCGAACTTCACGAAGATCGATCCCACCGATCCGTCCTTGGCGTAGTTGCGGCCGATCACGCGGCGGCGGCCCGCATCGAGCGGCACGAAGATCACGTCGTCCTGGTCCTGGCCGAAGGCGGACTGTCCCTTCGGGGCCATGACGCCGATGACCCGGAACGGCACGTTGCGCACGCGCACCGTCTGGTCGATCGGGTCATCCTCGCCGAAGAGGTTGCGGGCGACGGTCTGGCCGAGAATGATCACGATGTCGCCCCGGCGCACCTCCTCCGGGTCGAAGCCCCGGCCGTTCGCCACGTCCCATTCGCGGGCCTGGAACCAGTCGAGGTCGACGCCGTAGATGCGCGTGCCCCAGTTGCTCGCTCCGGCGACGACCTGCGCGCCGCCCTGCACGAAGGGCGCGGCCGCCACCACGCCGTCGACCTCACGCCGGATCGCCTCCGCGTCGTCGCTCGTGAGCGTCGAGGCCGCGCCTGCGCCGAGGCGCGCGCCGCCCTGGGTGACGTTGCCGGGCGTCACGATGGCGAGGTTGGCCCCGAGGGAGCGGATCTGCTGGTCAACGAGGTTTCGCGCGCCGGACCCGATCGCCACCATGGCGATCACGGCCGCAACGCCGATCACGATGCCCAGCATGGTGAGCAGGCTGCGCAGGGCATTCGCCGCGATGGCCGAAAGGGCGGAGCGGATCGCTTCCATCAGTCTCATGCGGCGCTCTCCGCCGCGATGAGGTCGCGCGCATCGAGCGGCGTCTGGCGGTAATCCTCCAGCACGCGCCCGTCCTTGAAGCGGATGAGCCGGCGGGCGTGGCGGCCCACATCGGCGTCGTGGGTGACGAGCACGACCGTCACGCCTTCCCGGTTGAGCTCCTGGAACAGCCCGAGGATCTCCGCGGCCGTGCGGCTGTCGAGGGCGCCGGTCGGCTCGTCGGCGAGCAGAAGCTTGGGGCCGTTGACGAGGGCGCGCGCGATGGCGACGCGCTGCTGCTGGCCGCCGGAGAGCTGCATCGGACGGTGATGCCAGCGCTCGGCGAGGCCGACGCGGGCGAGCGCCTCGCGCGCCTTCTCGCGCCGGGTGCGGCGGTCGACGCCCGCATAGACCATCGGGAGCGCCACGTTCCCGAGCGCATCCACGCGGGGCAGCAGGTTGAACTGCTGGAACACGAAGCCGATCTCCCGGTTGCGCAGCCGCGCGAGCCCGTTCGCGTCCAGGGTCTCGACCGCGGTGCCGGCGAGCCGGTAGGTGCCGTGAGTGGGTCTGTCGAGGCAGCCGACCAGGTTCATGAACGTGGACTTGCCCGAGCCGGACGGTCCCATGACGGCGACGAAGTCGCCTTCGTCGATGTCGAGGGAGACGTGGTCGAGCGCCACGACGCGGCCGGCATCGAGATCGTAGACCCGTCCGAGATCGCGTGTTTCGATGAGCGCCATGGCCCGGTCCTCAGAACATCCGGGGCGGCCGCGGGCGTGCGCCCGGCCGTGATCCGGCAGGGTCCGATCCGCCGCGCGAGCCCGCACCGACGATCACCGCATCGCCTTCCTTCAGCCCGCCGCGCAGCACTTCCGTGTAGCTGCCGTCCGTTGCACCGACGCGAATCGGCACGGCTTGCGGCGAACCGTCGGCCGCCAGGCGGTAGACGCGGGCGCTGCTGCCCTCGTCGGCCTCCACTGTCGCCGGCTCCCGCGAGCGCCGTCCGGCCTGCTGCCGCGGCGCGGAGCCGTCCGCCGCCGCGGCCGCCGGCTGCGCGGGCCGGAAGCGCAGGGCGGCGTTGGGGATCCGGAGCACGTTCTCCCGCTCGTCGGTGATGATCTGGAGATTGGCCGTCATGCCGGGCAGGAGCGCGAGGTCCTGATTCTTCACGCCGATCACCGCCGTATAGGTCACCACATTCTGCACCGTCTGCGCCCCCAGGCGGACCATGCGCACGGTGCCGTCGAAGCTGCGGTTCGGATAAGCGTTGACCGTAAAGGTCACGTGCTGGTCGGGCTTGAGGAGCCCTACGTCGGCCTCGTCGATGTTGGCGTAGATGTCGATCTCCCGCAGGTCCTGCGCGATGGTGAAGAGCGTCGGGGCCGAGAGCGAGGCCGCCACCGTCTGGCCGAGCTCGATGTCGCGCTTGACCACCACGCCTTCGACCGGCGAGCGGATGTCCGTGCGGGCGAGGTCGATCTCGATGTCCTTCAGCTTGGCCTGCCGCTGCAGGATGAGCGCCTCGGCGGATTTCACGCCGGCCTCCGCCAGGGCAACGTCCGCCTTCAGGCCCACCGCTTCGGCTTTGTTGGAGGTGATCTGCGCCTCGGCCGAGGCGAGAGCGGCCTTCTGGACGGCGACCTGCGTCTCCGCCTGCTCCAGGGCGGTCTGGGCGCCGACCGCGCGGGCGTTCAGCGTGGTCTGCCGCTCGAAGGTGCGCTGGGCGTCCTCGAGCTGCGCCCGGGCCTTGTCGCGCTGCGCCGCGAGATCGAGCGCGATCGCCTCCGCGCGCTGGAGGGCGGACCTCGCCTTGTCGATCTGCGCCCGCTTCGTGTCCCGGTCGGCCTGGGCCTGCGCGAGGTCAGCCTGCGCGGCGTCGCGGCGGGACTTGATCTGCTCCGAATAGAGGCGCGCGACGACCTGGCCTTCCTTCACAGGGGTATTGTAGTCGGCCAGGATCTCGACCACCTGGCCGGAGAGCTGCGAGCCGACGAGGACGGTGGTGACGGGGTTGAGCGTTCCGGTGGCGCGGACGCTGGCGACGATGGTGCCCCGGTCGGCGCTGGCGAGCCGGTAGGCGGCATCGGACGCATTGCCGCCCGTGGGGCGCCACAGGAAGAACCCCGCAGCGCCGGCGAGCGCCAGAACAGCCACAATCCAGAACCAGACCCGACGCACCGACGAAACCTCCGCGAAGACCACCATGGCCTTGAGCGGGGATTGTGGCCGAAATCTCGTTCGAGTTCGAATTAACTCTTTGTCATGCGGTCGCAATCGGCGGCCGCGCGGCGATCAGGTTCCGCAAGGTGGTGATGGTCGAGGCGTCGGCCACGCCGTCCACGCGCTCGGGCCGGAAATGCCGCTGGAAGGCGGTCACCACCTTTTCCGTGTCCTCGTCGAAGGTTCCGTTGATCCTGAGGCCGTAGCCGTACATGGCGAGCATGGCCTGGAGCGCCTCGATGGGCATGCCTTGGTCGCCGCGGGAGAAGAAGCGCCCGTCCCGCATGGGCGCGGGCGGCACCCAGTGGCCCACGCCGGCGCGGTGGAGGCTCTCCCACGGGAAGGCTTCGCCCGGGTCGAGCTTGCGGCCCGGCGCCACGTCGGAATGGCCGAGCACCCGCACGGCCGGAATGCGCCAGCGGGTGACGATGTCACGGGTGAGCGCGACCACGCTTTCGATCTGCGCCTCGGGGAAGGGCGGGAGCCCGCCCGGATGGCCCGGATTGGCGATCTCGATGCCGATCGAGCGGGAGTTGATGTCGGCCTCGCCGTCCCAGGTCGAGACGCCCGCATGCCAGGCGCGGCGCGCTTCGGGCACCATCTGCAGCACGCGCCCGTCCTCGAACACGAAGTAATGGGCGGAGACTTGGGAGACCGGGTTGCAGAGCCATTGCAGGGCCTCGCCGGAATCCGGCATGCCGGTGTAGTGCAGGACCAGCACGGTGGGGCGCAGGCCGTCCTTCCGCTCCCCATGGTTCGGCGAAGGAAAGACCTTCGCGGCGACCGGACTCTCGGGAGTCAGGGGAGGGCTCATCGCGTCACCCGATCTTCCGTTCGGCCGCGATGCGCTCCCAGGCGGCGTTGATGGTGGCGAGCCGTTCAGTGGCGATCTTCACGGCCTCCGGCGGAAGCCCGCGGGCGATCTCCCGGTCGGGATGGTTCTCGGCGACGAGCTTGCGGTAGTGCCGCTTCAACTCGTCGTCGCTCATGTCGCGGCTGGCGTTGAGGATCAGGTACGGATCGTCGGCGAGGCGCACGTGGCGGGCCGCGATCCGCTCGAAATCCTGCTGGCTGAAGGAGAAGATCGTCGCCACGTCCTTCACGTAGGCGAACTCGGCCTCATGCACCGCCTCGTCCGCCTTCGCAATGTGGAAGAGGCCGTCGAGCACGTCCTCGAGGAGCGCCGGCTCGTCCTTGAAGGCATCGGCGATCTGCTGCGCATAGGCCTCGAAGCCGTCGGTGGTTTCCATGGCCAGGCGGTACAGGCGGGAGACGCGATCGTGCTCCTCGGCCGGAACCTCGACCACCTGTTCGAAGGCCTTGATCTCCCGGTCGACCACGATGCCGTCGGCCTTCGCCATCTTGGCCGACAGGGCCACGAGCCCCATGGTGAACAGGACGTCGCGCGGCGGGCGCCCGAACGGTGCGCCTTCGCGATCCACAAGCATATGACCGGCCACGCCGCCGAGCAGGGCGCCGATCGGACCCCCGAGCGCGAGTCCGATGCCCGCGCCGCCCAGCTTACCCCAAATCGACTGAATCATCGTCATTGAGTGGTACGCTCAAGACCAGGCAAAAGAAAAGAGGCCGGAAAGGGTTCCGGCCTCTAAATTTCGGTTCAGGTCGCAATCAGCGGCAGTAGATGTTGCCGTAGACGTCCTGGTAAGTGCCGTAGGGGCAGGCCGGACGGGCCGGAGCCGTGCTGGCGCCGACGATCGCACCACCCGCAGCGCCGATTGCAGCACCCGCGAGAGCGCCGCTGCCACGGCCCGTGGCTGCACCGCCGATGGCCGCACCGGCGAGGCCGCCGATCGCAGCGCCGCCCACGGCGCGTTCGCCGGGCGTATTGCAGGCTGCCATCGAAAGGGTGAGCGCACCGGCGGCAATCGCTGTGATGATCTTCTTCATGGAAGCTTCCCTGTCTCCTATGGGCTGTAGGCCGCCCAGCCCTATCTAGCTTGGCCTTACCAACTCGCCAACTCTCCACAGGGGAAAGGGTTCCCGGCGAGGAGGGCTTCCGTAGAAAATTTTCCCCCATACGGGTTACGTACTACGGCTAAGCTTCATTTATATATGAAGACTAATATTGTCTAGCTTCGTATTCTTGCGAATACAGTTGCGTATAGCCAAGTCACATCTTCGCCTCATTTCGCCAGCACCCACCGAATTTCGCGACTATCTTCCTGCGGGGTTTCCGGATGACTTGGCGACATTTCTTGAGGACCATGGTGGTCGCGGTTTTAGGGGCAATTGCACTTGCCGTGGCAACCCATGCCCGCGCCGAAAGCGGTGACGGCCCAAGCCTCGTCGCCCCTCAAGAATTCGAGAGCATGCAAGCCGTTGCGCCTGCGGCGGAGCCGATCGAGGCCTCGGCGGAAGCGGCCGTGGCCGAGAAGCCCGTGCCCGGGAAGGGCGCCAGGGCCGCCGCGCGTGGCGTCGCCGGCGCGGAGAGCGGGGATGAGGGCGAATCACTTGCGTCCGTCACCAGCCTCGTGGCCGGGAAAGCCGGCGCCCGGGCATCCGACGCCGTCCGCGCGGGCGCTCTGAAGCCGCTGATCGCCCGCTATGCGTCGGAAAATTCCCTACCGTTCGAGCTCGCCGACGCGGTGGTGCGCCTCGAGAGCCGCTACAACGCCCGTGCCCGCAACGGCGGCAATCTCGGCCTGACCCAGGTCAACCTCCGCACGGCCCAGTCCCTGGGCTACAAGGGCGATGCGGCGGGCCTGCTCGACGCCGAGACCAACCTGCAATACGGCCTGAAATACCTGGCCAAGGCCTACAGCCTTGCCGGGGGCGACACCTGCGGCACCATCCTGCGCTACCAGTTCGGCCACCGGACACAGTCCATGACGGCGGCTTCGCGCGCCTATTGCGCCAAGGTGAAGACGATCACCGCGGCGGCCGAGTGATCCTGCGGCGTTCCGCGGGCCCTTGAGCCTTGACGCGGGCCTGCTTTGTGCACCACATCCCTCTCGTCAGCTGGCCGGGCGGCCGCTCCGAGTTCGCTCGGGGAGGAAAGTCCGGGCTCCATGGAATCACGGTGCCGGATAACGTCCGGCGGGGGAAACCCTAGGGACAGTGCCACAGAAAGCAGACCGCCCCGCCAGGCCTCCGGGCCCCGGGGTAAGGGTGAAAGGGTGCGGTAAGAGCGCACCGCGGACGCAGTAATGCGGACGGCATGGTAAACCCCACCAGGAGCAAAACCGAATAGGGACGACAGGCGTTCGCGCCAGGCCCGTTTCCAGGCCCGTCGTCCGGGTTGGTTGCTTGAGGCGGTCAGCAATGGCCGTCCCAGAGGAATGGTCGCCGCGTCCGAGGCTCGCCTCGGGCCCTACAGAACCCGGCTTACAGGCCAGCTGACACCTCTCCCAAAAGCGAAGTTTTTTCATGCCTGCGGCGCCAAACCGTTGGGCCGCTTACGGTTCATTAACCCTAAACAACTCTCATAGGGCGTGCCTTCCGGCACCCATTCGTTACAGCCCCGTTCCGTTGACGACCATACTGTCCCATGTTATCCCAAACCATCCCGTCGACGGTGTCTCCCGAGGGGGTCGCCCATCGCCAGACAGGCGGTGGCATCCACCTTCGGACAGAGGCGTTCGCATCGGCGGCGGGCGGCGGCGGGCCTCAACGGCCCGTCGGGGGGCTGACAATCAGGAGCGCGCAAGCTGCGGCCAATGAACCGCTTCGTGTCCAATTTCACCAACAAGTTGGATTCGAAGGGGCGCGTCTCGATCCCGGCATCCTTTCGGGCGGTGCTCGCCCGGGACGGGTTCGAGGGGCTCTACGTGCATCCAGCTCTGGATGCGCCGGCTCTGGACGCGGGAGGCAACGTGCTTCTGAACGAGATCGACGCGTTCTTGTCGACGATGTCGCCCTATTCGGACGAGCGGGATCAGTTGTCGACGGCGTTGTTCGGAACCAGCGAAATCCTGAAAGTCGATCCGGAGGGGCGTGTCATCCTGACGGACTCGGTGAAAGTGCATGCCGGGATCGGCGATACGGTGACGTTCGTCGGGCTCGGTCACAAGTTCCAGATTTGGGAGCCGGAGCAGTTTCGCGCGTACTTGGAGGGGGCGCGCGCGAAGGTGCGGGATCTGAAGAAGGTTCTGGGCAACCGCAGTTTGGAGCGACCTATGGTGCAGGACACCTCGCTAGGAGTACGGGAACGATGATGGGACGCGGCGACGGCCCAGGAGCCGGAGCCGCTGGCGGACCGACCCGTCACGTTCCTGTGCTCCTGGCGGAGGTCTGCTCGGCGCTTGAGGTCAAGCGCGGCGGCACGTTCATCGACGGCACGTTCGGCGCCGGCGGATACACCCGCGCCATTCTCGATGCCCATCCACGCAATACCGTCATCGCCATCGACCGCGATCCCGATGCGATCGCAGGCGGCGCCGCGCTCGTCGCGAAGGCGAAGAAGCGCCTTGTGCTCGTGCCCGGACGCTTCGGCGACCTCGACGAGATCGCGAAGGCGCAAGGGTTCGACGGCGTCGACGGGGTCGTGCTCGACATCGGCGTCTCGTCCATGCAGCTCGACGAGGCTGAGCGCGGCTTCTCGTTCCGCAGCGAGGGCCCGCTCGACATGCGCATGGAACGTTCGGGTCCGAGCGCCGCCGACCTCGTGAACGAGTCCTCCGAGGCGGAGCTGGCCGACATCTTCTATCACTACGGCGAGGAGCGCCGCGCCCGCGCGGTCGCGCGCGCCGTCATCGAGGCGCGCCGCCGCAAGCCGATCGAGACCACCCGTGAGCTCGCGGATCTCGTGGCCTCGCTCATCCGGCAGGAGCCGAACGGGATCCATCCGGCCACGCGGGTGTTCCAGGGACTTCGCATCGCCGTCAACGACGAGTTGGGCGAACTCGTGCGTGCGCTGCACGCCGCCGAGCGCATCCTCAAGCCCGGCGGTCGCCTCGTGGTCGTCACCTTCCATTCGCTCGAGGACCGGATCGTAAAGCAGTTCTTCGCGGCCCGTACGGGACGCGCGCCGGCGGGCTCCCGCCACATGCCGGCTGCGGCCATGGCGGAGCCGACCTTCGAGGCCGTGACGAAAGGACCTGTGGGCCCGGGCGACCAGGAGGTCGCGCGCAATCCCCGGGCCCGCTCGGCGAAGCTGCGCGCCGGCTCGCGCACCGACGCGCCCGCGCAGGAGCCCCTGAGCGCCATCACCATGCTGGCGGAACTGCCGCAGACTGCCGAGAAACGGGGAGGGCGCCGGTGATCCGACTGCTCCACATCATCGCCATCACGGCCCTGATCGCATCGGCGGCCTGGGCCTACACGATCAAGTACGACACGCTCTATTACGTGGAGCAGGTCGCGAAGCTGAAATCCAAGGTGCAGCGCGAGCGCGACATCATCGCGGTGCTGCAGGCGGAGTGGCAGTACCTCGACCGGCCCGACCGCCTCCAGGAGGCGGCCGACCAGCATCTCGATCTCCAGCCCCTGAAGATCCAGCAGCTCGCCCGCCTGTCCGACCTGCCCAACCGGCCCGATCGCGAGGACGAGATCGGGCGCAAGCTCGAGGCTCTCGGCCTGTTCGGGCCGACCACGACGCCCAAGGACAAGAACGGCGAGTCCCGTACGCCGACCACGCAAACCCCGAGACGGTAACGCCCGTGTTGCAACAGCCCGACATCGAACCGCAGGGTCCGACCGCTCCCGCCAGGAACGGCCTTCTCACCCATGCCCGCGAGTTGTTCCGCCTGCGGGTCGACAAGAGCACGGCGCGCGTCCGCTTCGCGTCGCTCTGCTTCGTGGGCCTGTTCAGCCTCATCGGCGGGCGCCTCGTCTACCTGGCGATGACGAGCGACAACACGAGCGCGGTGCGCCGCGCCGCCTCGTCGGAGATCTCGGCCGCGCGTCCCGACATCGTCGACCGCAACGGCGAGGTCCTCGCGACCGACGTGAAGATGGTGTCGGTCTTCGCCGAGCCGCGCAACATCATCGACAAGGACGAGGCGGTCGAGCTGCTCACCGCCGTCCTGCCCGATCTCGACGCAACGGATCTGCGCAACAAGCTCGGCACCAAGAAGGGCTTCGTCTGGGTCAAGCGCGAGATCACGCCGCGCCAGCAGGCCGAAGTGCATCGCCTCGGCATCCCGGGCGTGGGCTTCCTGCCCGAGAACAAGCGCGTCTATCCCAACGCGGTCGCGGCCGCGCACGTGCTCGGCTTCGCCAACGTGGACAATGTCGGCATCGCCGGCATCGAGAAGTACATCGACAGCCAGGGCCTGCAGGACCTCAACGGCGCCGGCTTCGCCATCTCGGCGGCGGACCTGAAGCCGGTGCAGCTCTCCCTCGACCTGCGCGTGCAGCACGCCCTGCGCGACGAGCTCCAGAAGGGCATGGCGAAGTTCAAGGCGAAGGCCACGGCCGGTGCCGTCCTCGACGTGAACACGGGCGAGATCATTGCCCTCGTGTCGCTGCCCGACTTCGATCCCAACAACCCGGTCGACGCGCTCCAGGACGACAAGATCAACCGCATCAATGTCGGCGTGTTCGAGATGGGCTCCACCTTCAAGGCCCTCACGGTCGCGATGGCGCTCGATTCCGGCAAGTACAACATCAACTCGTCCTTCGACGCGCGCTCCGGTCTGCGCTACGGCAAGTTCACCATCGGCGACTACCACGCCACGCACCGCGTGCTGACGACGCCGGAGGTGTTCGTGCACTCGTCGAACATCGGCACGGCCCGCATGGCGCTCGGCATCGGCGTCGAGGGCCACAAGGCCTTCCTGCGCAAGATGGGCCAGCTCGCCCGCCTCGAGACCGAGCTGCCCGAGAACGCCGCGCCGATCATCCCGCCGCGCTGGGGCGAGCTCAACACCATGACGATCGCGTTCGGCCACGGCCTGGCGGTCGCGCCGCTGCAGGCGCTCATGGCGGTGGGCGCCCTCGTCAACGGCGGCATGCTCATCAAGCCGACTTTCCTCAAGCGCACCGCCGAGGAGGCGCGCCAGACCGCCCTCCAGGTGATCAAGCCCGAGACCAGCGAGGCGATGCGCTACGTGCTGCGCCTCAACGCGTCGGTGCCGCAGGGCTCCGCCTCCTCGGCGGCCATCGCGGGCTTCTTCGTGGGCGGCAAGACCGGCACCGCCGAGAAGGTCATCAACGGCCGCTATTCCAAGAACAAGAACTTCACCACCTTCACGGCGGTGGTGCCGGCCGACAAGCCGAAATACGTCTTCCTGACCATCATGGACGAGCCGCAGGCCGTGGAGGGCACCTACGGCTTCTCGACCGCTGGCTGGAACGCCGGCCCGGTGACCGGCAACGTGATCGAGCGCGTCGCGCCCCTGCTCGGCATCCCGCCGCGCTTCGAGGCGCCGGCGCATCCGTTCCCGCTCATGTCGCGCCTCGGCGCCTGGGGGTCGAAGCCATGACCAAGCCGCTCACCCTCGGCGACATCGTTCCGGACGCGGAGGACAGCCAGGCGGCGCTCCGCGTTTCCGCCATCGCGTCCGACAGCCGCAAGGTCGGCCCCGGCAGCGTGTTCTTCGCCGTGCCCGGCACGAAGGCCGACGGCATGAGCTTCGTGCCGCAGGCGGTCGCCGCGGGCGCGGTCGCGGTCGTAGGCGAAGCAGGGCGTCCGTCGGATCTCTCAGCCAGCGTCGTCTATGTGCAGGTGCCGGACGTACGCCGCACCCTGGCGCTCGCCGCGATGCATTTCTACCACGATCAGCCCGAGAAGGTGGTGGCCGTCACGGGCACCAGCGGCAAGAGCTCGGTGGCCGACTTCACGCGCCAGCTCTTCGCGGTCCTCGGCTACAAGTCCGCCAGCCTCGGCACCCTCGGGGTCATCACGTCCGACGGGGCGGCTTACGGCTCGCTCACCACGCCCGATCCGATCTCGCTGCATCAGACGCTCGCGCGCCTTGCCGGGGACGGCGTGACCCGGCTCGCCATGGAGGCCTCGTCCCACGGCATCGACCAGCGCCGCCTCGACGGCGTACGCCTGAGCGCCGCCGGCTTCACCAATCTTGGGCGCGACCATCTCGACTACCACGGCACCACCGAGGCCTATGCGGCCGCGAAGATGCGCCTGTTCGACACGCTCGTGCCGGACGAGGCGCCTGCGGTCATCAATGCGGACGGCCCCTTCGCGGACGTCTTTCTCGACGGCGTGAAGCGGCGCGGCCTCACCCTCATGACCACGGGAGCGGCGGGCGAGGCGCTCCGTCTGGTCGAGGCGAAGCCCGAAGGCTTCCGGCAGGCCCTCACGGTCGAGGCCTTCGGCCGGAGGATCGAGACGGTGCTGCCGCTGCTGGGCGGCTTCCAGGTCGAGAACGCCCTCGTGGCGGCTGGCCTCGTGCTTGCGGTCGAAGGCGAGAGCCGAGCCGAGGAGATCCTGGCGGGATTCGCGGGCCTCAGGGGCGTCTCCGGCCGCCTGGAGCAGGTCGGCGAGGTCAACGGCGCTCTGTGCATCGTCGACTACGCCCACAAGCCCGACGCCTTGGCCCATGTGCTCGACGCCCTGCGGCCCTTCACGTCCGGCCGCTTGGTCTGCATCGTCGGCTGCGGCGGCGACCGGGACCGGGGCAAGCGCCCGCTCATGGGCCGGATCGCGGCCGAAAAGGCCGATCTGGTGATCGTCACCGACGACAATCCCCGGTCCGAGGACCCGGCCGCCATCCGGGCCGAGGTCTTGAAAGCTGCGCCCGGCGCCCAAGAAATCGGGGATCGGGCCCTGGCCATCCGAACGGCCGTCAGGGACCTTCGCCCCGGCGACGTGCTGGTCGTGGCGGGCAAGGGTCATGAAACGGGCCAAATCATCGGCGACCGGACCCTGCCGTTCTCGGACCACGACGAAGTGCGGGCGGCTATTGCGGAGAGGCAGGGATGAACACGCCCCTTT
This sequence comes from Pseudomonadota bacterium, assembly GCA_023426505.1. Taxonomy (GTDB): domain Bacteria; phylum Pseudomonadota; class Alphaproteobacteria; order Rhizobiales; family Beijerinckiaceae; genus Microvirga. The sequence continues at coordinate 12,445 of JAFAAP010000263.1, forward strand.
GGACCCTGGACGAGATCGCGGCTGCGACCGGCGCCCGCGTCGGGAGCGGCTTCGCGCAGGCCACCGGCGCGTCCATCGACACCCGCACCCTGGAGCCGGGCGATCTCTATTTCGCCATCCGGGGCGACGTGCATGACGGGCACGACTTCGTGCCGGCGGCCCTGGAGAAGGGCGCTTCGGCGGCGGTCGTGTCCGAGGAAAAGGCCGGCGCCTTCAAGGATTCCGACCGGCTGATCGTGGTGCCGGACGTGCTCGAGGCCATGCGCCGGATCGGACGGGCGGCCCGGCGGCGCAGCCAGGCCCGCATCGTCGCCATCACCGGCTCGGTCGGCAAGACCGGCACCAAGGAGGCCATGCGCCTCGCGCTCTCCCGCCAGGGCGAGACCCACGCCTCCGTCGCCTCCTACAACAACCACTGGGGCGTGCCGCTCACCCTGGCGCGCTTCCCCCGTGAGAGCCGGTTCGGGATCTTCGAGATCGGCATGAACCATGCGGGCGAGATCCTGCCGCTCACCGCCATGGTCAGGCCGCACGTGGCCGTCATCACCACGGTCGAGCCGGTCCATGTCGAGTTTTTTCCGTCCTTGTGGGGGATCGCCGACGCCAAGGGCGAGATCTTCTCCGGGATCGAGCCCGGCGGCACCGCCGTCATCAACCGCGACAACGCCTATTTCGAGCGCATGCGCGCCCATTCCCTGGCGTCGAATGCGGGCCGGATCCTCACCTTTGGCGAGCACGAGGCGGCCGACATCCGGGCCGAGCGCATCCTGGTCAGGCCCGACCAGTCGATCGTCGAGGCGCGCATCTTCGGCCAGCCGCTCACCTATCGCATCGGCACGCCGGGCCGGCACATCGCCCTCAATTCGCTGAGCGTGCTCGCTTCCGCCCACGCCCTGGGGGCGGACGTGACCTTCGCGGCTCTGACCCTCTCCGAGCTCAAGCCCCCGGTCGGGCGGGGCGAGCGGACCATGCTGTCCGTCGGGGGCGGCGAAGCCCTCTTGATCGACGAGAGCTACAACGCCAACCCGGCCTCGGTGAGGGCGGCGCTCGCCAATCTCGGGGCCGTGGAGCTCGAAGGGAAGGGGCGGCGCATCGCCGTCCTGGGCGACATGAAGGAGTTGGGCGCGGAAGGGCCGAAGCTTCATGAGGGGCTGGCGGAGGCGGTCGAGGCCAACGGCATCGACCTTGTCTTCGCGGCCGGCCAGCTGATGGGCAACCTCGTGGGCAAACTGCCGGCCGGAAAGGTCGCGGCCCACACGGAAACATCCGCCGAACTGGTCGACGCGGTCTGCGCTGCGGTCCGCCCCGGCGATGCCCTGACCGTGAAGGGATCGCTCAGCATGAAGATGGCTTTGGTTGTCAAAGCCCTGAAAGAACGTTACGGCGCGAGCGAGATGGCGCACGCGCTGAAAGGATAATCGATGTTGACCTGGTTGGCTGAGCTCAGCCCCTATTTCAGTCCCCTCAATATTTTCCGATACATTACCTTCCGGACCGGCGGGGCGACCGCGACCGGGCTCCTGTTCGTGTTCCTGTTCGGCCCCGCGATCATCTCGCTCCTGCGTGTGCGCCAGGGCAAGGGCCAGCCGATCCGCGAGGACGGGCCGCAATCCCACCTGCTGACCAAGCGCGGGACGCCCACCATGGGCGGCCTGATGATCATGGCGGGCGTGCTGGTCTCGACCCTGCTCTGGGCCAATCTCGAGAACCACTATGTGTGGGTGGTGCTCTTCGTCACCGTCGGCTTCGGCGCCATCGGCTTCTACGACGACTACCTCAAGGTCACGAAGCAGTCGCACAAGGGCTTCTCGGGCCGCTCGCGCCTCGCTATCGAGGCGGTGATCGCCGGCATCGCCTGCATCGCGATTTCCTACATGGCGACCCCCGGCCTCGCCAACAAGCTTGCGCTGCCGTTCTCCAAGGACCTCATCCTCAATCTGGGCTGGTTCTACATCATCTTCGGCGGCTTCGTGATCGTCGGCGCCGGCAATGCGGTGAACATCACGGACGGCCTCGACGGGCTGGCCATCGTGCCGGTGATGATCGCGGCCGGCACCTTCGGGTTCATCGCCTATCTCGCGGGCAACGCGGTCTTCGCCAACTACCTGCAGATCCACTTCGTGCCCGGCACCGGCGAACTCGCGGTCGTCTGCGGCGCTCTGATCGGGGCGGGGCTGGGATTCCTCTGGTTCAACGCGCCGCCGGCGCAGATCTTCATGGGCGACACGGGCTCCCTGGCGCTGGGCGGGCTGCTCGGCACCATCGCGGTCGCCACCAAGCACGAGATCGTTCTCGCTCTCGTGGGCGGCCTCTTCGTGCTGGAGATCTTCTCCGTGATCATCCAGGTCGCGTCGTTCAAGCTCACCGGCAAGCGCGTGTTCAAGATGGCGCCGATCCACCACCATTTCGAGCAGCTCGGCTGGACCGAGCCGCAGGTGGTGATCCGGTTCTGGATCGTGTCCGTGGTGCTGGCGCTGGTCGGCCTCGCGACCCTCAAGCTGCGGTGATCCCATGACGCCCGTCACCAGCTTCTCCGGCAGAACGGTCGCGCTCTTCGGCCTCGGCGGGTCCGGGCTGGTGACGGCGCTCGCCCTCAAGGAGGGCGGGGCCCATGTGGTGGCCTGCGACGACAACCCGGCCAAGATGGCGGACGCCGCCGCCAAGGGCATCGAGACGGCGGACCTGCGGAATGCCGACTGGTCGCGCTTCTCGTCGCTCATCCTGTCGCCGGGCGTGCCGCTGACGCATCCCGAGCCGCACTGGTCGGCGAAGCTCGCGAGGCAGGCCGGCATCGAGATCATCGGCGACATCGAGCTGTTCTGCCGCGAGCGGGCGGCCATCGCGCCGGATGCGCCCTTTGTCGCCATCACCGGCACGAACGGCAAGTCGACTACGACGGCGCTGATCAGCCACATCCTGCGCGAGGCCGGGTACGACGTGCAGATGGGCGGCAATATCGGCACCGCGATCCTGTCGCTGGAGCCGCCGTCCGATGAGCGCGTGCATGTGATCGAGTGCTCCTCGTTCCAGATCGACCTGGCGCCGTCGCTCGCGCCGAGCATCGGCGTGATGCTCAACGTCTCGCCGGACCATCTCGACCGGCATGGGACGATGGAGAACTACGCCGCCATCAAGGAGCGTCTGGTCGCGAAGGCCGAGAAGGCGGTCGTCGGAGCCGACGACGAGGCGAGCCGCGCGATCATCGCCCGGCGCAGCGCCTCTGGCGCCGATGTGGTTCGCGTCGGACTGACGGACCGCGAGCCCGGCAGCGTCTTCGCGGACGGCCAGACGATCGTCTCCAACGCGGAGGGGCATCCGGTCGAGGTGGCCGGCCTCGAGGGCATCGGCTCCCTGCGCGGCGATCACAACGCGCAGAACGCGGCCGCGGCCGTCGCGGTCGCGCTGCTCCTGAGCGTCGACGCGCCGACCATCCAGCGCACGCTCAAGAGCTTCCCCGGCCTGCCTCACCGCATGGAGGAGGTGGCCCAGCGCGGCGACACCCTGTTCATCAACGATTCCAAGGCCACCAATGCGGACTCGACCGAGAAGGCGCTCAAGTCCTTCGACGGCATCCTCTGGATCCTCGGCGGCAAGGCGAAGGAGGGCGGCATCGAAAGCCTGCGATCCTACTTCCCGAAGGTCCGCAAGGCCTATCTGATCGGCGCGGCTTCGGAGGAATTCGCGAAGACGCTGGGCGATACGGTTCCTTACGAATCCTGTGGCACGTTGGACAAAGCGGTCGAGCAGGCCGCGCAAGATGCGGCTGCGCGCGACGACGAGTCGGTGGTGCTGCTGTCGCCGGCCTGCGCCTCTTACGACCAGTACCCGAATTTCGAGGTGCGCGGGAACCACTTCCGCGACCTCGTCAGAGCCTTGCCCGGCATCAACCCCACGATGGGAGCTTAAGATCCATGGTGTCACGCGCGGAACGTTCGGCCTTCAGCGATTGGTGGTGGACCGTCGACCGGCTGCTGCTCGCCGCGCTCGCCATCCTGATCCTGGCAGGTCTCGTCTTCCTGATGGCGGGCGGCCCGCCGGTCGCGGAGCGCCTCGGGCTCTCGACCTTCCACTTCGTGAACCGGCAGGTGCTCTTCCTCGTCCCGGCGCTGCTGATCCTGCTGCCCGTGTCGTTCCTGTCGCTCCGCCACGTGCGACGGCTCGCGCTCTTCGTCTACGTGGTCGGCATGGTGCTCATCCTGCTGGCCTTCCAGTTCGGGCCGGAGATCAAGGGCGCGCATCGCTGGATCATGATCGGCCCGCTCGGCATCCAGCCGTCCGAGTTCGTGAAGCCGGCCTTCGTGGTGCTCGCCGCCTGGGCCTTCTCCGAGGGCTCCCGACGCAGGGACGTGCCCGGCACCCTGCTGGCGCTGCTCATTCTGCCCGCCACCATCGTGCCGCTCATCCTTCAGCCCGATTTCGGCCAGACCATGCTCATCACCATCGTGTGGTGCGGCCTGTTCTTCGTGGCCGGCCTGCACTGGTTCTGGGTCATGGGGCTCGGCGGCTTTGGCCTCGTCGGCATCGCGGCGGCCTATGAGTTCCTGCCGCACGTGCGCGCCCGTATCGAGCGCTTCCTCGACAAGGATTCCGGCGACACGTTCCAGGTCGACACGGCCATGGAATCCTTTTCCCGCGGCGGCTGGCTCGGGCGCGGCCCGGGCGAGGGCTCGGTGAAGCGCATCCTGCCCGACGCCCATACGGACTTCATCTTCGCCGTGACGGCGGAGGAGTTCGGCATCGTCGTGTGCCTCGGTCTCCTCATCCTGTTCGCGTTCATCGTGCTGCGCGGGCTCGCGCTCGCCCGGCGCAACGAGGACACCTTCTGCCGCCTCGCGGCGACGGGCCTGGTGCTCATGTTCGGCCTCCAGGCCTCGATCAACATGATGGTGAACGTGCACCTCATGCCCGCCAAGGGCATGACGCTGCCCTTCATCTCCTATGGCGGTTCTTCGCTGCTGTCGTTGGCGCTCGGCATGGGCTTCCTCATCGCGCTCACCCGCCGCCGTCCACGCGCCGAGATGATGGAGCACTTCCAGCAGGATTGGC
>JAFAAP010000265.1 GCA_023426505.1 Pseudomonadota bacterium
TAACGGACCCTCAGCTCATTGAGCTGAGGGCGGCCGGCTGCGAAATCATCCACCAAGAACAGGGCTCTGGCGCCTCTCGAGGTCGGCCCGTCTTGGCACAGCTTATCAAGGAGATTCGACCAGGAGACGTTTTGGTGGTCGTGCGCCTTGATCGTTTAGCGAGATCAGTTAGCCACTTACTTGAGGTCATCGAGGGGCTGGAGAAAAAAGGAGCCCATTTCAAATCTCTTCAGGACCCAATCGACACTTCGACGCCTCAGGGCATGTTCTCGCTTCAAATCCTCGGCGCCGTCGCGCAGCTGGAGCGATCCTTAATTTCTGAACGCACGAAAGCCGGCCTCAGCGCAGCGAAAGCGACGGGCAAATCACTAGGAAACCCTCGCATCGCCAAACGCGATCCCGAGGCGCTTCGGAAGCTCTCTGCGGCTCACCAGAACGGCTATCTGAATGAACTCCTCTCATCAGCCGACAAATGGATGCCAACGGTGAGACGTCTGCGGCCTGAATACACGTGGCATGATGTTGTCCGCGCTCTCAATGCCAAAGGGCAAGAGTGGACCATCGAGCGGTTACGCAGAGCGGTCGGTAAAATGGTGTCAGAGCGCATGGCAGATCCGAGCTTACTCAAACCCGCCCCACGCCGACGTCCAGACGACCGGCTGCCTGTTCTGATCGCGGGCATTGCGATGACGGACCCCGATCTTCCGCTCCGGGATATCGCTGCGCGGCTGGAACAGATGCGCGAGCGGACGCCACGGGGCGGGAGCAGATGGTCCGCGTCGTCCGTGAAGCGGCAGCTGGATAAGGCACGTGACTCGGGACTGATACCGCGTGACATCTCCTTGCCCTCTCCAACCTCCTCAATCCATGAAAAGCTCTATAAGGCCGCGGCGGGGGCCGAGAAGCAGGTCCTCATAGTGGGAACTCCTGACATGATCGCTCAAGCACTTGAGGTGCCATGGGCGGCCGAACGCCCGCAGGTTGGGTTCCCGTGGACAGCTGATGGCATTCCAGCCATGAGCAGGAAGTAGGGGTCCGGAGGGCCATTTAGCCCTTCTCTTTATCCCGCTTCTTATATGGACCTCGCGCGCCGCCGCGCTTCTCACTGAGCTTGCGGGTAACTTCTTCGGGACGGACCGCGAACACATCGGCCCTAGTGATAACGGTGCCTCCAAACTTAGGTTTGTCCTTAAGTCGACCGACAACTCTCACCTTCCCTTCCTCAATGCCGTCAACAAGCACTTCGACAGGGACCTTGATTTTGAGTGGTGCCTCAGCGAGTGCGATGCATCCTTCCGGCACGGCATCCAGTTCCACAGCCTCCCCGATCAAGCCATCGACCCATGCTTCTATATCCTTGCAGCGAAACAGGTAGCGGTGCTTGTTGCCCATCTTCCCGCCCGGAATCCAAATAGGCAGCTTGCCGGAGTCGCGGAGGCTCGTAGTAATTTTGCGGCCGACGCCGAGGATAGGTTCAATCCCGGCAAAAGGTACTGAGTCAGCGTAGTCGGCGGCGAGGCGCTCTACGTCACCATGTCGGACGGGAACATACGCCCCTTTTCGCTTCTCGGATCTGATCCGGTCTTCATTCGCTAGGAGGGTACGCAGGGTGCCTACACGTACTTTGATCTTCGTGGCTGCTTTGTCGAGCGCCATTGTGGGCTCGGCAACCAGAGGCTCGGCCAGATCATCCATGAATCTCATCCGCGATTTCATCGTCAGACTCCAAGCTCGTTGCGGTCCAATGATCACCTTTGACCTGAAGAATTATCATAGAAACGTGATCTCACCCTACGCTAAATCGAAATAATTACGCCCGTCTGAATGATTTATCCACGAGAGGCGATGCTTCTGATTTATATTGAGCTGCGGTAACATTGAATAAGTGATCTGTTGCAACTCAAATTATGGTAAATAGTGGCACATGCCTGAAGTGTGATGGCCACTTTTACTTCGAGAAAACAATGACGGGATCAAAGTAATGGGATATGTCTCGAATAAAACAGGAAAAACAATTACGTGTCCCAAATGTGACGTGTGAGCTTGCTGGCTGATGCACAACCGGTACGCGAACCTAAGCAAGCAAGCGGCCCGTACCAAGCCATCAAGCGGGTGTCCCTGACCTCCTAAGCAGCCCCTCGCTTTGACCGCCCGATACCGGCGAGCACAGGGGCAAGGAGGCTCCGCGCACGCAGTGTGTGGATGCCTTGCGCCCGAGCACGGCGGTGTCAGGTAAAAGAAAGTGAGGGGCGGTGTAGGAGGGCAATATCCACTGCATTTGCTAGGAGGTCTCCTAGTCAGCACAGCTCAAATATTGCGATAAATGCAAACCGTCCCGAAGATCAGATCGAGACGGCTACGATAGAGATCGTCGGAGCTCGGCTCCGTCGGCTTGGGTCCCATGGCAAAACACCGGTTTTGAGTGGGTCACTCCGTTGGAACCGACATTTTACAGTGCTTTGAGCGGACGAAGAATCCTTCAACATCAATAATTTGTGAGTTGTTCAGGGCCGACTAAGTAATTGAAAACGCTCTCCGCAACGTCTCACACCAAGATGTCAACGGACAACTAGATCGGAATTCTTCACAGACGACCAAAGATCCTGTCCCGTGACGCCTCGTGCTCGGGACGCTCCAATGTCCGACTATCCACAAATTATGGCTTGGGAGAGCACTTCCCTTCGGCGTCTTTCACGGCCGTTGCCAATAGGGCAGCCATCGTCTCGCGTTGAAGCGCCGTCTTAGCCTTCGCCAGTTCGATCTGCGCGTCAGCGATAGCCGTCATGCAGGCGATCATCATGCCATGCGTTTGGGTCAAAGTAGACTGGGTGGTCGCTAACTCTGACGCGGCCTTTTTGCCAGCATCGAACACCTCCTTAGTTGCGGTGGCGGTGGCCGTGGTTTGCGCCTTTGTGATGGTAGTCATGACATCGGCCTGTGCGGTGGTGACGGCCGCCGTGGCTGTGGTTTGAGCACCAGCGATGGCCCTCAGGGCGTCATCTATCGCCCTCGCCACTCGACGGGTGGCCTCGTCGGCAGCATTTGTTGCGGCCTCACTTATGGATATCTCTGCCCTTTTAACTGCTTCTGTTACCTGCGCTGCTTTGCTGTTCAAGTCGAGCTGAATGTTCGCGGAAACCCCGGCAGCCTGACCACCACGTTCGGCGGCAATTTCTGCGCGTGTGGCGGCCTCCATTGCTCGCTCCACATGCGTAAGCATATCCGGTCTGGTTACAAGAATAAGCAGGCCGGTGGTGCCCACCGAGGCGACAATCGCAACGACAGCCCCTGCTATCCAGTCCATTAGGCGGCGCCTACCTGCTGTCGGTTCAGAATCCTGCCGAAGGCTGGTTTTGACCGCTGTTCCTACAGTTTCCTGGACAACGTCCGTCCGAACCTCAAGATTATCGAGTCTGACCCTGATCGCATTGATAGCATTGTCGAAGGCGGATGGGCTTACGGCATTGCTGCCATTGTCGGGCACCGTTAGCGACTTCTTGGACTTCGCTAGTGTCTCGACACGCTCCTCGAGCCTAGCCAATCTAGCGAGAGCAGGTGTAACGTCCGGTGGGGGCGCCTGTTCGGTGCCAACCGGTGCGGCGGCGATTGGGCGGCCGGGCGGAGCAACCACATGCGGAGTTGGAGCTATACTCGCCTGAGTAGATGGAGAGAACTGCCTTGCAGCCAGTTCGCCGAAACGTGCTAGCGGATAGGTCGCCAGCGCGAAACGCCGCGGCAGGAACGACCAGTAGTTCAAGCGCCGCTCAGCCGCGGGAGCCCGTATGAAGGCGGCATAAGCGAGCGGCAAATACGAAGATAGCCCGGCCAGCAGAAACATGTCCTGCGGCACCCGAGGCGGCTGCACGACCGCATCGGTGCTCGAGTCGGGGAGCAACGCCGCTGCCTCGATCGCCTGGGCTACGTCCTGCCCTCCCTCAAGCTCGGCAACGACCTTGAAAGGATCGAATGCACTGTACTCTTGACGCTGGAGCAAGGCTCCAAGGAACTCTGCCCTGCCGGCAGGCTTTAGAATTGCAATCCACGTGTTGCCGACCGCAACGTGGCCGACGACGGCAATATTGGTTGGGAAATCCTCGACATGCACTTCTCGGCCAACGATGGCCGATACGTCTCTCTCGACGGTGGGCGAATCCGCCTTGACCAGCCATCCCTGCAAATAGGGGCGAAAGGTGAAGAGGGCGCTCATACGGGTAGCGCCTCCAGCGCCATCTTAATGGCCTTGAAGTAGGTTTCCTCCCAGTTGCTGAGCCGCGCTTCCCGCTGTGCTCGATCAGGATTGGGGCCAGGGGGCCTTTGGAAAAGCTGGTTGAGATGCTTGCGCGCGTCCGGCGAAAGTTGCTCGTAGAGGTTTCCCTCGATCAGGTAACGTACGCGTTCCTTGAGGATCACCTCACGCAAGCTCTCAATATAGCCGCGCAGCGCCGAGGAGAAGGCTGCTGCCTTCTCCTCGGCGGCGATTGCCGCCGTCTGGGCCGCTAAGGCCATTGGTACCACCATCAAATCGCGCTCCGTCACGATGTCTGAGGCGCCGAGGTTCTGGGTATACCACTTCACGAACGTGAAGCGGCGCAGGTCGCGCACAACATCCGCCTGAGTCGGCTCAGCTGAGAGGCTGGGACGTACATTCGTGGTATACTCAGAGACTAGGGCCCATGCTGAATTCAGCGCCTTGATTACCGTCTCGGTTTTCTTGCCCGAGAATATCTGAGTGATGCGGAATCCCGAGGCCGCCTTTGCCTCCAATAGCTTTTCGGACGCATCAGTAAGGCTCTGCGTCGCAGTCCCTCTCCCGCGAGCGCCGGACAGAAGCTGGACAGGATCGAAGCCCATCTCCCGCACGACGCCACTCAAGGTCATGAGCGTTGCGGCATCGGTGATGCATTTTGCAAGATTCGGTGCGCGGGTTGCGGATGTGGCCAGCTTGTGCAACGCAAGCACGGCCTTCACACCCCGCGACCTGACGTCGGCGAGATCTGCAGCAAGATACTCAAGCGCCCTCACCTTGGTGCGGTCGAACTCCAGCAGCTCCACCGCTAGGTTTTTGCAGAACGGCTCGTAATCCGCCAACAGCCCGAGGCCCTCGGTAATCAGCGCGTCAGCCTTTACCTCGCCGTTCTCATCTTGGACTGGATAGTTGAAAATCTCGGACAGCCGCCGCTCGAGTGGCTCGCCGCTCGCGAGCCATGCAAGAGCAGCGTTGGTTTCGAATGGCTTCGTCGGCTCGCTGCGCAGTTGCGAACTGCCACGCAGAGCGCCGACAGCCCCATGGAACATGAACGATTGGTTGTCGATGTCCCGTCCGGCGAAATCCCCTCGCCAAGTCGCGACTTGGCCGCTCAGCCCTTCGGTGACGGGCTCTGCCGCAGTGAAGCCCTCAAGCCCGTTTACCGCCCGGTCGGGTGGTGCACCGAGCGCGATCAGAAGATCGTGCAAGGCGGTCCCGATTGCTGTCTCCAGGTCGTCCTGGGCGCGTTGATAGGGCGCGACTATCGCATCTAGAGCGCTCAAAAACTTAAGGTTCTCGCGGTACCACTCGCGACCGGCGGAGAATTTATCAAGTGAGGCCGGCCAATGACCGGTGGCGAGAATCTCATCGGCAAGTGCCTTGCTGCACGGTCCGATCCGCGCCCGCAAAGCATCGGCCTCGGCGGCCGGCCAGGCCGGGATGCGGATCTCATCGGCATGGCGCGCGAGCTTCTGCACCCGCTCCAGGTCCTGGGTCGGATCGGTGACGAAAACACGCGTGAGGTGAACGTGACGCGCCCCGGCCGTAGCTGGAGGGATATGCTGCCAGAGGTGACGCCAAAAGGTATCGACACCGTGGATAGGCGGGAACTCCGCCCTACCGCCCGGGGCGGCTCCGCATTGGACGAACAGAAGGCGGAGATTGGTATGGCTGGTTGTGCCGCAAGCGACCCGCTGCTCCCGGGTCAATTCCAATGCGTCGATGATTGCGCGCAGGCGACCAGGTGTCCTGCACATTTCGGCATTGTTGCGGATACGAAGTTCCAGGTCGGGTGCGACGGCGCTGTCTTCCTCCACGCCGAACTTGCGCAGGTCGACGACTTCGTCGGTCAGCTGAGCACTCAAGGCCCTGACCAACCTGTCGTCCACAACAGCATCATCCAGCAAAGCGAGTTGCTCTTCATTGCCGGTCTGCTTAGCGAGGATGAGATCGACCTTACCGATGAGAAAGTAGACGGGCCTGCTCTTGTTCAGGCTTTCAAGCGTTATCTTCGGACCTGCCGCTTCCGATGCGGTCTGGCCCACAGTCTGCATGAGATCGTCGAATGCCGACCCGATTTTGGCCGCCTCACTGTCGGACTTGAAGATCATGGCGACAACGCTCGGCGGCGAGGTGGCATAACGGCGCCGGATCACTTCCCGGTTCGGTGCTGCATCTTCAGCCTGTGGAAAATACTCCTCTCCGCTTAGGTCAAAGAAGCCGAACGAGCAGAGGCCGCTGAGCTCGGTCTGGGCTGAGAGTTTAGCGCTTTGCTGGGTGTTGAAGCGTTCCTCACGACGCTTCCACTTTGCGCGCTTCTCATTGACGTCGTTAACGTCGTCCAGAGCGTGCCGGACGGTAACGGCCGGTATCTCCGAGGCGCACTCGGCGGTTACGTATTCGGACGCAAACATCAGCGACGTCTTGCCGGCCTGGGGGGGCCCGACGAGCGCAATGCCCTGCTCGATCCCCTTGACCCATGGGATGATCCGCTCATTGTGCGCGTCAGATGTTCCAAGTTCGGTACCGAAGCGGCTCTTCAAGATGTGCGCAACAACCGGGTCAAGCGACGCCCAGAACCGCAATACTCGACCCATACGGTCGGCCTGCTTCATCGGATCGTTGAGCCGGTCTCCCAGCGGGCGATTGGCAAGCTGAGCGGTGGCGGCGTCCAGAATGGTGAAGTTCTCGTAGACGTGTTCGCGCATCACCGATCCGAGCGCGCGGGCCATTACCAGCAGTTGATCTTCGTTCTTGTTGCCGTCGGCCAGCGAGAGCGGATTTTTCGGATTGACATGGCAGCGTGCGTACTGAGCGTGAGCAATGGCCTGATTGCACAGGTCGCCGACCCAAGCATCGCTAGCGCAGGCGTCAGGATAGACCGCGCTGAACAGCCTCGTAGTAAGCTCGAGCAGCGCATCACATTCATCCAAAGCGTTCTGCTGAGCAGTTCCGGTCGCGCGAGTTGCTCGCTCGCGGGCCGAGAGCCAAAACCTGAGCCAGTTGACTGGCTCGTTATCGGCGGCGCCGCGTCCTCCTTCCAGCTTGTTGATGTGAGACCAAACGACGTGGACGAAACGCGTAACGTATTGATCAGCAGATTTCTTGTGCTGCTCCCAAAGGTCGAGAACCTCACCTTTCGGCAAGATCTTGCGATGCTTCTGCATGAGGCCCCACGCGGAGTAGACAGGCCATTGGCTGCCGAGGGTCGCCGCTTCCTTCATTACCTCGCCCAATGCGATCGTGCGCCCAGCCGAATTGTTGCTGACCAGGGCTGCATCCAGCCTGTTGAGGGCTTCGCGCGCAGGCTTGGTACGCTCGTCCTGCTTGGATCTAGTCATTTCGCCTGACCTCCCTTGTTCAAAAGTGCAGGACAGGTTTGATTTCCTTGGGCGCCAGGATCTCGATTAGCTTGGCGTCACCAACTGCTATCCTTGCCTCGAACCCGTCCCCGCTCGCCTGGAGTTGAATGTCCTTCAGGATCCCTTGATCCAGACGAAACTGAACCGGAGCCCGGAGAGCTTCGTCGCCTGTCACCGTCAACCTGAGTTCGGTGGCCGAGATGCCGTCAAGTGCGTAGCTGAAGCTGTAGATATCGGCGGCGTGATGCTTCGGAACACCAGCAAGCGACAGTTGCCCATGCGGCCCTCGCAGCCAGGCCACTAACGCCCCTTGGATGTCGAGCAACCTGCAAGCACCATCAATCCAGTCGATCCAAGCGGACGCCGGCCAAAATCCATCATCAGTGGTTGGACGCAGCGTACTGGCGCGCTCTAGGGCGATCACCAGTTCGGCGCTATCGCCTTCCTCAAGACGTACGATCATGGCGCATTGTCGAAGGATCGCCGCTACCCGTTCCAGCACGGCGAGCGGCGAGGGATCGACGGACTGAGCCGCTGACCGCAACTCGGCACCGACCAAGCCGCGGGCCGAAGGGTTTTCGCGGCTGGCAGCTTCGATCAACGGCCCTAGCTTGGCCAAGCGATCGCGTAGCGCACGTGCCGCTGCAGCGCTCTGCTTGGTCGCATCGATCGACAGCAGAGGGGCGCGCAGCAGCACCGGTGGATTGGCAACGGGTGAAATGTGTGCCAATTCCACCTCGGCGTCGTATGCCCCTCCGTCGCCCTGCCGGGCCAGCGTGACCTCGGCGGGGGCGGTAGCATTGTCCGGCGCATGCGGTGGCAACTTCCACCTCGCAAGTAAGGTAAAGGGGCGGCCGTCATTGAGACGCAGTGGCGGCGGATCACCGACAATAGCGATGCCATGGCGGGAGAGTACAGCCAGCCCCTCCACGCGCACCTGCCCCTTTTCGACGATTATATCGTTAGGACCCCGCCCGCCAGCGGGAGCGGGCCGAACGAAGCCATAACCGCCATCTCGCGCCATGAGACCGGCTTGCTGGACTACGAACAATGCAAGCGCTCGCAGGTGTTCAGTCTTGAGCACCTTATCATTGGCGGGAATTGGATAGCCAGGCATTGCACCCGCCGCACCACCTCCCTTTTTTTCATTCATCGTCCACGCCTCCCTCCGGCGAGCTTAGTCGACGTCCAATTCGCCGGTAACCTTGGTCTTACGCTCGATTGCGACGAGATCCTGTGTGACGAACACAGCATCCGCAAGCCGTAGGCCGTTCGGCGCGATTACCGTTGCCTCGCCGTTCGGCTGGAGCAGAACCGAGCTGCTGGCCTCTCCCTCGGCCCTTTGCAGAATGCCCTTCCCACGCAGCGCGAGCTCGGCAGCGCCGTCCTGCTCGAACTCGGCGACATGACGGCGTGGCGCTCCAAGACCGATCGGAATGGTTCCCGGCGCGACCTGCACGAGGATTAGGTCACCAGCGGTCCAACGAGCATAGAACGCGCTCCTGTCTTTGCGGGCATAGCCCGGCGCCGGCTGCAGGACCTGCAGCGGCAAGCCGTCGCTTGAGCGCCAATTGATGAGCGCAGCAAGCTCGTCTCCTTCGGCGTCATCGCGCGCGGCCGGGATCACTTCGAGCAGCCGCACTGCATCCTCCGGGGCGGGCTTGCCCTGCACCTTGCCGAGCAAGATTAACGCCCCCTTCTCCGATACCGCAGCCACCCGGCTCTGCGCTGGCCGAGGCTCGCGCACCAGTTTCATCCGGACCTCAACATTGGTTTGCTGCTCGCTCGCTCTTTGGTCGCCGGAGTTGCGGAAGAACACTGAAATCTCAGCGGCGAAAAAACTCTCGCCGGCCCAGGCGACTGACATCGGCAGAGTCGGCACCACCACTCCCTCAGCGAGCTCGACCGTCGCGCTTTCGGATTTGAGCAGCTTCTGAAAAGCCGTCCAATGGGTGTCGAGGTGCGCGCTCGCCAATACTGTGCAGTCGGCGAGGCCTGTGGTTGACTCGGCAACTTCGAGCCCCCAGTTGGCCCCATCGCCGAGTGCGAGGAGGTGATGGGGCGCCGCTTTGTCCAAGCGGTTAAAGCTAAGCAATCGCCATTTCTTGTCCTCGAGCGCTCTGGCCTGCCCCATAGCGGTGTTGGAACCGGCTACGATTGCTGCAACCGCTCGAGCGCATGTTGCGGCCGTCGTCTCACCGGCGAAGCTGAGGACGCAGGCCCCGAACGGGATCGACTTGTCAATGTCAGCCATGTTCTCACGATCGCCAATCTCCTCGAACTGCCGCGGCGTCGCCAGGCGGTCCATGAAAATCATGAGGCTCTCGCTGCGCCGCCGCTGGTGCACCAGCAACGATGCCGGCATAGTAGGTGGGTCCGCCTCGCCACCATCGTTGAGTACGGCCCGAATGGCCGGGCCCCGTGCAGTGCGCACCCAGCTGAGAACAGCCAGCTGCAGGGTCTCGCCGTCCTGACTCAGACCGAAGCCCGCGCCCCGCACATAGGCTGCGCGTGGCAAGCTTCCGGTTGCCTCCGGATAGACAAGCAAATGAGCAGCCTCATCGATCCGAACCAAGTGTTCGACCGCTAGGCAATCCTCACGCCGCCCCTTCTGAAACTGGATCTGCCAAGCCATGGCCTCGTCCTAAAGCAACGCCGGTGCAGTATTGTCTGGCAGCGTGTGCATGCCCCAGAGCGCGATGCCCTCGACTTCATTGCCCACAACCTCGAACTGCACCTCGGGACCTATCCGACGCTGGGTGTCGGCGATCGTCTGGGCCATCTGCTCGAATGGATCGACCTGCCAGAGCGGGTGGGCGATTGCGGAAGCCCTAGGATTGGTGATTGCCTGAATGTGGCTGCGCAGGCTCGAGGGGGTGGTATGCTTGAAACAGCCATTAAGCGCGAAGACGACACCGCGGGCCGTGTCCATCTGTGCTAGGTTCTGTTCCGCTGCCCCAAAAAAACTCATCGCCGTATTGCGATGTGGGTCGACGACGCTCGCAGCCGCCAGTGGTTGACGCCGCTCGGCGCCAGTCACGAAGCTAAATACTGTCCCACCCCGGTCAGCGTTTGCCGGTCCGGCCGCAAACATCTGCTCGACGCCGCGGCGACCGGCGGCGACGGTGTAGGAATAGTCGAGGTAGGATAGCAGCAGCCGGTGTCCATCGCCAGCGTCGAACGTGCCGCGCCACGGATGGTGATTGGCGTTGTCTTCCCGCGGCGGCGGACGATGTGCCGGCGGGTCAAAGGCGAGCGCTGCGTCCCTCGCACCGGCGAGCAGCCATGTCGTGGTGGCAATGTCGAAGCTTTGCGACGAGTAAATCGCTTCGGTCCTGAATCCAGTCACTGTGACGGGCGTATTGCCGATGTTGTCGCGGATCTCAAAGTTTCCGGCGAGCGGCAGGAGCGACGTCGGGCTTGGATACTCGACGGCGGTGGAGCGTGCCAGATGCAGCTGGACTACCAGCCGAGCATCGCTGGGATCGAGTAGCAGCGCACCCTGATCGAACCCGAAGGGCTGAACAAGCAGATATCCTGAAATGGTTGCCGACTCGCCATTCTCGTCTCCGTACTGCACAGAATAGGCCATTGGTAGACTCCCTTTTGAATAAGCGAAGCAAGCGGACTAGAGAAGGTCAAATAAAGGGTCTGGGCCGCTGGAAGGGTTTGTCGGTACGGTGCTGGCAATGGCGAATTGGTTATCGACCTTCGGCAGCCCCCCCGGAAGGTATCCGACCTGGAGCCAATTGCTGCCCGCGGCGACCCACAGGCCCTTATCGAGTAAGGGCAACCTACCCAACAGCCGCTCCGCCTCGATGCGGGCGGCAATCAGGCAGTCCTTGTAGTCGGGTGTGCCCGAGTGTGTGGTCCCCACCAACTGCCGATGCGCAATTGCCGAAGCAATGAGTTTGCTCTGCAGCAACTCACGAAGCACGTCGGGACGTTCGGTAAGGAACCGGGTCCAGACCCGCCCGGTCGTCTCCTTTTCGGTAGCGATGATCTTTAGCTGCCGGTCCATGATCCTTGCAAGCGACTTCGACATCGTATCCGCTGGTAAGGCAGCCAGTTTGCCACTGGCGCAGGCCACGAGCCCGAACAGGTTGTTGACCGGAGCGGAGATCTTGGCCAAGTGGGTGCTCCGGAGGGCGTAGCCGACGAACAAAGGAAAACCGAGCTTGACGGCGAGGGCGGCCCGCTGCAGGCGGGTCGCGCTATCGGAACCCGTCGCGATGGAAAGTGCCCCGGGCCGATCTCTGTCAGTCTCCTTCATGAACAGCCCGTCAAGATCGACCTCCGAGCCGACACCGGCCTGCCTCGTCACGTAGACGACCCCGGGTGGCGGGACGTCGCTGTCGCTGCTGACTTCGAGCAGCGGCAGCGGCTCGTCGTCAGTGGCCCGGCTGACGATGCCGTCGATCGTGTCGTCGACGAAGGTCACCCAACCTCCCCCGCCGCGCTGGCCTAGGCTCTCGAGCAGGACGGAGACGTCGTTCATCTCCGCGACATAGGTCGTAAGTTGGACCACGCCATCGCACTGGGCTCGAACCTGCCTCAGGAACTCAGAAAGCCGATCCAGGGCGGCCTCAATGCTGGGGGCGTCGAGAATCTCCCAGATCGGCACATCGAGAAAACCTTTGTCAGTAGGGTTCGCTTTCACCAGCGAATCAAAGTTGCCGGTGCCAAAACCCTCGTCGCGCCCGACATGCAGGATCGTATTGAGGGCAATCTTGGCGAGTAGCGATGTGTCCTCTCGGTCCAGCACGCTGTCCTGGGCTCGCGCCGCCAGCATGTGCTCGGCAAACAGCAGGGCACGGAGCCTAGCCCGCTGCGCCGCCTCGTCCTTGCGCCCGTAGAGTTCCTTATCCTCTGCGATTTGTTGCTTGGTAGCAGCTACGAGGATCTGGTCCTCAACGAGATCCGTCACGGCCTTTTCGATCGCCTGAGGCAGGACCTTATCACCAGTCGCGACCTCGAGGGCCTCAAGTTCCTCCCGTCCGTAGGGGGCAGTCAGGATCAGCACGCCGCCGGGATTTTCCTCGTCAGGTGCTTGGTAGGCGACGCCCTCGTGCTCCTTGTCGAAGGGACTCTTCGGCTCCGCTCCCTTATTGGCCGAAGCCGGCAACGGGATCGACGCCGGCAGGCCGGCAGTCGCGACCGCCTCGACGCGCCGCTTCTTGTCCTCTTCCACCGTCACCGCAGGGTTTTTCAGCCCGGCGGTCGAGCCGCCGGCAACTAAGGCACCGCGTGCGTTCTCGAGCTGGCGCATATAGGCGTTGGTCAGGCTGCGCCCATGCTCGTCGATCTTAACGCGGCGTGCATCGATGGGGATAACGATGACCTCCGACTGAACACGTCCCTCACGCTCGGCCAGCTCCCGCAGCAACGCCTTGCAAAGGTCGTCGCCGGTCAGGTTCTTGCCCGCGGCTAGCACCTTCTCCAGCATGTTGACGAGCCCGAGGTCCGGGAGGGACCCGGCCGCCTCGTCCGTGGGCAGTGCCGCGAACTCCTTGTCCCAGGTCTCAAAGGTCTTGCGCAGCGCCTCCTCAAGGCTTTCCGGTGTGGCTGAGGGGACTTCCTGGCGGCCGGACTCCGCCGCCCTGGCAAAGTTCCGGTCGATGGCCTTCTGTGCCTTGACAAAGAGCTCGGCGGCCTTTTCCACCCGCTTCCGAATGGTCGCCATGCCCTCAATGAACTTGCTAGCGAGGTCGCTGAAGCTGGTGCCGAGCCACAGCAGCAGTTCCCTGCTGGTGAACACACGGCCGGGCTGGCGCAGCACGAGATGCTGCGCAATCGCAGTCCGGACCAGCTCTATCGAAGCACGAGCCGAAGGCGAGGTTTCGTCATAGCCGAACTTGGCGCGGTGTTCCTTCCACTGGCTCTCGATGAAGATGTCCTCGAGTTCTTGCGCGAGGGCCGCGTCGATGCCGGTCGGCACGAAGCGGGTGTTCTCGGCATAGAGCTTGCGGTGTGCCTCTGTGACGATCAGACCGAGATCGTAGTCGTCGCCGAAAGCACTGAAATACCAGGCAGTGATGAACGCCATGAGCTGCTCGCTGCGCGCGACGCGAGCCACATCCTCGTTGGCCACCCGATAGGCAGCGTAGACCTGCTTGAGGGAGAGCTTGGGGTCTGTGTGTCCGGGCACTGCACTGGTCCGCAAGCGGTCCGCGACCTTGGCTCCAACCGTGCCCGGCTCCCGCTTCTTGTCAGCCAGAACCGCAAATAAGGCGTGTGGGCCGACGGCGTCGTCGCCTGCCAACTGCAGCCATTCACGGTAAGCCATGATATCGGCCAGCAGGTCCGCCTTCAACTTGGCCGCTTCGGTGGTGGCCGTTCCCTTGCGGAATTCCTCGCCCGGGTAGGCGTTCGACAATGCGGCGTAGATTGCTTCGGCATCGGCTTCGGGCGCCCTTAGGTAACTTGTGAGCAGCCGGCTGAACACGGGATGATAAAGGGTTCGGCGAAGCGCCTCTGAATCGACGAGCTCCCCATCTCTCTTGGGCAGCCGCGCAAGGTAGAAGCCCTCGGTCAGCAGCACGTCGAAGTTAGGGTGCCAGAACGGCATTAGCGCATCAAGGCTCCTGAACAGACCAGCAACGATCCGGCCGCCGATCTCGGCGTAGTCGGGAGGCGCTCCCGTTTCGACCAGCTTCTGCAACTCGCGCTGCAGCGCGGTGCCGGTGATCGGCATAGCCTTGGCGCCGGCGACTTCTGCATCAGTGATCCGCTTCGGCTCGACGATTATGCGGGCTTTGTAACGGCTCTTGCCTCCAATCGTGACCGTGATCTCCTTGGAGTAGACGCCGAACTTAATGAGATCGCGCGCCTCGGAGAACCGCACCGTCCTCACTGTGTGCGACGGGTCGCGATCCGTGGTGAAGCGACCGACGATGGCAATGTGGCTCGCCGACTCCTGCAGTCTCTGGATTGCGCTTTCGCTCAGCATGGTCGCCCCTCTATTTGCCTTCGTCCTCAATCTACAAAACCGGCACGTCCTCGACCGTTATGATATCGACTTCAGCCCCTTGGACCTTGTCGTCCCTGACCAGCCGCAATGCCTGACGCCGCAGCATTCGTTCCCACAGATTGCGCACCTCGCGCGCATTGGCGAAGTGCGTCGTCGTGAGTTCGCGTCGCCTCTCGAGCCAGGCGGAGACGGCCTGGCCAACGCCCGTGCCCGAGATGTCATAGCCGTGCTTGCATGCAAACCGCGCGAAGATCGCCGACAGCTCGGCGGGCGTGTAGTCGGCAAATTCCAGTTCCTCGTTGAAGCGGCCGGAAAGGCCGGGATTCGACGTCAGGAAGCTACGCATCTGCTCGGGGTAGCCGGCGACGATGACGACCAGCTCGTTACGGTTGTCTTCCATCATCTTGATCAACACATCGACGGCGCGCGGACCAAAGTCCTGGCTCCCGGCATTGGTCAGGCTGTAAGCCTCGTCGATGAACAGCACGCCGCCAAGAGCGTTGCGGATGGCCGTCGAGGTCTTCTCCTCGGTTGCCCCGATGACGCTGCCGACTAGATCGGCGCGCGACACTTCCACCAGGTGCCCCTTCTCGAGAAAGCCGAATTCCTTATAGATGCCGGCGAGGATACGAGCGACGCTGGTCTTTCCGGTACCGGGGCTGCCCAGGAAGACCTGGTGGAGCGACATCTCCACCTCCACGCCCCTAGGATCAGGACGCATGGTGCGGTGGCGCTGCACGGTCAGGAAAGCGCTGAGCTCGCTCAGTTGACGCTTGACGGGTTCCAGCCCGACTAGGTCATCGAGCTGATCCCGCCAGGGCCTCTCGTCCAGTTGCTGGCCTTGCTTTGCGGGCGTGCCCGTCCACGAGCCGGCGTTGATGAAGTGATCGCCGTTGAGGCCGAACTCCTGCAAGATCATCTGCCAGATTTCAACGGTCCAGTCGGTCACTTCCAGCGGGGCGCTGGAGCGCCACCGCAACACACGCTCATGCGGGAGGCGACTCCTGGCGTGACCGTTCTCAAAATCGACGATCAGGCGAGCCGCCGTCGCCAGCCGCTCATTGGAAAGCGCCGGCTCGCCCTGGGATGGGGTAATGCGGGCGAGGATACGTAGATTGAGCGCCTTGCGCAGCGCCGCCAGCTTAGGTTCTGCCTTGTAGGCGGAGAGGTCGAGAGCGCGCGACAGGCAGATTTGCAGGATGTGCGCCCAGGTCAATGGTACGTTCAACTGAGCGCGCGCAGCATCCGCAACTGTGATTAGGAACGGTAGGGGACTTGGCGCGGTGAAGACGTCACCTCCCATCACTCCTCCCCCGGTGCAAGCAACTGGAACCGATCTGGGCCGTGAAAGAAGTCCTGGTTGGCCGCAGCCGTGTCTGCGCCCAAGACCATCCGGCCCAGTGGCGATTGAGGCCGGCCGAGTCCGGCAGGGTCGAATGGCTTGAGCCATTCTGCTCGGTAAGTGGGCTGGCGTCTGAACAGCGACGCATAGAAGGGCCAGTGCCAGCCGTTTCCGACCGACCACCGGACCGTCGCTTCACTATGGGGCGGCGTCGGATTGTCGAGGAATTTCAACCACCATTCGGCAGCCGCCAGCGGCGTCTCCCTGAGGTCAAGCTGATAGCGGGCTCGCGTCCTGCTCCACAACGCGATAGCTGGTTCCCCAATCCACGCGGGAGGTGGATTGGGGAAGCGCGCGCGGATCGTCGAGCGGGGAAGGAGTATGCTCCCGAGGTCCTCGCTGAATGCGGAGGTGTACAATTGCCCGTCCCTCAGGCAGCGCATCAGGGACTGGCGGATCAGCTCAGGCTCGCGGCGGGCTATTTCGACTACCGCACCGGGCAATTGCGCCGCCTCAAGGGAGGCTCCCACGTCGTCGGTAGTCAACCAGGGCCGGTGATCCCTGTCCCGCCGCGCCCGTCTTTCTGAATCGTTGCAAGCGAGAGCCTCACCCGGGGTGACTTCAGTCATCAGTGTCAGGTGAAGTCGGCTCAGGCAGTAATCAGCGAGCCAGCGATTGTCGCGGGCGAGCTTTCGCTCGGGAGGTGACCAACTCCACTTCGCCGTACCGCTCGAAAGCCCTTCGAGCAGGAAAGTGCCGCGCAGAGCGTCCAGCATGAGGAACGGCAAAACCCCGACCTCCGGATCCTGCCCAAATAGCAGTTGCTGCACTGCCGGTGCCTGGGTCCCAATTGCCCCAGTCACGCTCTTGCGGCGATGGAGTTCGGCATGCAGCCGCGCCCGCGGCAAGTCATCGGCGGAAAAGGCTGGTTGCAAGTCGAGCAAGTGCGGACCGTCCCGGAAGACTTCGAAGTCCGCCGGCAGCTCGGTATCGGTGCCGGTGCCGAAGCCCAGAATGAGAGGGTTCAGACAGGCGTTGACTTCCTCGGCTCGAGGTTCCTGGACAAGAAGTGTCAGCGTGACAATTTTGGCAGCCGGCCTCAACTCGAGGGTTCGACGGTAAAGTGTGCCGAGGGCGAGTTCCGGCGCTAGATCGGAAGAGAGTACCGTGGTGCCAGCGCGGATGTCGGCTGCCGTGAGACGTCGCCAATATCCGGACTGTTCGATCCTTCCAACCGGCACGCGAACCTCGATCCACTCGTGGTCGTACCCGACGGCCTCGAAGGCAGCGTTGCTGATCCAAAGCACGGCATCCTTACGGAACGCGCCGGGCTCATTGCAGACAATTTGACCCGGCTGCTCGTCCAGCCGCACAGACACAGCCGCCGTGGGGACGGTACTACGAGGCCAGACGAGGTGCGGCGGCTGAGGCAAAAGGCGATCGCCGATCCAGTCGAAGAAACCCCGACCAGGGACCATCGCGGCGAAACTACGCGCCGTGCTGACGGTGTAGTATGTAAATTCGCCCAAGACCTATCCGCCAGAAGTATTGTTTTCTTGCAGCGACTAAAACATGCTTATCAATAAGCAACAAGTGTCACTTTCGGGGTAAGAAGACCGTTGGAAATTTAAGCCGGGCGCTCGAGCCCGCCTCTATACCGGGAGACGGCTATGGGGATGAAAAGCGCCGCAAAAGCGCCCATCGTCGAGGGCTATGAACACAGCCTCGAACCGGCGCAGGGTTCACCTGGGAAGAATCATGGTTCCGCGGTTTTCAACGAGACTTTTGGCAAGCTCACAGTTTCCGGCTCCAAGGCAGTTCTCTCGCCTCTGCCGTTCTTTGTGTTCGGCTGCAGTGACGGTTCCGATGCGGTCGGCCTTGGGTGGGGATCGGTCGAAGCCGGAGGCAATCCCATCACCCGCTCGATACGTGCAGCGGTTCTGCTCGAAGGCGATGCTGGAGAATGCGGCGGCTACTTGTTCTCGCCGACGCGCGGGGTACTCCCGTGTAACTGTACGATGAAGCTCAGGGCCGCCCAGACTGCGCCGGCGGCACCCTCGCCTACCACGGCGGCTACAGTTGAAATCAAGAACGAGCGGCCGCTGCGGGACGGACAGCTGAGGATAAAAGGAATCGACGGCAAGCCGGTACCCTATGTTCCTGTGCGTTTCTCCTCCAGCGACGGACAGCAGACAGTCGTCAAGACGGACCAACAGGGTATCGCGCGATACGATGGCCTGCCGTTCAAGGTTGAGCAGGTGACAGCCGGCGAGGATCCGCGCAACTGGAGCCCATTAGGTCGCCCGAACCCGCTGGCGGTGGCAAGCTTTGATCTCGACATGTTCCTGAAGACTACCTACGGCAAATCACAGGCGCAATTCCGTGGGCTGGGCAAGGAACCCGAGAAGCGGACTATTGGGGCCGAACTCGTGGCCAGGGCCGACAACTTGTTGCCATGGATAGGACCGGCCCTACTCGGCGAGTTCAACGAGAACGCGACAATCGGGCAGATCATTTTCGATACCGTCGTCACGGTGTTTCCGTACGCGGACCAGATTGGCGACGCTCGTGACATTGTGGCTGTTCTCATCCGGATGCGGGAGCCGGGGGAGATCAGCGAGTTCATGAACTGGGTGACGCTCACGACCTGCGTCATCGGTGCTATTCCGACGGTTGGATCAGCCTTGCGCGGCGCCTATCGGATATTCCTGCGCGACTACCTCAAATCGGGCAGCAAGCTGGGAGACGCTGTGCGTACGACGGCGGAACAAATGCTTGATGCAATGCGCGCCCTTGGCATCGGCAACCCGAGGGCCGTGCTCAGGACTTCGGTGAAAGAACTCTCTGATAAGGCGGTAGCGGCATACCGTATGCTCGTCGAAAGGCTTGAGACGGTGCTGAAGTTCATCGCTGCTAACGCCTCTGCAGGGGCGAGGAGCTTTGCCCAGGAATTGCGGAAGATGGTGCCGCTGCCACATGCGGAGCGGCGCATCCGGGCCGCGGTTGCATGGCTTCGTGAAAAGACCCTGTCAGTTCTCGACGAAGGTCTTGAGAAGCGATCCGAGGCGCTAGGCTACAAGGAAACCTCGGACGCTTGGACCGGTTCGATGCAGGGCGGCGCATCTGCGGAAATGGTGGTCAAGAACACCCCCAACCAGATCCCGAACGCAATACAGAGATTCAGCAAGCCGGCCCTACGGCTTACCGCGAAGGAGTGGCGCGAGGCCACGCACGCAATTTTCCGGCATGCGCTGGCAAAGAGTGCCGTGGAGCGTTCCTTCGTGTACAAGGGTAAGACCTACACGATATGGCACGGCGAAAGCGGACTGCTCTATGGCACATACGATGATCTGAACCAACTATCGGCGCTGTTCAAGGAAATGCACCCGCAGGTTTATGGCAAGCCGGCGGGCGCCGTAGAAGTCGATCCAATCTACGAGGTACTTAAAAACTACTATACACGCGGTGCCGATGTATTTGATCGGCGAAGAAAAGGATTCCAACACCAGCATATTATTGATCAGAAGGATATGGCCGACCTGTACTTGAAACCCGGCGCCAAAATGATGCCGTTGGATGGCGATGCTGATGCCTTCGTAAAGACCAAGGATGAGTTGGAGGAAATCTACAGGCAACTACCCTGCGTTACCGTCAGTAGAGACCGCCACATTGGGACGAACTCCTTGAGTAGCCTGACGGCAAAGAACCGGCAGTACGAAGATCTGAAGGAGCTTAGACTCACCTACTCAGAAATATATGGCGAACTCCTCGAGCCGAAGGAGGCCCGCGAAGTCCGCACGGTGCTCAAGCAGTTGGTGCAGTTTGTTTCGGAAGCGCAATAGCCGAGCGGGGCCTGTCCGCTCGTTGTGCCGCCTCGCGCTCTTTCGGGTCTGCCGGTCAATCCCGAATATCGAGCTTTTCACGATGCCACAAATCCCCAGCTACCTTCGTCGGGTACCACGGGCAAAACCGTGTTGAGCACGATCGTGGCGAGGAGCGAGGAGCGAGGTGTCCTCGCAGTCGAGCATGCTGGCCCGCGGTCGCGCCGCCAGCATGTGCTCGGCAAGAAGCAGAGCCCGCACCTTGGCCCGCTGCACGGCCAGGTCCTTACGCCGGTATTCGTCGCACTGCCGCCACGTCTGGTCAATTCGGGCAATCACTTATTTCGCGATTCAGGAAATCGCCGGCTGCTACGCATGCTGTTTGCTTCGCATCAAGCGATCGAGAGTCATCGGCAGGCCCCTTTCGGTTTGCCCATGTCCAGCGACCGCTCATCAAGTGCATAGACCAGATCGTCCGCGTGCCTGATAACCAGCTACTTTTGGATCTGTAGTCAGTGCTATCAACATCGACCGACCAGTCGTATGCCTGCATCAGTAAGCGGAGCGCCCGACTCCAGATAGTCAAAATCGGAGACCTGCGTCGCCTCGCCAGTACACTTTTGGTGCGCAGGTGATCTGCCTCAACGAATCTGCCAGGAGGTAGTCGCCTAGGCTGATGCCATTCATCACCTTTAGATGTCGCCCAAGTACTGGTGACAAGTCAAAGAGCCAGCAATTCCTTGTAGTCCCGTCGCACCAGTTTGGCCCGGGCTACCAGAAGGATGTCCGGAGCCAGGTGGACCACCGACACCTCCTTTGCCGCCAAGTCCCCCAGCGCCCTGAATAATAATGGAGCCCTTAATTTCATCAGCCGGTCTTAGAGAAGGAACAGTATCCTGTGCTTTCCTCGCATACAGATTGAACGGGTTCTGCCCGGTCCTAAACGAAAGGTCGACTACACTGGTAGAGCCGCCGTTACCGCCCGGTCCGCCCACACCACCGTCCCCACCGATTCCTCGCCTTGAGAAAAATCTGCGCTCTGGTATCGCATCTTGTCCCGCTCCCCCCTGTCCTCCAGCGCCGCCAGGTCCACCGTCCGTTCGTATCCACAGCGTTCCCGTTCCTTCGATCTGCGCGATACCCTTGAGCTTCAGCGACACGCCGTCAGCCCCTTTCATACCAGAAGGCCCTGCTTCACCTTCCTTACCATTTTCTCCAACCGCTAAAGGCAGTTTCCTAGAAATCGACCGCGGGGCGGGGGGCTCCCAATTTGGCGCTGACAGATCGATCGTAGCATCCCTGCCGAACCTTATGTTGCGAACCGACCACTCGATCGCCTTTACTCCCGGCGACGGTTTCAGGGTGACCCCGTCAGGGATGTATAGGCTCGCGATTTCAAGATTGGAGGCTTCGCATTCGGGGATGACATATTCAGTCTGTCCTGCTTCTAGAATGGGGTACTCCTTATACGGCCAGTATGGCTTTATGAAACGGAGGAGCCTATCCAGTTCAGATATTCGCAGCTGGAGCCGAGTCTCATAGACGTGAACTCCAACGGCGCTAAGATAGTCGTCATAATTTGCTTTCATCAAATCGTTGAGGAAACTTGGCCTTCCCTCGAGCTGCTCCTTGGCGGACTTTACCCTCGCAATAGCCTTCTCAATCATCGCCTCATACTCCCGACGATCTAGAAGATCAGCTTCACTGTTTTCTTTCATTGATCTTTCATATTCTGCCTTTCCAGGCAGTTCTGTAAAATACGGCTCGTAAGAAGCATCAAAATACTGACGATAATTCAAAAATATGATGTCGTCGAAGCATTCTACGCAAGCTGTTCCGTCATAATCGTACATTTGGGTAGGGTCTGGCGTCCTATATAGGCCGCGCGGCAATCGAGGTGGAGTGGCCATTTGCGCTATTCCTAGAAGCTATTCGCAGCGTGACGATGCACCCAAAAACACACTTCAGCAAGAAGGTGAACGTGTTATTCCACCGATGTGGAACTCTTGGTAGTTAGCTGGCTTGGCCGAAGTTCTGGACGATGGGCATAGTAAAAACCGGCCGTAATTTATGCACCAGCCGCGTTCGTCTAGGATGGTCAGCGAGGGCGCTAAAGTCACCTTCACGAGCACCCTCAATGTCACACCTTCAGGACCAACGCAGGATTAGTCGGATCTTCTCCTCCATAGCCGCGGGGATTACAGACGATCTCCGTCTCACCAACCATATATCGAGCCGGGTTGTGCATGTGGCCGTGAATCCAAAGGCGCGGCTGGTACCCCAAGATCATCCCGGAAAGGTCCGATGCAAAAGCCGGGTTCAGCGGCGACACGAAGAGTTGTCGGGAAATCGAGCCGTGGTGAGGAGCGTAGTGCATTACCACCACTGTAGGCCCGTTATGAGGCTCCATGAGAGCACCTTCAATACACCTTCGGGTCGTCTTACATCTGCCGGGCATTTGAGGGTTGGAGCCGACCTGTGGGGTCATCGAAGTCGCTCAGGGCAATCGCTGTGTGATCTCGCAGCAGACCGGCTGCGGTCTCCATCGCATAAGCAATCGACAGATCGCGCTCCCGCTGGTCATCCTCCTGCGTATTGAGCCCATAGTTCGTCCAGAGCGTTCTTCCGACGAAGCGCACGCTGCCGATGACGAAATCACCCAGGATGAGCAGGCGAACGTTCGGGTGCCGGTCAGCCGCTTCCATGCCCTGCCGTCCTGCTGCGATCAAAGAGTCACCGTAGTACTCGTGATTGCGCGGCACCAACACCACCGGCGTGTGAGGTGCAATGTTCCGGGCAGCCCAGTCGACGCTTGCCGCGAGCGGCCAGTCGATATCGCCCGCGAGAACGCATACGTCGGCCTCTGGAACGGACAGCGCGATCTCAGGCTGTCTCTCATGGTGAAGATCAGAAAGAATCCAGAGCCGCATTATCGAGCCCCCTCATGTTCGCCGCAGCGCGTTGCGAGATAGTGGCCTCCTCTTGGACGCCCCAGCCGACCGCAGATGTCGCAAATCTGGCTTGAGGCGTGTTGGGCCGCCGCAGTCAGCATCGAGATGTGTTGACCGCCGTTGTGGTAGATCGACAGGGTGCCGAACTTTTCCTTGATCTGCGAGATCCGAAACGTTTGGCGTTCATCCTCGGCAAGCGCGAGGTCGATGCGCGTGAGGACATCCTTGAGGAGATACCCCCATCCGGGGCGGCATTCGAGATGGAGCCAGCCGCCCCCCATCCAGCCAAAGCGGTCACAGAGTGCCTCATCCCAGTCCTTCAGAATCTCGACTTTATCGTTCATCGCCTGCTCCTCAGTTGCGGGTGCTGGTGGTCTTGCGGGCCTCCAGAAGAGCACCGACGAAGCGCTGCAGATCGCGCATGCTGAACTCCGCACTGCACGCGTCGGCCAGGACGTTGATCTCCACTTGGTCGAAGGGCGGTTCCCATCGCGGGTCGACGCCCTTCTCCTTGAGAAGATCCCGCATAGTCTGCGTGGCGAGAACAGGAATGTGCTCTCGCGTCGGACGAGGCACAGTGAGGACCCGTAGCCGGCTCCTCAATGGCCCCGGAAGTCCTTCAAGCCCATTGCAGGTGAACAGCCAGGAGATATGTGAAACGTCGATGTGGGTATCCACGTAAGGATCGTGCCAAGCGACGGCCGTAGAGCGCTCCAAGAGCGACAGGAGCGCGTCATGGATCGAGCCGGAGGCGGCGCGCCCCGCCTTCTCGATCTCGTCAACGATCATGGCAGGATTGGCAAGGTTATTGGCCTCGATCAGAGCCAGCGGCATGGAAGGGTGACCCGTGTGCCATCGCCGCGGGGTGCCGGTGAGAGCGTGGTCGGCTGTTGAGCCTGCATCAAGGCGCGTCCAAGGCACGTTCAGCTCCTCGAGAAGACGACGCACGAGCCGGCTCTTGCCACCTCCCGGTTCACCGACCAGGGCTGTGGGCTGAATCCAGACGGGTTGATCCGGCACCAAGTCGGACAGGAGCCGATCAATGACCTCGACCGCGTACGGGAACTCCTGTGCGAGCTGCTGGCGCAATTCCGTCAGCCGCTCCCCAGACACCTCTCGCTCCGGCACATGCTTGCCAATGATGGTGCTGACGCTTCGCTTTGTCTCCTTGCCCACACTTGTCGTTGGTGAGCCGACCGCTGCGAGCACCAACACGCCCTTCGACCCGGTTGGGGGCTCTGCGCCCGTTCCGGGTTCCTGGACCTTAAAGGTACCCACCTCTTTGCTCGGCCTCTCATCGACTTGGGGGGGGCACATGGTGGCAAACGGGGAGTCCATGGAATGCTCCGTTTGGGCTTTCTCCAATTTGGTCTGTCGAACCTTCTCCGCAGCTGCCTCCCGCCTCACGGTTCTGAGGGCATTTTGGTAGGCCTCCTCGACGCCAAGGCAGTAGGTATGGGTCCACAGTGTCGCGTCGATTTCTGCGGCAACCTCATCAAGCCACTCGGCGGTTTCGGCGAAGGTCGGCTCCGGTTTCTTCTCGTTAGCTGCGATCAGCATCCAAGCGATGGCGAGGCTGTAAACCTTCCGCAGACGGTCGGCCGTGGAGAGCCGCCACAGGAAGTTCTCGTCCGGATCATTCTTCAAGGAGGCTTTGTTGAGGTACCCGCTCAGTTGCAACCCGATGGCCGCGTAGCCCTGGGCAACCTCTTGCGCGAAGCCCGGCATCTGAGCAATCGCGCATGCATAGGTGAGATATGGACGGCGGGCCTCTCCAAAGGAAGCAAGAGTGGACTCGCGCAGCTTACCTGCTTTGTCCCAGTCTTTCTCCTCAAGAGCCTGGCACAGGTTTCTCAGAAGCCTAATCTGAGAGCGAGAGGGACGCTCCGGCAGGTCACACTTCAGCACGTCGTGCGGAGTGAAGTGCCGGCTCAGCGCCTCAAATGGGTGGCGGTCGTTTGGTTTCGTCTCGGTCATGGTGCACCTCCTTGTTTGGCCCGAGAGCCGGCCCTGTCAGGGCGGCTGTTGGTTGAGATCGGGCAGCTATTCGGGTGCAGTGCAGGAGGACCGAGGGCGCGTGGGTCGAGTGCGACGCGAGACGATAAATAACCTTCTGCATGCTCGAGGATGCAGTCAGACGTTTCAAAGCAGTGAGAAGAAGTTTCTGGAATGCAGACGCTTCAGGATACTGAGACGCGAAAGTCGTCATGGCGATTGGTTCTCCCATGCATACAGATCCGTCCGGATATTGGACGGGTCGAGCTCAGACTCGGCGTATGCAGAGAACCTTCATTGACAAACCCCTTGGTTGTGCCCTGACAAGTAGGATACCTTTCCAGCCACGTCAACGACCGGATGCATCAAAATGTATGCTCCATCCGAAGACGATCGGACGCCGGCAGTCGCAACGAACCCTAGCCTCTAGCTGTCTGGATGCGAGACCTCCTTGGCGTGAGCGACGACCTGGAGGGCTGGCGGCAACGCGTCTGAATCGGGGGGCTTGTAGCGCCGGTTGGCCAGCTTGGGCTCGGCAGCCAGGCGCCGGTGCACAACCTGCTCGGGTGAGGCGCCCTTGAGCACGCGTTGACGTCTTCGGTTATAGGCCTGATTGAAGCCCTTGAGCAGCGTCTCCAGATCCCGGTGGCTATAGATCGTAATCCCCAGCACCTCGCGCTGCACCCGCCCGTTGAAGCGCTCCACGAGACCGTTGGTTTGCGGCGTGTAGGGCTTGGTTCTGCGGTGCTGCACCTTCAGCTGACGGCAGGCCTCCTCAAAGCCATCCGCCGTGAAGCAGGACCCTCTGTCCGTCAGGACGTGCGTGACCTTGAAGGGGAAGGCGCGGACCGCCTCTTTCAGGAAGGCAACCGCGCTGGTGGTCAGCTCATCGTCCTTGACGGCGAGATGCACCCAGCGGGAGCAGCGGTCAATGGCCACATACAGATAGCGCTTGCGGCGCT
>JAFAAP010000043.1 GCA_023426505.1 Pseudomonadota bacterium
CCCCTGAATGATGGGGTCGCAATCCGTGCGATCACCGCGCGACGGTCGCACGGGTGCGACTGACAAGCATCTCAAATCATTGAGTTTGCGGATAAATGGGGTTCAGGGGGTCGGAGGTTCGAATCCTCTCGCTCCGACCATAAAAATCACGGCAATCGCAGATACTTAGCTGGATGCCGTGCTTGGTATTGCCGGACCTGTCTGGCTTGCGGTGACGGAGCGGTGACAGGCCTGCTGATTCCTGTCACCAGGGCACTGTGGTCAACCTTCGGGGATCCGGTGCCATCCCATGACCCGGAATGTCCTGTCATCCCGCACCGCAACGGCTATCGTCGCCTGTTCGTCCTGCTCCGGCGCGACGGCGAGCCTTCTGGCTCGATCGCATCTATCGCTTCTACCGCGAGGAAGGACTGACCGTGTGCAAGCGCCGTGCCCGGCGGCGTGCCGTGGGACCCCGGGCGCCGATCCTCGTCGAGGCCGGGCCGAACGCCCGCTGGTCGTTAGGGACTTCGTGCACGACTAGTTCGCCTGCGGGCGGCGCTTGAAGCGTTCTGAACATCGTTGATGACGTCTCGCGCGAGTGCCTGGCAGCGATCCCCAATATGTCGATCTCAGGCCGTCGTGTCGCCGCGAACTGACGGCGCTGATCACCATCAGAAGCAAGCCCGGCATGATCATTTCCGATCACGGCACGGAGTTCACCTCGAACGCGATCCTCACCCGGCCGGAGGATCACAAGGTGGAATGGCATACCGCGCCCGGCAAGCCGATGCGGAACGGCTTCGTCGAGAGCTTCGATGGCCGCACGCGTGACGCAGGTCGATCAGACGCGCAATCGTTCTCGGGCGAAGTATTGCAATAGAGGAAACGTAGAAAAAGGGGATCAAACCCTTGGGGTCGGCGCGCCCTCGCGGTCGATCGTGATCATGCGGTGAATGTCGTCGGAAACGATACCGGTGGACATCGGCTGGCGCACGCCTGGAAGCACGCAAACGTCGAAGAGTTCGGCGACCTCCCCTTCCATCCGCAGCCACTGCACGATGTCGCCGGTCGCGAGGTTGACGATCTGGACGCCGCACCAGGGCTCGGCGTCCTTCTTCTTCAGCATCTCGTCCAGCGCCAGACCCTTGAAGGTGCCGTCGCGCGGCTTTGACAGGCCGACGATGGCGTGGCCGTTATGGATCTGGAAGCCGCGCAGGAAGCCCGGGCAGAAGGCGATGGGCTCGAACCGGCCGGTCTTGAGGTCGACCCGTCCGATCTCACCGCGGCCCGAGTTCAGGACGTAGAGCTGCCCGTCCACCCAGCGCGGCGAGTGAGGCATGGAGAGCTGCGTCGTTACGGCCTCGCCGCTCGCGATCTCGGTGATCGTGCCGCCCTCGCCCCGCCGCTCGCGCCAGCCGTTGATGATGTCGGAGCGTGAGACGGAAGTGACGAAGGCCGGTTTGCCGTCGCGCATCGCCATGCCGTTCAGATGGCAGCGATCCTCGGGCGCGAGCTTGGAGATGAAGGGCGGGATCCAGTACGGCCGGAAGGAGTGCGTCGGCGAGAGCGTGGCGAGACAGGAATAGGCCGTGTTGACGAAGACGATGCGCCCGTCGTCCATGACGCCGATCTCGTGGACGTCGATGTCGCCGGTCGTGGTGGCGAAACGCGGTACATAGTGGCGGTCGTAGTCGTTGTTCCCCTTACCATCCTGGACGCGGTAGACCTCGTCCGGCCCAAGCACGTTCTCGAAGCGCCAAACCTGATAGATCGACGAGAGGAGAAGGCGCTGCGGAGAGCCCCACAGACCCATCGCGCGCTGGAACTGGCGTTCGTGGAAGGATAGTCCGCCTCCGGTGCGCCGGCCAACGAGATAGAGCCGGCCGGACTGGTAGGAGGTGAAGCCCAACGAGACGTCGTTCGCGGCGAGCCAACCTTCGAAGCCGCGCGAGCAGGTGATCTGTGTGCCAATCTTGGCGGGCTGCGTCGCCGGGGCTGGAAGCGGCTGGGCGACGGGCGGGCTCGCTTCGGCTGCGGGCACATGGGCGACAGCCGATTTGGCGCCCTTCGAGGATGGAGCTTTGGCCTTCGGCCGCGTCTCGGCAGTCGCCTCGACCGCCCGGGCCGCCTTGTTCGCGGAGGCCTTGCGGCCCTTCTTCGGTGTCGCGACCTCGTTCACTGTCTCTGCTCCCCGGCGCCCCGCCCCTGTGCCGCCCTGTCGAACGCGGCCGCGAAGCCGGCAAGGTCGAGAGGCAGCGTCAGGCTCCCGCCGCCAGCGACCCGAAGCCCGATCTCCATGCGTTGCCCTTCGCGAAGCATCCCGAGCGCTTCCGCGTCCAGCGTCGTCACGGCCTCGCATCCGGTCGGAAGGCAGGTTCGAAGCGGCACATCGGCGAGCGTCTCTCCGTCCAAACCGATGGCGACGGGCGCCGCCGGATCGAGGCCAAAAGGAAGCACCAGACGCATCGACGCCGTCTCTCCGCCGGAGACGGGAAGCAGACCGGCCATAAGGATTTGCTGCCGATCTCCCTCACGCAAGAGGTACTGGCGCACAACGCAGGAACCATCGCCCGT
>JAFAAP010000045.1 GCA_023426505.1 Pseudomonadota bacterium
GTCGAGGAGGGCTCGGGCCTGGAGAACGAGCTCGACGTCGTCGAGGGCATGCAGTTCGACCGCGGCTACCTCTCGCCGTACTTCATCAACAACCAGCAGTCGATGTCGGCCGAGCTGGATGATCCCTTCATCCTGCTGCACGACAAGAAGATCTCGAACGTGCGCGACCTGCTGCCCGTCCTCGAGGGCGTGGCCAAGGCCGGCAAGCCGCTGCTGATCGTGGCCGAGGAAGTCGAGGGCGAGGCCCTGGCGACCCTGGTGGTCAACACCATCCGCGGCATCGTCAAGGTCTGCGCCGTCAAGGCCCCGGGCTTCGGCGACCGTCGCAAGGCGATGCTGGAAGACATGGCCGTGCTGACCGGCGGCACCGTGATCTCCGAGGAAGTGGGCCTGCAGCTGGAGAAGGCCACGATCCAGGATCTGGGCCGCGCCAAGAAGGTGCAGGTCTCCAAGGAGAACACCACCATCATCGACGGCGCCGGCGACACCTCGGCGATCGAGGCGCGCATCAAGCAGATCAAGGCGCAGATCGAAGAGACCTCTTCGGACTACGACCGCGAGAAGCTGCAGGAGCGCGTGGCCAAGCTGGCCGGCGGCGTTGCCGTGATCAAGGTCGGCGCCTCGACCGAGATCGAGATGAAGGAAAAGAAGGCCCGCGTCGAAGACGCCCTGCACGCCACGCGTGCGGCGGTGGAAGAGGGCGTGGTCCCGGGCGGCGGCGTCGCGCTGATCCGCGCCAAGGCCGCGATCGAAGGCCTGAAGGGCGCCAACGAGGACCAGAACCACGGCATCCAGATCGCCCTGCGCGCCATGGAAGCCCCGCTGCGCGAGATCGTCACCAACGCCGGCGAAGAGCCCTCCGTGATCGTCAACAAGGTCAAGGACGGTTCGGGCAACTTCGGCTACAACGCGGCGAACGGCGAGTTCGGCGACATGGTCGAGTTCGGCATCCTGGATCCGACCAAGGTCACCCGCACGGCGCTGCAGAACGCGTCCTCGATCGCCGGCCTGATGATCACCACCGAAGCGATGGTGGCCGAGCTGCCGAAGAAGGAAGAGCCGGCGATGCCGGGCGGCGGCGGCATGGGCGGCATGGGGGGCATGGACTTTTAATCCGGGAACAACGCCGACGCATGAAGCGGGCCTCTTCGGAGGCCCGTTATTTTCCGGGAGAGGGGATCCTCCGGCGAGTACACGGATTGCAGCCAATCTCGGACTAATGGTTTGGACGGCTAACTCCTGGCTGAGGCGTGAACGATAAGGACGTCTCGGCTTGCCATGTCCGCACAAGGTCGGACGCTCTGCCCATAGCCCATAACATCGCAGGCTATTCGTCTCTGCCCCGAGCGGCAACGCGTGGTCGTGTGCGGCGACGAGGAGGCTTGGTTCCTCCCTCTGTCGACCTCCTGGGAGGCATCCGCTCCCGCCTATCATCGATATTGCTAGCTGGGGCAGCCGGTGGAGGACTCTTTGACTGAGCGTTTCGTGTCTTCCGTGAGTGCTCGTCCAGAAAGGCTCGGCAAACTGCGAATTCGGCAGTCAGGGCTGGAGGACACTCGATTCCCTGCTGTTCGGCGAGTGAACGAGCGTAGCGCACCATCGCCTCAGTCGGAGGCCTCGGGCCCGCGTGTGGCACCGCTTGTGCCGGCGCGGACGATCGGAGTGGTGCATGCTGGTCGAGGAAGGCCCGACAGATTGCACTGTTGCTCTTGAGTCCGCGGGGCAGTTTCAAGCCCCGCCGGGCAGCGATCGATGTCGCGAAGGCAACCATCGCCTTTGTCGGTGGCCTTTCATCCGCCGCGGCTGGTGCAGGAAGGAATGTTGGATCAAGAGTAACAGCGCTTGACTGACCAATCATTGTAATCAGCTCACTGACGCGGCTGCGGGTTCGCTCCTGATACCTGACAGCCCGGCGGACCGCCTCATCGCGTGTCGCTGCACGACCGATCTCGGCCAGGTCAGCCTCGAACATGGCCCGCCCCACCGGATCACCATAGCTGGGAAAGACACGACGAACCGCTGCGATGAACACAAGTCCAACCTCGGTGACCTGGATCGATGGGTCCTTGCCCCTCAGCAGTTCAATGTACTGGCTCTTCTGGAGCTTGGGCAGAATGCTATCGCGCGTCGCTGCGGTCCCAAGCCCCTTAGGCTCGTTTGGGTTCGCCGGGTTTTCCAGAGCCGCTTTGAGGGCTGTGTCTTCCACCTGATCAATGAGACGGCCCATGACGACGGGCAACTCGCCGCGAGTGATCCGCCGCGGTGGCTCGGTCACGGCCATCTCGATCCGAGCCTCGGTTGCCGCGCCCTGCTCGTTGTCCCGGATCAACGGCAGGCGTCCCGTCGTCGGCTCCTCGTCCGGCTTGGCCTTGCCAGGAACAGCCTCGTTCTCCTCCTCGGCCTCGGTCCCATAGACCGCGCGCCAACCAGGGGCCTTGATCACGCTGCCGCTGACCGCAAACCGCTTGAGCCCGAGCGGTGTCGGGACCTGCGCGGTTATGGTGGTGCGCGCATCGACGCCATCCGACAGGTGGGCTGCCAGGAAGCTCTTGGCGACCAGTTCCCAGAGGCGGAGATGCTCCCCGCTGATGCTGCCCGCCTGGGGCACCTTGCGCAGCGGCACGATGGCGTGATGTTCGCCTGGATCCTTGACGTAATGGCCCTTGCTGCCCTTGCGAAACACGAGCTTGCCTGCCGCAGGAACAAGGCTGGCGAGTTCGGTCAGGACCCCGACAACGCTTGCAATCACGGCCGCTGCATCACCTGTCTGGCTCTCGGGCAGGTGCTCGGACTCGGTGCGGGGATAGGTCAGGTAGCCCTGATCGTAGAGGTCCTGCGCCAGTTTGGCCGTGTGTTGAGGATCCCAGCCGAAACCCTTGGCGCAGCGGCGGGCCAGGGTGTCTTTCGAGAACAGGCGAGGGGGCGACCGGCGCACATCCTTCTGCTCGACGCCAAACGGTCCCGACCAGCAGGCGGCCGCCTGCTGGATCGTCTCGGCCACCTGCCTGTCGAGGATTTTGTCCTTCGGCGCGTGCCAGAGTGTGATCTTGGCACCGCCGCTCGTCGCGACTCTTAGGGCAATCTTGAAGTAATCCTGCGGGACGAAATCGCGGATGCGCTTCTCCAAGTCAGCAAGGATAGCAAGGGTAGGGGTCTGCACCCCACCAAAGCGCCACGGTTCGCGGAAGGCTTGTGGCCGCAACCGCAAGGACATGGCGCGGGTGCCGTTGAGGCCGAGATGATAGTCCTCGTACTGACGGCACAGGGCCTCGAGGTAGGCCGCATAGTCGCGCTCGCCGGAGTTCGGGTCTTGGGCCATCGCCGCAAAGGCCCGCCGGATCGAGACATCGTCGAGGGCTCCCAGCTTGAGACGGTCCACCCGACCACGATAGCCAAGATACTCGAGTACCTCCCAGGCGATCATCGAGCCCTCCCGGCCCGGGTCTGTGGCAATGATGACCCGCTCCACACCCTGAAGGGCCTGCTTAATCGCCTCGACCTTGGGCTTGTGCGACTGGCCGGAGCGGTTGGTGCCGTAAGTAACCGGGATTCGCTCGAGCATGATCGGGAGCATGTCGAAACGCCAGGGCTTCCACTCGTCCCGCACATTGCCGGGCTCTTCCGCCGCCAGAAGGTGACCCTCGGCCGAGACGCAGACCGTGCTCGGTGACTTGAAAAAGCGCTGCAGCTGGCGCATGGCCGAGGGCTTCTCAAAGAAGAACAGCGTGCGCGATACCGGGTGAGCGGCCATAGCCCGAGCGTATCCATTCCTGTCGGGGGCGTGGCCCCAACTGACGCGGCCCATGTCTACAGAACGAACAGAGAACAATAGCCTTCGGATCAGGACGGGTCAATGGCGGAGGCAGCCGTGGTCGACCGGGTCTCCGGTCATCTGTTGGCCAACCTATGCCGTAAACCCTGTAGTTTCAGGGCGGGGATGGATAGGCGCCTGCGGTAGCCGCATCAAACTCGCTCTTGAGCCTTGGCCGTTGTGACGGTAGATCCGAAGCCCTTGCGGGTCGGTTCACGACCGCGATCAGATGCTGCGCTGACCGTGGCCCGTCTCGGGTGCGAGATGCCTGGTCTGACGGGACCAGGAAAGCGCGTCCCTTCCGCCACGGAGGCATCACGCCGCAGGATGACCCTGCATCCCTCTCAGAAGGGGAAATGCCATGGCAGGTCGATGGCAGCGCTGGCCAGCTCAGACTCTTCGTGATCAGCTGAATCAGGGTCCGGCCGCTCAGGCCAGGAGCCGTTGGAATGCCGAACTACGGCAGACAGGTTTCCATGCCGTCGGCTTTTGGGGCTCGCGCGCGATGTTAGTCGTTGGGACCGGAACCAGGATGGGCGAACAGGCGGCTCCAGACGGCGCGGCGTCGCCGCGCCGCCGTCCAGGCATAGCGGGGATCACCTTCCAGCAGGTGGAGGTGGTCCAGGAGTCGGTTGCGCTCGAGCCAGGCCAGAGCCGCTTCCAATTCCGACACGGTCATCCGGGCGCGTCCCTTGTTGCCCAAAACTCGCTTCAGCACCGCATTGTAGCGGTGGTACAGCCCCTCCGCACTGTGCGGCACCCGCCGATTGGCCTCGTCCTCCACCGCCTGAGCCGCCACGGCCTCCCCGATCCGAGCCCGCAGGCGCCGCTCCGCTGTGGATGGGAGCTCGCTCAGGTGCATTGGCGTGGCCTGCCGTTCCGGGCGGATCTCACTGAACGCTGGGCCAGGGTTCAGGGTCGCATAGCGCAACCCCAATGCGTTGCTCTCCAAGGGCGTGATCCCGCGCCCCGCACCTTCGTCCCGGTGCATGGCGAGATGCTCGGTTAGCCAGGATGGTGTTCCGGCCGCAGTGTTGCGCGGACGCTGACGCGCTAACATTCCCTGCTCGGTTTCGATGCTGCGGCGGAAATGGGCAAACAGCGGATCGTCCGGGTGGAACACAAGGGCACTCTGGCTTTCGAAGGAGCCCGCGTGAGGATCCACTCGCGTGGCCCGGGCGATCATCTGCTCAAGCCAGGGACGGCTGCGGATATGGGTGAGGGCCGCCACCACCGCCACCTCCGGCGCATCGAGCCCCTCGTAGGCCATCGCCACCGTGACCAGGATCGCGGGCTCCGCCATGAGGCGGAACGCCGCCAGCGCCTCGGGAGCGCCCCGCTCATCGGAGGTCGCCAGCCGCACCTCGCGCTCTGCCTGCTGAGGCGGCATCCAGCGCCGCAGCATCTCGCAGTATTGTCGGGCACTACGCTGGTCAGGAGCCACCACGAGCAGCTTGCCCAGACCCAGGGCGGGCTCACCGGCAGGGAGACCACGCTCAGCCCGGCGGTGGGCCCGAAGGTTACGCGTGGCCCGAAACGCCTCTTCGAGCAGTTCCCGGGCAAAGCCGGTGCGCAGGGCGGTGAACAGGGCCGGGCGGGTGGTCACGGTCGCGTACCGCCCCGACAAGCGATGCGGACCGAGCCGGACATCCTCCGTTGCCGTGCGCCCCGCCTGCAGCCAACTTGCTTCGCCATCGAGGGCGCCGAAGGTGACGGGAAGCACCGCGCGCTCCGCCACCGCCTGCGCCCGGGAATAGCCGATGATCGCCCAGTCAGGGGCCTCCAGATCGACCTCCTGTGTGCCGGCCGTGGGACCCGTGCGGTAGGGCAGCCACAAGATCCGCCGGCCATCCGCCCGTTCCAGCGTCCCGGACAGGAGCAGGCGCAGGGCCGCGGATTCGAGCAGCGGCAGCAAGGCCCGGCTCCAGGCCGAGGCATCCTCGCTCGATGCGGAAGCCTGACCGGATGAGGGAGGCGCAGTCGGCTCATACTCGCCCAGGGTGGGAAGATGATGCACCTCGTCTACCACAAGCAGGGTGCGATGGCGGCGGAACTCGGCCAGGTGCAGGTCCGGTGCCGCCGCGATGGCCTGGTATGTGGTGATGTACCCGGCCAAGCCGCGACTCGGGTCTGTTACGTTGTCGGCGGCGCGAACGGACAGAGCGTGGCCAAGCGCGGTGCGCCAGACCGGATCGGCAAAGGCTTCTTCGGCCTGAAGGCGAAGGCTGTCGCGGGGAACGACCCAGCAGATCCGCTCGACCCGGCCTGCCTCAATCAGACGCGCTGCGGCGATGACCGGGAGGAGCGACTTGCCGCCGCCCGGAGTCACGGCTGCGAGGATGTCGGTAACTCCTGATGCCTCCCCCTGCGCCAAGGCAGCGACGAGGTTGGCCAGAGCAGATTGGTGGGCTCGCAACAGGGGCCTGTGAGACGTGACCATCAGGAGCGGTCCAGCAGCAAATCACCTGCCGCCAGCATGGGACGTTTCCGGCGCTGTGTGAATCCCTGCGCCTGGCTTGCCCGCGGAGAGGGCAAGTCAAAGCGAATTCGTCGGTTGCGAGGAGCGCTTACGCCAACAGCCTGCAAGGACGATTGCTCGGAAAAGGCGCGCGGTTCCTCGTCGGGCCACTTGGCGGCGGAGTTTCTTGGGAGGCTTGGACCTGCGGCCGGTTGGTGGTCCGCAGACCGAAACGCCGCGGGCGAGTTCCTGCCAATTGTCAGGGTCTTACGAGGAGGGACGGGCGGGCAGATAGGAATTTTGGCATCGAGCCACTCCCATCCTAATGTCTTGGAGGCGAGGCCTCCTGTCCTATTGAGAGCTTCTCTTTCGCAGAACCAAGTCACTGCCCTTTGCGTGACCACAGGGGACCGCTTGCTGAACCAGAAGTCGACTTATCGCCACTGCTATGGAACCCCTGTACAGCCGGCACGAGTTCCATCTCGTGCCGACAACAACAAGCACCGCCCCAAGCATTCTGCCGGATGTGTTGAGCTGCTTTGCGGGGGAGTGACGAGTCCTACGCGGCGTTGCTTGTTTGCTCGCCAGCTGCCACATCGCCGACACAGCGAACCCTGACGCGGCGGGCATTACCCGGAAGATAGGCGATTGGAATGTCCTCGGTGTCGATCACAGCGATGGTCGAGCTATCCGCGCCCGCTGCTTCGGCGCGTTCGGCGGCCAGGCGTTCGGCTGCTGCGATCGCCTCATCCCGCGTCATGTCACGGAAGACTTGATCAACCTCGCCCGAAACCTGCGCGATGGCTGCGCCGACGGCGTTGGCGCAGTCGCCATGAGGCACGCGCACCACCTGCGATACGCCCTCAAGCCGGTCGGGGATGAGGAAAGCTCCACCTCCGACAGCCAGGAGGACGCTGTCGCCGGCCTCTGTCTTCATGTGATCGACACTCTCCTCGACCATGGTGCGGACGTGATCAAGAATGCGCAGGCAGGTCGGCTGGTCGATGTGGCTCACCCTGTCGCAATCGCCCATCGCGAGAAGGCCGGCGGCAATTCC
This sequence comes from Pseudomonadota bacterium, assembly GCA_023426505.1. Lineage (GTDB taxonomy): Bacteria > Pseudomonadota > Alphaproteobacteria > Rhizobiales > Beijerinckiaceae > Microvirga. The sequence continues at coordinate 7,327 of JAFAAP010000045.1, forward strand.
GATATCGCTGGTGGTGAGTTGGTTGCCTCCGAACGCGACGGCGTCGCTGGTGAGGCGATAGCCGACTGAAAGCGGCCCTACCGATAGCGGTTCGAGCGAGACGTGGCTGCCACCGCCGAGACCGATCGAAAGAAGATCCGGCATGCGGAAGAGGGTCCGAACCCCTCCTACCTTCACAACCGCATTGGCTTCTCGGGGAAATCCATTCTTAATCTGGCCCACATCTGTCGTCGTTCCGCCGACGTCGGCTACAATCGCGTCCTGGATTCCGGACAGATAGGCCGCGCCCCTCATCGAGTTCGTAGCTCCAGAAGCGAAGGAATAGACTGGAAGGCGCATAGCCTGCGCCGCCTCGACAACCGTTCCGTCGTTCTGGGTGATGTAGAGCGGTGCCGCGATCCCGGAACTCGCAATTGCCTTTTCAAACGCCGTGATGGTCTCCCTTGCCAGGTCGGCGAGGGCAGCGTTCAGCAGGGCTGCATTCTCCCGTTCGAGGAGGCCAATGCGGCCGAGATCGGACGAGCAGGTAATCGCCGCGTCCGGAATCTCTTCAGTTACTATAGCGGCGGCCTCGCGCTCATGGCTGGGATCCAGTGGCGAGAAGGTCGACGATATCGCAACCGACCGGATGCCCTGGGCCCGCATCTCACGGACCGCGCTCCGAATGGCTGCGGTATCGAGCGGCATGAAGGGACGTCCGTCGTATTCATGGCCGCCTTCCACCATCGCGACAGTTCCCCTCACGACCGCGCCGAGATCCTCCGGCCAGTCGCAGAAAGGGGGCAAGGTCGCCGAGGCGGGAAGGCCGATCCTCAGGGCGCCGATCTTCGTGAGCCAGCGCCGCTGCACGACCGCGTTGATGAAATGCGTCGTGCCGATCATCACGGCATCGAGTGTCTTTCCCTTGAGAGCGCCCGTCGCTGTCAGGCGGTCCAGCGCATCGAGAATGCCACTCGTGACATCCAGGGTCGTAGGAGCCTTCACGGCGCCCCGCACCTGTCCGTCTTCGATCAGAACGGCATCCGTGTTGGTGCCGCCAACGTCAATTCCAATGCGTCTCATCAGGCGAAAACCGTTTTGTAGGGGAGATCATAACCAAAGGCGCGCGGGCCCACGTGCTCGAGCCCTCTCGGCGTGGTGAAGACAGAAGGTGGAGGCAAGGCCAGGATGGTGACGCGCTGTCCGTAACGAATCGTCTCAGTGCCGATCGCCTCGCCGGCGACGCTGTCAAGCACGCAGATGAGATCGGGCGACGTAGCCATCGCTTCTCCATCCTGCCAGGCGACGATCCATTCATTCTGAAAGTCGAGCACGACCTGGGCGCCCCGATCCTCGTCCAGACCCGAGATCGTCGCGCGCCCGCGGAGGAAGCCTTCTGTCGTGCGTCGCTCAACGTCCGTGACTTTGCCGCGGAAGAGGACCTTGCCGGGTTCGACCGACAGAATAGCCTCGATCGGATCGTGGTGGCGGGCTTGCGCCTCGCGAACGGCGTGACCAATTGCAATTGCCTTGGAGGTCGTGAGGGGAATTCCCCAGTCCTTGACTTCGCGGCCTGTCCGCGGGGCCTTGCAGGTCGCCGCGATGGAGCCGTATTCAACACAGATCTTACGGCTGACCCGCTCCATCCACTTCCAATTCGGCACCTTCTCGACAATCGCCTCGACGCCGCGGCAATCGACGATGGTGAGCGGGTAGGGCCGCAGATCCCCCACCGCGGCGGATGTCATTTGGGCTTCCGGGTAGGCGCGGCCCATCAGGTCGGCGTCCACCACCGGGATATTGAGGTGTGCCGCCGCCATGAAAGGCTGAACGCCATTGCCGCCGCCGATCTCCAGGGCCATCACGGCTCTAAACCTGATGCCCCGATGCTCCTCCATGAGGGTCACGGCTCGGGGGATCATGCGGCTGTCGGTCAGTCGCTCCTGTCCCACGAGGGGAGCCCCCATGTTCGATACGACGGCCACCCAGTCGTCATCGCTCAGGGCCACGGGAGACATGAGTTGGACGCGATGACCCTCGGCGTAGAGGCGGCGCATGTTCAGCAGACCCAGGTAGGGACTGCCACCGCCGCCGGTGCCCAAAATCCACGCGCCGACGGCCAGAGCTTCGATGTCGTCGAGGGATAGGACAGGAAAATCTTTCATGCAGGAGGTCCACTGAGGTTCGGCAAAGCGCCGGGAAAAAGGGGAGGCCGATCGGCCAGAGCGGATCCGGACCGTCAGAGTGATGCGGCGGCCATGGCCACAGGCTTCCTGAAGGGAGACCGATCCGGATCAGGCTCGGGCATGGCAGAAAGGAGCAAGCGGGCATAATCGCTCTCCGGGGCCTCGAAGATGCGGCCCGTCTCACCCTGCTCAACGATTTCTCCACGGAAGATCAGGGCAACGCGGTCACAGACGTACCGGATCACCCCGAGATCGTGGCTGATGAAGAAATACGTCAGTCCCAGCTTGGTCTGGAGCTCGTGCAGGAGATTGAGAACCTGCGCCTGGACCGAGACATCAAGGGCAGAGGTCGGCTCATCGAGGATCAGGAATTCAGGACGCACGGCCAGGGCGCGGGCGATGCCGATGCGCTGGCGCTGACCACCCGAGAATTCATGCGGAAAGCGGAAGAGATGCTGTCCGCCCAGACCAACGAGTTCGAGCAACTCCACGACGCGGTCTGTCCGCTGGCGCGCGTTGAGCCCCAGGGTGTCCTGATGGATTTCCATCGGCTCGCCGATGATATCATGCACCGTCATCCGCGGGTTGAGTGATGCGTAGGGATCCTGAAAGACGATCTGGATGCGCGACCTCAGACGGCGAAGATCGCGCGCCGATAGGCTGGCGAGGTCGACCCCGTCGAACAAAATGCGCCCGGAGGTCACCCGGTCGAGCTGCAGAATCAGGCGGGTAAGTGTGGTCTTGCCCGATCCGGATTCGCCAACAAGCCCGAAGCTCTCGCCCTTGGTAACCGACAGGCTGACATCCTTGAGGGCCGTAAAGCGATCGGCGCGCGCAAGGGGGCCATGCGAGATCTTGAATTCCTTCGTCACGTTTTCGATGCGCAGGATCATGCGGCGACGCTCGCGTGCGTTTCGGCCAGGACGCAGGCCACCTCGTGGTGCTCTGCAATGGCGATGGAGGGCGGGAAGGTAGCCGTGCAGCGCTGCTGCGCGAACTGGCAGCGCGGGGCGAACCTGCATCCCGGCGGCGGCGAAAGAAGGTTCGGGACCGAGCCCGGCAGCCCCTGCAATTCTCCGCGTGCCATCTTCGCGGTTGGAACAGAGGCGAGGAGGCCCGCCGTATAGGGGTGGGTGGGCTTCTTGAAGACCTCCTCGACCGAGCCGGACTCGATGATGTTCCCGGCATACATCACGGCAACATGGCTGCAGATCTGTGCCACCACGCCGAGATTGTGCGTGATGAGCAGGACCCCGAGCCGATGCTCCTGCACGAGATCGTAGAGGAGGCGGAGGATTTGCGCCTGGACCGAGACGTCCAAAGCCGTTGTGGGCTCGTCCGCAATCAGGAGATCGGGACGGCCGATCAGAGCCATGGCGATGAGAACGCGCTGGCGCATGCCGCCGGAAAATTGATGCGGATAATCGTCAATCCGCTCGCGCGCCTTCGGGATGCCGACTTTGTCGAGCATCTCGATGGCAAGTCTCCGGGCAGCCGTCTTGCGCTCGCTGCGCGATGCCGTGGCGTTCACGCCAAGGATCGATGAATCAAGCGCTCCGGCATGCAAGGCGACGTCAACGATCTGGTCGCCAATGCGGAAAACCGGGTTGAGGTTCGTCGTCGGGTCCTGGAAGATCATACCGATCCGCCGCCCCCGGAGCGACTGCATCTCGGCTTCGGATGCCGTGAGAAGCTCACGTCCCTCAAAGCGGATGGTGCCTGCCATGTAGCGGGCGGGCGGGGTCGAGACGAGGCGGGAGATCGACAGGCCCGTCAGCGACTTGCCGCAGCCCGTTTCGCCTACGACGCCCCAGATCTCGCCACGCTCGACCGTGAGATTGATGCCGTTCAGGACGTGCGCCTCGCCCTCAAAGCTGCGCATCCCAAGATGAAGATTGCGAATTTCCAGAAGTGACATGAGATCCCTCAACGACGTGCCTTCGGATCGAAAACATCCCGCAGGCCGTCTCCGAGAAGATTGAAGCCGAAGACCGCCAGGAAGATTGCCAGCCCCGGGAAGATCGCCGTCCACCAATAATCCGGCATGTATGTTCTCGCGATCGAGAGGAGCGACCCCCATTCCGGAGTCGGCGGCTTCACGCCAATCCCAATGAAGCCGAGGGAGGCGACCGTCAGAATGGCGAAGCCCATGTCAAGCGACATCTTGATAATGACCGGGGTCATGATGTTGGGCAGGATGTGCCGACGCAGGATCCGGCCGGTTCCAGCGCCAAGCGCCCGTGCCGCCTGGACGAACATCTCCTCCTTCTTGGCGATAACCTCGCCGCGCACGAGCCGCGCATAACCTGGCCACCAGGAGATGGCGATCGCGATGATCATGTTGACAATCCCGGGGCCCAGCGCAGCGGCGACCGCCATAGCAAGGATCAGAGACGGAACCGTCAGCTTGAGGTCAGCGAGGCGCATGAGAACTTCGTCCGTCCAGCCGCCGAAATAGCCCGCGATCGCGCCCACAAGCGTTCCCACGAGGGCTCCCATGACCACGACGGCGAGACCCGCCAGCAGAGAGATCTGCGAACCGGCAATGACGAGCGAGAATACATCCTGGCCAAGTTCGTTCGTGCCGAACCAGTGCATAGCGGATGGCGGCTCGAATCGGGCGGAGGTTGCGACACCTCCGGCGACGTGCTCGGGATAGGGCACGATGGAGGGGCCGATCACCGCAATAACGAACAGCCCCAGCACGATCAGGAGGCCGGTGATGGACAGCCAGCTGTTGCGGAACCGATAGAAACCCCGCCTGGCGTTTTCCCACCGTGACGAGGTGGCGCTTGCCGGTGCTTTCTCGACTAACGTCGTCATTCGTAACGGACCTTCGGGTTGAGGACGCCATAGAGGAGGTCGACGATCAGGTTCGACACGATGAAGATCACGCCGATCACCATCGTGACTCCGATCACCGGCATGAAGTCTTGCGTTACGATTGCCTTTGTGGCGTAGAGGCCGAGGCCGGGCCAATCGAAGACCGTCTCGACGAGGACGGTGCCCCCGAGCAGCCAGCCCACATAGAGCCCGATCACGGTCAGTGTCGCCGACATGGCGTTCCGCAGGACGTACTTGAACAGGATGAGGCGGCTTGAGAGCCCCAGGGCGCGCTCTGTCATGACGTAATCCTGCTGCAGAATCTCGATGGTCGAGGCGCGCATCATGCGCGTGATGGTCGCGAGCGGCGACAGGCACATGGCGAAGGCGGGCAGGGCGAGATATTGGAGCGCGATGCCGAAGGCTCTCAGCTCGCCGGCGATGAGCGCATCAATGGTCAGGAAGCCAGTGATGAGGGTGGGAGGGTCTTCGGTCAGGGGGAAGCGGCCTCCGAGGGGGAGCCAACCAAGCCACATCGCAAATCCGATTTGCAGCAGCAATCCCAGGAAGAAGCGCGGCATAGAAATCGCGCCAAGAGAAATGACACGGGACATGTAGTCGGGCCAGCGGTTGCGGTAGACCGCGGCCACGAGTCCTGCCGGAATGCCGATCACCACCGCGAGGAACATGGCGGCAAAGACGAGTTCCAGCGTGGCGGGCAGGTAGGCCTTCAGGTCCTCTAGGACAGGACGACGCGTGAAGATCGACTCACCCCAGTCACCGGTCAGAAGGCCGGTGGCGTAGTTCCAGTACTGAACCGGAAGCGGCTTATCGAGGCCAAATTCCCGGGCCAGGTCGGCGATCTCGGCGGCCGAGGCGTTCGGCCCGGCCGCCAGCTGGATTGGATCGCCCGGCAGGAGGCGCGCGATGGCAAAAACGAGCAGGGACAGGCCGATAAGGACCGGGATGATGAGAACGATGCGCCGCAGGATGTAAGTCAGCATTCCCGCCGTGTCTTTCTTCTAGAGGAACGTGGGGGGGGGGGTGGGGCCGCCCCCCGGTGGGGAGCGCGGCGCGCGTGGGG
>JAFAAP010000136.1 GCA_023426505.1 Pseudomonadota bacterium
TCTCTTTGGAAACGCCGAGATGAATGTAGCCTGGAGGCAGGGTCTTGCTGGGTGGTTGCCTTGATGAGGTACGCAGTGGGATCACATCCGCAGCCAGCGGTACAATGTTCCGCATCAGTGTCGCCCCTCGTGAACTTCCGAGTGCTATCGTACGGTTCACAAGGTCGACGTGGCCGAACACGCAGGCTTTGGTCCGCAAGACCTAACATATGTGAATAAAAGATTAAGGCAGATGTTCGGCTGACCGGGCTTTGTCCTGCGACCCACCTCGGATGGACACTGAAGCGGCCTTGGCTTCCCGCTTTAGAACTGGGGCCGGAAGTATCGGTCGGGAGTTCCTTGAAGTTCTGACGAAGCGCCTCGCCAATTCCCGATAATCCCGTTGAGGAATGTCCTTACTGTCGTGTGAGGGTATCGAGGATACGCTCTCGCTGGGCGTAAAAGTAGTCGAGGACCTGCTCCAGCCCGTGCAGCACGGCCTTAGCCTTTTCGGGATCAGTCCCCTGCTCAGGTATTCTGTCTGGTCCGCCGCGAGGTGAGGCAGGCAGCGCAACACGGTCCGGTCGAGCGTCCAAGATCCACGACGCCGCCGCTCCGGCTGAAGACGACAGCGGCCCAGCGCGAGCAATGGCGCATGGGCAAGCAGCGACACCCGCGGGCCATTATGGATCTGGCAGATGACATCGAGACTCTGCTGAAGCGCGTAGGGACAAGCGGCTAGGGCGGCGAAATCGCTCAGGACGGACACGCCGATAGCCCAAAGTGTCAAGGGATTGTCCTTGCCGATCAAGCACAGGGCTGGCGCTCGATTAGCATGATGTCGGAAAGGCGGGAAACCGTGAGGACCGTCCCGGCGCGAGGTGCGTGCCCTTGGCAGGCTTCAGGGGGCTTCGCACGGGCCGGTCCCATGAAACCTTGCCATTTCGCGCCCAGGCCCGTGATCGCCAGGGGTGGGGCTCGACCTTAAGGAGCCGGCCATGCCGCTTTCCATCACCCGCAGGTCCATTCTCCAACAGGCCGGAGCCGTGGCGGCCTTCGCGGCCAGCACGGGGCCCTCCAGAACATTGCCCGGGCGCAGACAACGACGGGCGAAGACTACTGGGAGCTGGTCCGGCGCCAGTTCATCTTCCCGGAGACCGCCGTCCCGATGAACTGCGCCAACCTGTGCCCGTCCTTCCAGTCGGTCGCTGACAAGGTCGAAGCGCTGACCCGGGTCGAGGACTATGACGTGTCGTTCAACAACCGGGCCCAGTTCAACGACACGCTGAAGGCCTCGCGGGCGAAGGTGGCGGCGCAGATCGGCGCCGCGCCAGACGAGATCGCGCTCACCCGCAACACGTCGGAAGGCAACAGCGTCATCACCAACGGCCTCAACTTCAAGCCCGGCGACGAGATCGTCATCTGGGATCAGAACCACGTCACCAACAACGAGGCCTGGGACATCCGGGCCAAGCGCTTCGGCCTGAAGATCGTCCGGGTTGCGCTGCCCCGGGCTCCGGAGAGCGACGAGCAGGTCGTGGACTTGTTCGCCAAGGCCTGCACAGACCGCACGACGGTGCTCACCTTCACCGAGGTGTCGAACGTCAGCGGGCTCAAGCTGCCGGCGAAGAAGCTCGCCGCGATGGCCCGCGGCCGCGGCATCTATTGCCATGTGGACGGCGCCCAGAGCTGGGGGGTGCTGGCCCTCGACGTCCATGACATGGGGTGCGACTCGCTCGCCGCCAGCGCCCACAAGTGGTTCATGGGCCCGAAGGAGATGGGCATCCTCTACGTCCGCAACGGCCGCGCGCCGGACATCTGGCCCAACACTATCGGCTACACCGGCGACATCAGGGTGGAGCTGGACCTCCAGAACGCGCTGAAGTTCGAGACGCTGGGGCAGCGGGACGACGCGGCCGTGGCGGCGCTCGGCGAGACCGCCGACCTGCACGCCCAGATCCGCCCCGAGCGGATCCAGGCCCGGGTCACGGGGCTCGCGAGCCTGCTGAAGGCGGGATTGAAGGACGCGGGCGCGACCCTCGTCACGCCGGAGAGCCCGGCCCTGAGCGGCGGCGTGGTGGTCATTGAGGTGCCGAAGGAGAACCAGAAAACGGTGGCCGATACGCTGTACGCGAAGTTCGGCATCGCGGCGTCGACCAGCGGCGGGCTGCGGATGTGCCCGCACATCTACAACACCCGCGCCCATGTCCAGCGGGCCATCGACGGCGTCGCCTCGATGCGGGAGCTGATCAAGGTTTGACGGGAAGGATCGAGACGGGAGGAAGCAATGGCCAGAACCATGAAGGCGGCCGTGGTCCGCGAGTTCAGAAAGCCCCTGGTGATCGACGAGGTTGCGGTGCCGGAAGTCGGTCCCGGCCAGATCCTCGTCAAGATCGAAGCGTCGGGGGTGTGCCACACCGACCTGCATGCGGCCGACGGCGACTGGCCCGTGAAGCCGATCCCGCCCTTCATCCCGGGCCATGAAGGCGTCGGCAGCGTCGTCGCCTTGGGCACCGGGGTGACGGCGGTCCGGGAGGGCGACCGGGTCGGGGTGCCCTGGCTGCACACCGCCTGCGGCCATTGCCGGCACTGCCTCGGCGGCTGGGAAACCCTGTGCGACGGGCAGCAGAACACCGGCTATTCGGTCAACGGCGGCTTCGCCGAGTACGTGCTCGCGGACCCGAACTATGTCGGCCATTTGCCCGACCGCCTCGATTGGGGCATGGCGGCCCCGATCCTGTGCGCCGGGGTCACGGTCTACAAGGGACTGAAGGAAACCGACACCAAGCCGGGCGACACCGTCGTGATCTCCGGCATCGGCGGGCTCGGCCACGTTGCCGTGCAATACGCCAAGGCGATGGGGCGCAACGTGATCGCCGTCGACATCTCGGACGAGAAGATGGCGCTCGCCCGTGAGATGGGAGCGGACGCCACGATCAACGCGAAGACGACCGACCCGGTCGCCGAGGTGAAGAAACTCTGCGGCGGCGCGCAGGGTGTCCTCGTCACGGCGGTGTCGCCCCAGGCCTTCAGCCAGGGACTGGGCATGCTCGCGAAGGGAGGCACGATGGCCCTCGTCGGACTGCCGCCCGGCTCGTTCAATCTCGACATCTTCGAGACGGTCCTGATGCGCAAAACCATCCGCGGGTCGATTGTCGGCACCCGGCTGGATCTCGCCGAATGCCTTCAGTTCGCGGGCGACGGCAAGGTGAAGGTCCACTACTCGCTGGAGCCGCTGGAGGCGATCAACGACATCTTCGGGCGGATGCGCGAGAACCGGATCGATGGCCGCGTCGTCATGAAGATCTAGCTCCAGAGGGGCGGTTATGTGGGTTCTGGTTTATATCTTCTCCTACTCCGTCAGTCCCGCGGCCACGAACGACAGGGCCGAGTGGAGACTGCTCCCAACAGTGGTCTTCCAGGAGTTCACGAGCGAGGAGCGCTGCACGGACGCAAAGTCGAAAATCGAGGGCACGCTGAGGGAGGCAGGAACGAAGCTGAAAAGCGGCATGGACGACTTGAAACGAGCCGGTGCGGCAGACCCGGCGCAAATCATCATCGCCTATAACGTCGAGTGCCTCCCGAAATAAGGACCGTGACGGGGTGACGCTACCCCCTGAGCTCGGGCTTCGTCTTCCGTCCTTCTCTCCTCAGCGCAGCTTTGGGCCACGGGGCGGGTTTGCAGCGGCGGCTTCCGGAGCGGAGCCTTTGGAGGAGGCCGTCGTCGCTAGCCGTCGATCCTTGTTGGTTGTGCGGTGATCCGAAAGGCGGTTCCTGCGGCGCCGGGACCGGCCCCTGATGAGCCGACGGGTTCGTGAAGAAAGGCTGTCATCATGCGACGAGCCGGCCCTATCAGTCTTGCAGTCTCTTTGCTGGGAACCCCAGAGTTTGCAGCTCATGCCTTTGATGGTGTTCCCGGAGTGAACCTTCCGTCCCTTGGGACCAGCATTAATCGCGTACCATGCGACATCTCGGAGGCTCAAACGCCGGTCCCGTTCGTGGACTCAATGAAAGATCTCATTCATCTGTGCCCCGGAGAACTCTCGGTTCAGCTATACCAGTTGCAGGCACGCCTCGTGCGACGGCGTCCGTGCTACTACATTTGGTGGCACACTTCGAACGGCACGCTCATGGGTGGCAGACGCTGCGCCGTATACGACAAGCACATCGGCAGGATCCGGCGCTGGAAGTTCGACCGCTAATAATAGAAATGGCCCAGGCAACCCCGGGCCAATTCTCTCGTAGCTACGGCTCCTAGTACGTTCCGAACTTGAAGTTCAGCTTCGCGCGAGCCACGAAGAAGTCGTTGTCGTTGTTGTTGCTGGTGAACACTGGCGCGAAGACGGGCTCGGGCACGCCGCCGACCGGAGTAAAGGTGCCGAGAGCCCCGTTGAAGTTATCGTCGTCATCAAAGCTCAGCCACAGTCCTTCGAGCCCGAACGTCACGGCCGATGATCCGAACCAGTTGACGGGAAGCGCCCACTCGACGCCGCCGCCGACCGTCCAGCCCGTGCTGTTGTCCGTGTAGGCGAGACCGCCGGTG
>JAFAAP010000157.1 GCA_023426505.1 Pseudomonadota bacterium
CGTGAGGTGTGCAGTCGAGCAGCGCCCGCGTGTACGGATGACGCGGGCGCTTCAGGACCGCTGCAGCCGGCCCTTGTTCCACGATCTGACTTGCATACATCACGGCGACATGGTCGGCGATCTCCTCCACAAGCTTAAGATCGTGGGTCACGAAGATCATTGCCATGTTCCGCTCCGTCTGGAGCTTCTTCAACAAGGTTATGATCTGTGCCTGGATAGTAACGTCAAGTGCTGTAGTCGGCTCATCAGCGATGAGGAGTCTGGGATCGCACGCAAGTGCAATCGCGATCATCACACGCTGCCGCATACCGCCCGAAAGTTGATGGGGATAGGCGTCAACCCGCGCTTCAGGATCAGTGATTCCAACCTGTCGTAACAGATCAACTGCCTCGCGGCGCGCTTGCTCCCGGCTGGCACCTTTGTGGATTCGAATTGGCTCGGCGATTTGGTCCCCGATCGAGAACACTGGGTTCAGGCTCGACATCGGGTCTTGAAAAATCATCGCGAGATCTCGCCCACGAACCTGCGCCATTTCGGCCTCAGATAGCCCGAGGAGGTCAATGATATTGCCGCTCCGGTCACAAAACTTGATCGATCCACCCTCAACTCGACCAGGCGTGCGGCCGAGCAAGCGCATCACGGTTAATCCCGTAACCGACTTACCTGAGCCAGACTCTCCGACGATCGCAAGTGTCTCTCCCTCGGAGACGCTAAGAGTCACTCCATTTACGGCCCGAACGATCCCTGTGTCGGTGTGGAAATATGTCTGAAGGTTCTGGATCTGCAGCACTGGGGGAGGCGTGTCAAAGCCGCCAGGAGCAGAGTTGCCATTCATGTTACCGAACGGCATAGCGATCCACCGCTTCCCAATCGATTTCAATGCCAAGCCCGGGCTCGTCGGATACCGCTATGCTGCCATCGACAGGCTTGAGCGGGTTCCGAAGGAGGGCCTCCCGAAGTGGATTGGCGCCGACATCGTACTCAACCAGAGGCGGCTTCGGTATATTGTCAGCATGTGGGTAGCTCGACAGCGCTGCTACGAAGTGGACCCCGGCAGCAAGTCCAATACCGCTTCCCCATACATGTGGTGACAGACGGACATGTTCGAGTGTCGCAATTAGCGCAACGCTACGTCCCTGCCAGAACCCGCCGCACAGCGATAGATCAGGCTGAAGCACGTCCACTGCGCGCCGGTCTACCAATCGCTTGAAGTCGTAGGCCGTGTAGAGAGCTTCGCCGGTAGCAATTGGAATAGGGCTCCAGCGCTGGAGTTGCTCGTAGCCACTAAAGTCCTGCGGCGACAGCGGCTCTTCGACCCAACCGATCTCGTATTCGCCAATACGCTCTATGCTTTCTCGCGCAACGTCGTAAGTATAATTCGAGTTGATGTCGACCATAAGGTCAACGCCCTCGCCAAGGATCTTTCGTGCAGCCGCTGCCCGGCGCTCGTCTGATTTGGCAGAGAGACCGATCTTGATCTTGACTGCTTTATGCCCTTCCTCAGCTATACTCACAATCTGTGGCTCAAAGTCTCGATCGGGATCTTGTGTGATATACCCGCCTGATGCGTATACTTCGACTCTATCTCGCCTTTTCCCGCCGATCAGTCGATGAACCGGAACTCCAAGTACTTTCCCGACTGCGTCTTTGGCAGCCATGTCTATGCCCGAGAGGCATGCCATGAACTGTCCTTGGATACCGAAGTGGTAGTGCCGCGCCAGGATGAGCGAGAATGTTTGCTCAATATCGAGAGCGTTGGTCCCCGCCAGATAACCTTCAAAGAATGATAGGTAGGCTTGGTTAACTGCTGGCATTCCCCACGCTTCGCCATACCCTTCCGTACCATCCTCAAGGACTAGGCGGACAAGCGTTGTTTGACGGGCCGTGGCGAGTGACTTCGCCATACCGTATGCCTTGCCTTCAGGTAACTGAGCCAACAGCGCTATGAACTCTATGGCTTTGATCTTCAAGCAGCGCTCCCTAGGTATCTGCGAAGCCGGACCATTCCCGCATCAATTATGATCCAATATTGGGCCAAACCTAGGAGCATGGCAACCCTCTTTGGAGTAGGCGGTAGTCACCGCGACACCACCAAGCCTCCAAGCCAGCCGGCCAATCGCATCCTTAATGATGGTCGCTATTGAAAGGTTGAAAAAGCAACATCCCTTCAGTCCGGATGATCATTCTGGCTGGCAGGGCGATAGGGGGATGGTCGGGGTTGATAATGTCCCCGACTGTCGGATTTAAGGATGCATTGCCTACCGGCGCAGCGGTGCCAGGATAAGCGAGATGGCAAAGAAATTGCCGAGCCGGGTCGAGACAGACATCGGCTTATTCATAGGGCTCCATGAGGATATCTATACGCTTCTTTGGGCGACGCGCTGGTCAGCAGCAGTCGAGAGTCCATCATGCAAAACCAGATTGCTGGCTACCGGAAGCATAATGCCACCCGCCACCAAAGGCGGTTCGCCATCGAGGGATAAGGGCGATCAACGGAAAGAGATGTCCGGATAAAAATTTCAGCCAGACGTGTCGGTCGTCACTTCGACCTTGGCCAGGTCAAAGCTCCTCAATTATTTTCAGGATGGTTGGATTTCGGAGAGGGCCAATAATCACTCAGGAAATCTCAGGCAGAAGGTAGGAGGGAAGCGCCCGGAGCAAGAAAACCGCACTTCGATCTTTGTTACGGTATGAACAGAGATTCGACAGTGCTCGCGACTGACAGTATCGGGCGCGCGCTGAGAGGATGACACCGAATGGACGAGAGTTTCTCTCCGATCATTTTCCTTTATGGCATGGCCCGTGTGCTCGCTGGGGAAAGGCGTTCACGCTAACGATCTGGTGGACTGTTCGGAAACCCAGGCCAGGGCTGGAGGCAGGAGATGTTGCAGGCCTGGCGGCACCACAGACTTCAGAGACAGGCCACAACGAACACAGTCCAGCAGCTTCGAAGCGAGCAGATGGCGCACAATCCCTTGAGGGATGCCGAGGGGTCCAGGGGGAGCCACACAATGCCAGCTTCAGAACAGGATCCAGCAACACACCCAGGGTGCAGCCCTGGGTCCTGAAAACTGGCTTTGGAGGTTCCAGACAGTTCAAGCCACCTCCGGTTGATCGCTCCTAGTGCCTTCGGCCACGATCTCGAGCATATCGTCAGGCAATGGCCGCTGCAGTTTGAGCGCGACTTCCGCCGGCGCAGTGAGCCAAGTCTCGTACTCCTCGGGCGTGGTAAGGATCACCGGCATCGCCTTCGGGTGGACGGGCTCGACGACACCGTTTGGCTCGGATGTGAGGAACGAGTAGAGCAGGTGCTCACCCTCGACAGGCTCGGCCTTTGTGCCGCGTACCCCCGTCCACGGTCGCCAAATGCCGGCGAAGGCGGCCAGCGGCCGCTCTTTCGAGAGCGCAAACCAGACCGGCGTCTTTCTCGGCTTGGTGTCCTTGTACTCGCTGAAGCTGGTGAGCGGCACGAGGCAGCGGTACTGTGGCTTGAGCCAGGCACGCCAGAACGGCGAGGCGACGTTGCGCACGTTGGTGATCGGTTGAGAGCCGACCTTGGGTGGCGGCGGTAAGCCCCAGCGCATCTGGATCAGCTCGCGCTCCCCACTCGCGGTTCGTACCACGGGGGCCATCTGGTCCGGGAAGATGGCCGGCAGGGGAGGGACGTTGCCGGCGCTGTCGCGGGCGACCTCGAAGGCACGGCGCATGGCCTCCTGGGTGGTGTAGCTCGAGTACAGATTGCACACGGGTGGGATTCTCCGGCGGGGCATCGTCTCTCGGACAGTCGCGATAGTTTTCAAGTCGTGCAGAGGCTGGCATATCCGGGGGATGATGGACAAGCCAACCACCGCGACTTCCGAGTTTGTGAACGGCCAAGGGCTGCCGGAGCTCGGCCTGCCTGACGACCGCATGCCAGAGGCCGAGGTAGTCCTGCGGCTGGCCGAGTTCATCCTCTCCCTTCCCGACTCCGGAACGATGGCCAGTGTCGCGATCGACAGGACCAGCCTAAAGGTCGGCACTGTCGTCTTCGACATCGGCCGCCTCATGGCCACCACAGGGTGGGAGCAAATTAAAGAGCCGCAGATCGGCCGGAACGCCTGGACCGGTGCATACCGGCGCGGCGACAAGATCATTCGGGTGCACTCGCGGCCCGGCGAAGGCGACGTGGTCGCCACGGTCAACGGCCGGCGCATAGTCGCCGAGTGTCAGAAGGGCCCGCTCGTCCGAAAGCCCGGCAGCCCGGAATATTCGCTCCTGACGACGGCGCTCGGCCAAGCAGTTCTGTTTCAAGTCGCCGCCGAAGACATTGTGGCCGTGGCCGTGCCGGACACGCCGGTCTTCCGCAAGCTCGCTGGGATCTGGCAGGGCCGTCCGCTCGTCAGACGGGCCGGCATCCGAATTGCTCTCGTAGGCCGCGCCGGCGCAGTCTCAGGACTCGATTTGTAGACGGCACGGGGAGGCTCATGACTCGTTTGAGCAGACGAACTTAGGACGCGTAACGGTGGCGGTGTGCAGGGTGGAAACGAAGAGACCTCCGGGATATTCAACTGGATATTCTTCTCAAGAGAGGTTCTTCTCGGGAGTTAGCCAAAGGGTCGCCATATAACGGCGAGCTGTCCCTCCTCCGCCTGATCGGCCTGGTGCGTTGGGCCTCGATCTCAAACATGTTGTCGGGCAGCGGCCAACGCGGTGTGAGCGCATTTCGGGATCTATCCGGAACACCTTGCCCGCTATGCGGGCGAGAGGGATTTGCCGTGTGCGTCGAGAAAGGCAGCGATCTCGTGCGACATCGCGGTCAGCGGCTTGGTCGACCTGATGTCGAACGTCACGCCCGGACGCTCAAAGAGCGCGAGGCAGATCTCGTTTGAGTCGTGCCGAGACTGGTACGCGATTCCGTCGGGCTGGTCCGGATGATCCCAGAGGGCGTCCGCCCACAAGCCGCAGGGCTCATAGGGGCCGGTGGAGATCGCATTATCGGTGCCGACGGCCTGCAAGCCTGAACCATAAAGCTTCACAACGCGCAGCTCACGGTGGCAGGCCAGCTCCGTCGAAGTGCGGCCCGTGATCTCCGAGGTGGCGATCATCAGGCGCTGCGGGTTGCGCAGGAGCGTTTCCGCCACCGCCCCGGCGCGGCTCAAGCCGACATACAGCACGCCAAACCGGCTGCTGGCGCTGTCGAAGCGATAGGTCGGAGGGCTGCCCAGGCCAGGGCCAAAGAACAACGGCCCGAACGACGCGCTGTGGATGCGGTGCAGCACCGTGCCAGCCTGCAGGATGTCGAGCGGCAGGCTCCTGCGGCTGAGCCAGGCAGGCGGCGGGGCCGCGGCGCCGGTCGGCCCACGAGTTCTGGAAGGTGGCGCGGGGCTCACGCGAAGCCGTCGCCCTGAAATCCACGCACCAGACGCAGCACCTCGTTGCGGTCGCCAGCCTTCAGCGCCTCCAGCGGCGTCCGGCCCGCCAGGACCGTGTCAGGAGCGAGGAGGAAGTCCAACGCCACCCATGGGCTTGAGGAGCCGAAGCCGCGCACGACGTCTGGGATGCCAGCCACTACGTCGCTGTCCTCGAACTGGCAGGCCGGGTAACGCCAGTCGCTCCCCTCGCGGACGGCCAGCAGAGAGCCAGTGCGCCGCCGCTTGTCGACGGCCTGGCGCGTGATCCCGAGGATCCGGCCGGCCTCGTCGGCTGACAGGGCACCGCCGGCCAACGTCAAGACCGTCTGACGATGCTCGACATTCCGGGCCAGAGCCGGCGCGAGCGGGTCAAGATTGGTGACGGCCGAGCCTACTATCTCGGAACGGCTCAGGAGTTGGGCGAGCGAACCAACGTCGGTGGGGGCGGCGAGGGCGTCGGTCAGGGTCTTCGCTGGGACGTTGTTGGCAATCCGCTCAAGAGCGGACAGGGCCCGGCGCAGGAAAGCCGCCTGAACCGAGTCCGGCTCGGCATGGACGTTCAGCATAAAGCCGGACGATGCAGGTTCGCGGACCATAATAGCCATCTTGGTTGTCTTCGTAATCATATAGGGACGATACTGACGAGGTCAACCAAGGTGCTCGGCGTTCCGCCGGAGACAGGACGATGGGCCTCCCATGAAGAAAAGCAATTCATTCAGCCCGTTTCAGCGGCCAAGTCGGTAACAGGCTAACGACAGCGTCCGCCTAGCCGCGGTTCCCACTTTCCTCTCTATTCGAGAAACCGCCAAGAATGTCAGCATAGTCTTGCCTGGCTTGGCCGGGAAGACCGGCGGCATCGTGGTGCCCGGGGGGCTCGGCAAGTTCATGATCGCGCTCGAGACCGGCAGGTCGATCGACGGGCCAAGACCTGTTGGCATTTGGGGTG
>JAFAAP010000121.1 GCA_023426505.1 Pseudomonadota bacterium
GCTCCGGACGCTCGCCGCGCCCGGGAGGGCCGCCGCCTTCGCCGTCAGGGCGCTGGCCGCGTTGGCGGCCACGGGGCGGCTGCTCTTCGGGGTTGTCGGGGGAAGCCTGGGCGACGACGAGGGGCTCGGACGCCGTCACCGGCGGTTTGGCCATGCCCGGGGACGCAAGCAGCATCAACGGAATGGCGGCGCTTGAAAGGAGCAGATTGGTTACTTTCATGGTCTCGATTCGTACCCTGGCCAACATGAACATCGACAATACGAAGCTGGACGATTGGTTCCTTCGCGATGCTGGTGTGGAGCGCGGGGATTCCGGCCTAAATCGTGCCGATGGCTTTGAAAAACATAGAAAAATAACGTTTGGATGCCTACATCAGAGGTCCTGAGATCCATTTTGTCGCGAGCATCCGAAATCCATGCAATGGACCGATGAGGGCATCGTTGTCGGCGTCCGCAAACACGGCGAATCGAGCGTCATCCTCGAACTGATGACGCGCGATCACGGCCGCCACCTCGGTCTGGTCCATGGCGGGCGCTCCAAGGCGCTCCAGCCCGTCCTTCAGCCGGGCAACACCGTCCAGGCCACATGGCGGGCGCGACTCGACGAACATCTAGGCACGTTCCAGCTCGAGGCCCTGCAGCTCAGGGCGGCGCATCTCATCGGCTCGTCCATGGCCCTCTACGGTCTGGCAACCCTGGCCCACCTGCTGCGCTACCTGCCGGAGCGAGACCCTCACCCGGCCCTCTACGAGACCCTGTCGGTCCTAGTGGACCACCTGGACGATCCCGACCTCGCGCCGGCGCTCTTCGTCCGGTTCGAGCTCGCCATCCTGGCGGAGTTCGGCTTCGGCCTGGACCTGTCCTCCTGCGCCGCCACCGGCAGCCGCGAGGATCTGGTCTACGTCTCGCCCAAGAGCGGGCGGGCGGTGAGCGGCGCCGCGGGCGAGCCCTACAAGGACCGGCTTCTGAAGCTGCCGGGGTTCCTGATCGGCCAGATGCGCACCAACCGCCCTCGCGACGAGGACATCCGGGACGGATTTGCGCTGACCGATTTCTTCCTGCATCAGAATGTCTTCGAGCCGCGGGGCGAGGCGGCTCCGGCCGAGCGGGCGCGTTTCGTCGCACTGGCGACAGCTGGGGATGAATAGCGTTTGTTTCTGTTATGTTCTCATTTCTGATGATAAGAACTGATTCGATTCTAGGGTTTTGAAGTCATGGGTAAGCCGGTCAATCCGCCGCCGAGCGGCGACATCGAGACGATCAATCTCAAGGACGCGCTGGAAGAGCGCTACCTTGCCTATGCGCTCTCGACCATCATGCACCGGGCGCTGCCGGACGCCCGCGACGGGCTGAAGCCCGTCCATCGCCGCATCCTTCACGCCATGCGCCTCCTGCGCCTCGACCCGCGCTCGGCGCCGAAGAAATGCGCCCGCGTGGTCGGCGACGTGATGGGTCAGTACCACCCGCACGGCGACCAATCGATCTACGACGCTCTCGTGCGCATGGCGCAGGATTTCGCGCAGCGTTATCCGCTGGTGGACGGGCAGGGCAATTTCGGAAACATCGACGGCGATAGCGCTGCGGCCATGCGCTACACCGAGGCGCGTCTGACGGAGGTCGCCCGACTCCTGCTCGACGGCATCGACGAGGATGCGGTCGATTTCCGCGAGACCTACGACCAGACCAACGAGGAGCCGGTGGTCCTGCCGGCGGCCTTCCCGAACCTGCTCGCCAACGGCTCGCAGGGCATCGCGGTCGGCATGGCGACGTCGATCCCGTCGCACAACGTGGCGGAGCTCTGCGACGCGGCGCTCTACCTCATCGGCCACCCCAAGGCGACCTCCGATCAGCTCCTGAGCTTCGTTCCGGGTCCGGACCTGCCGACCGGCGGCATCATCGTCGACACGCCGGCCTCGATCGCCGAGACCTACCGCACCGGCCGCGGCTCCTTCCGTGTGCGTGCACGCTGGCACAAGGAGGAGATCAAGCGCGGCGTCTGGAACATCGTCGTCACCGAGATTCCCTACGGCGTTCCGAAGTCGCGCCTGATCGAGAAGATCGCCGAGTTGCTCCAGGAGAAGAAGCTGCCGCTCCTGGCGGACGTGCGCGACGAATCTGCGGAGGACATCCGCGTCGTGCTGGAGCCGCGCGCCAAGACGGTCGATCCGATCATTCTGATGGAGTCTCTCTTCAAGCTCACCGAGCTGGAGAGCCGCGTCCCGATGAACGTGAACGTGCTCGCGGGCGGCAAGGTGCCGAAGGTGCTCGGCCTTTCCGAGTGCCTGCGCGAGTGGCTCGACCATCGCCGCGAGGTGCTCATCCGCCGTTCGAGCTTCCGGCTGGCGGCCATCGACAAGCGGTTGGAGATCCTGGGTGGCCTCCTGATCGTCTATCTCGATCTCGATCGGGTGATCAAAATCATCCGCGAGGAGGACGAGCCGCGCCAGGAGCTGATGCGCGTCTTCAAGCTCACCGAGATCCAGGCCAATGCCATCCTCGACACGCGCCTGCGCAGCTTGCGCAAGCTCGAAGAGATGGAGCTCAAGCGCGAGCAGAAAAACCTGCAGGACGAGAAGGCCTCCATTGAGAGCCTGCTCGGCTCCGAGAAGGCGCAGTGGAAGGCTGTCACGGCGGAGATCCGCGAGGTCCGCAAGACCTTCGGGCCGGAGACGGCGCTCGGCAAGCGCCGCACCACCTTCGCCGAGGCGCCGGATACCTCCGATATCGATTTCGCGGAGGCCATGGTCGAGCGCGAGCCGATCACCGTGATCGTGTCCGAGAAGGGCTGGATCCGCGCCATGAAGGGTCATCAGGCCGATCTCTCGGCCGTGCAGTTCAAGGGCGACGACCAGCTCAAGACCGCGTTCTTCGCGGAGACGACCTCGAAGATCGTCGTGGTGGCGACGAACGGGCGGTTCTTCACGCTCGAAGCGTCGAAGCTCCCCGGCGGTCGCGGCTTCGGCGATCCGATCCGCCTGATGGTGGACCTGGAGGAGGGCGCTGACTTCATCTCCGCCTTCCCGTACCGGGCGGGCGCCAAGCTCCTCGTGGTCGGCTCGGACGGGCGCGGCTTCGTGGTGCCGACCGACGACATCGTGGCCAACACCCGCAAGGGCAAGCAGATCCTCAACCTCGACGCGCCCGCGAAGGCGGTTGTGTGCACCGAGGCGGAGGGCGACCACGTGGCGATCATCGGCGAGAACCGCAAGCTCCTGATCTTCCCGATCAAGCAGGTGCCCGAGATGACCCGCGGGAAGGGCGTGCGCCTCCAGCGCTACAAGGACGGCGGCGTCTCCGACGCCAAGGTTTTCAAGCTGAAGGAAGGCCTGACCTGGAAGGATACCTCCGGCCGGACCTGGACGGTCGCGAAGGAGGACCTGCGCGACTGGCTGGGCGACCGCACGGAAGCCGGCCGCCTGCCGCCGAAGGGCTTCCCGAAGTCGAACACGTTCGGGCAGTAAGTCAGGTGGGGCCGTACGGCCCAGAACAGACCATCGACCGGTCTCCTCGCAAGGGGAGGCCGGTTTTGTTTTGCCGGGATGCAGGGGAAGTCAGGATCCGCCCGGAGGCGCGAAGAAGCAGATGATCGTCTTGGCGGAGGTCTCGCAGAGGTGGAACCGCCGGTCGGGCGAGAGTTTGGCGATGCTGCGCGCAATGATGCGGCCATCCCATAGCTTCCATCCCTCGGGCGACTCGGTGACGGTCTCGCCGCTCTCCTCCCGCAGGGGATGGCAGTCCTTGTCGCTGCAGCAGGAGATCGGGTACCAGTCGTGAGCGATCGCCGTGGACGAACCCAGCGCCAGCATTGCGGTCGGAAGAAACCATCGGAACGAGTGAGCCATGGCGATCTCCGTTCGAGGTAGATCATCAACGCCGGGACTTGGCCAATGTTCGGCCTTCTCGCCATGAACACCCACGAATGGGAAGCAATCATGGCGTTTGGCCGAATTCTCCCTGTACGGCCACGACCGATGCGCACTCGCGGATCTGCGCTAAAAATGGGCTTCTTCCAATCAGAACGCCTCACGGAGGACTAGCGATGACTGCGCCCGATCCCAAGCCCCTCTGGACCGCGGAGGAAATCGCCGCGGCGCCGGAGGTGAGCGTCAGGCATCCCTGGAACGAGAACTCGGACGTCCATATCAGGCCGCTTTCGGCGGCGGCCGGCCTCTCGCGGGTGGTACTGTCGCTGGCCCGCGTGCCGCCGGGGAAGGAGAGCTTCGTCTATCACTCCCACGAGCGCGACGAGGAGTTCCTGTTCATCTTGTCGGGACGAGGAAGGGCGGAAATCGGCGACGAAGCATTCGAGGTTGGACCCGGAGACTTCATGGGCTTCACGGCGCCGGGCGTCGCGCACCATCTGAGCAACCCTTACGACGAGGATCTGGTTTATCTCATGGGCGGCGAGCGGTCGGGGCTCGACATCGGCCATTTCCCCAGGATCGGACGGCGGATCATCTTCAGCAAAAGCGGCATCGACGCCGTGGATGAAGACGCCCTGCGGTCCATGGCCCTAGAGGACTTCATCGTAAAATCATAGGAACCTAGTCGACCCGTACCCAGCCGGGGGCCTCCAAACGCTCCTGCGGGGTGAAGCGGGCCTTGTAGCCCATCTTCTTCGAGCCTTCGACCCAGTAGCCGAGATAGAGGTAGGGCAGCCCCATGGCCTTCGCGCGCCTGATGTGCTCGAGGATCATGAACGTGCCGAGGCTGCGGTCCTGCTGGTCCGGGTCGTAGAACGAGTAGACCATCGAAAGGCCGTCGCTCATCTCGTCCGTGAGGCACACCGCGACGAGGTCGCCTGCGCCTTTGCCGGTGATGCCGCTGTCGATCCCGCGGCGGCGGTACTCGATCACGCGGGTGTCCACGTGGCTGTCCTCGATCATCATCGAGTAGTCGAGGACCGTCATGTCGGCCATGCCGCCATCCGTGTGGCGGGCATCGAGATAGCGGCGGAAGAGGGAATACTGCTCCGAGGTCGGACGGTTCGGCATGGCGTTGCCGATCAGGTCCGCGTTCGCCTTCAGCACCCGGCGCATGTTGCCGGAGGGTTCGAACTCGTCGACCAGCACCCGGACCGACACGCAGGCGCGGCAGGCGTCGCAGGCGGGCCGGTAGGCGATAGTCTGGGACCGCCGGAACCCGCCTTGCGTCAGGATCTCGTTGAGCTCCTTCCCGCGCCTTCCGACGATGTGGGTGAAGACCTTCCGCTCCTCCCGGTTCGGCAGATAGGGACAGGCGGAAGGGGAGGTCAGGTAGAACTGCGGTGCGTCTCGCGGCTGGCTCGTCAAGCTGGATCGCCTTGTGGAGGAACCTTGGGCACTGACTCAATGCCCAAGGATAACATTGGTGCCGCTTGCGTCCAGGAAAAGAGGCGGGGTGCCGCAGAATCCTTACGCACGGATCACCATCATGTCAGTCAGCAGGTCGCGCACGAAGCGATGGTCGTCCCGGAAGAACCCGATCAGGACGTCGCAGGCCCAGAGCAGGAAGGTGGAGACCGCCACGTAGAAGAGCAGCGCATGGACGCCCGCGGCCAGCATTCCGACCTGCCTGCCGCTCGGGTCGACCACCCGCAGGCCCATCATGCGCATGCCCACCGTCGCCTGGCTGGAGCCTCCGATGGTCACGGCGTTGTAGAGCACGAACGTGAAGGCGGTCAGCGGCAGGACCACGAACAGCCCCCAGCCGAGCCCGAGGGTGAGCAGTCCGAAGATGAAGATCGCGATGCAGATCAGCACGATCCAGATCGCCACCACGAACAGGTCGATCAGATAGGCCCAGAACCGCCGGCTGATCACGCCTTCGGTCAGCCGGGCATCCACCTGGTAGGGCTGATAGGACATCGGCGGCAGGGACGAGCGGTTCACCATGGCAGGCTCCTCAATTGGCGGCTTCGGACAGGCGGCGCGAATCGATGCGCTGCGGTGCGAGGCCATCTGCCGCCAGGGCTTCGAACACCTCCAATGTATGCATTCTGTCGCGAGTTTCGATGGTGATGTCGATCGAAACGCCCTTGGCCGGCACGTCGAGGAAGAGACGGCTGTGCGAGACCTCCAGAATGTTGGCCCCGAGGCTGCCGAGGCGGCTTGCCACGCGGCCCAGGAATCCCGGTCGGTCGTTGGAGGTGATCCGGAAGGAGGCGATGCGGTCGTCCCGTTCCAGCTCGCGCACCATCACGGAAGCCAGGATGCGCGCGTCGATGTTGCCGCCGCAGAGAACGAGCCCGACTCGCTTGCCCTTGAAGCGCTCCGGCTCCGCCAACATCGCCGCGAGGCCCGCCGCGCCGGCGCCCTCGGCCATGGTCCTCTGCAGGGTCGCATAGGCGTTCACGGCCCGCTCGATCACTGGCTCGTCGACGAGGAGGATGTCCGGGACCAGATCGCGCACGATCGGCAGCGGCAGCCGGCCGACGGTCTTCACCGCGATGCCTTCCGCAAGTGTCGCTCCGCCGATGGGGCGGTCCTTGTGGTGGATGGCGTTGTGGAACGACGGGTAGAGGGCGGCCTCGACGCCGATGATCTCGATCGTCGGTTTGAGCGCCTTCGCCGCGATGGTGATGCCGGAGATCAGCCCGCCGCCGCCGATCGGCACGATGATCCGGTCGAGATCCGGCGCGTCCTCCAACATCTCGATCCCGATGGTGCCCTGGCCTGCCATCACGTTCGGGTCGTCGTAGGGGTGCACGAAGACGAGCCCCTCCTCGCCGGCGATCTGGTGGGCCCGGTCGGCGGACTCGTAGAGCGTCTCGCCGTGGAGGATGACTCGCGCGCCGTAGGCCCGGGTGTTCTCGGCCTTCACCAGCGGCACGCTGACCGGCATGACGATCGTGGCCGGAATCCCGAGGCGCCGGGCATGGTAGGCGACGGCCTGGGCGTGGTTGCCGGCCGACATGGCGATCACGCCGCGCTTGCGCTCTTCCGCCGTGAGGCTCTCGAGCTTGTTGACCGCGCCACGCTCTTTGAACGAGCCGGTCGGCTGCATGTTCTCGTGCTTGACGCAGACCGTCGCGCCGGTGAGCTGCGACAGGCGAGGGGCGGGGACCAAGGGCGTCCTGAGGACCTGGCCCTGGATGGTCGCCGCCGCGCGTTTGACGTCGTCGATGGTGATGGCGTACTCGGCCATGCTGCCTCCGCTGGATTTGTGCCCTTAGACGGGTCGTGGTGTTGGATCCTGCGTGCCGAGCAGCCCGCCCGGACGGAAGATCAGGAAGACGATCAAGGCGGCATAGAGAGCCATGTCCCGCCCTTCGATCGGTAAGTATGCCGACCAGAGGGTTTCGAACAATCCCACGGCGAACCCGCCGAGCAGCGCGCCGGGGATCGAGCCGATCCCCCCGATGATGGCGGCAATGAGGGCCTTCAGCCCGTACTGGAAGCCGCCTGCGAAGCCTAGGCCGCCATATTGCGCCACGATCAGAAGCCCGGCTAGAGCCGCCATGGCGCCCGCAAGCGCCAGGGTCTGGGTCAGAAGGCGGGGCCCGTCGACCCCGAACAATGCGGCGGCGCGGGCATCGTCCGCATAGGCGCGCCAGGCGCGGCCGAATCCTGTGGATTTCATCAGCCACAGGAGGCCTAACGCTACGACAAGTCCGATTCCCGTGGTCGTCGGCGTGATGGGCGTGAGGCTGACGAGGAAGTCGCCCGACCGGGCCAGCGGCCAGGGCTCCGACCAGATCGGCGGCAGCCACACGGTCACCGGGCTCTGGACCAGCCGCAGGTACTCCATCAGGAACAGTGACAGCCCGACGGTCGCGATCAGGCTCGGCTGGTTGCTGGGGATACGTCCGATGGTGAAATAGCCGCCGACCGCGCTGTGGAATGCCCCCGCGAACAGGGCGGCCGCAAGGCCGGCCGCGAGGCCGACGAGGGGTGAGCTGATCCCGGACGCCAGCACGAGGGAGGCGCCCGCGACGGTCGCGGCCGATCCGACCGCGGCCAGCTCTCCGAATGCCAGGTTGATGCGCCCGCTCAGGCCGAAGACGAGCGCATAGGCGACGGCCAGAAGGGCGTAGATCGCGGTGCGCGGCAGGCTGACCAGGAGCTGCTGGAGCGAATAGGCCGCACCTGCGGGAATCTCCACGACGGCTGCATCGAGCCGGCCTCCCGGATCGCCGGCCACCCCTTCCGGCGTATCGATGTAGTAGTGCTTGAGGAAGTACAGGCTCGCACCGGAGATCGGGCCCCGCTCGGTACCGATCGCGGTGAGCTCCGCCTTGTTCGGCGACAGGCCCTCGGCGGCGAACTGACAGAAGACCACCCGCTCCTGAACCGGTCTGCCGGGGTTCTCCGCCGTATAGTCGATTGCGATGGTGCGGGCGGAGGGGCCGGGCCGGACACGCTGGACCGTGA
This sequence comes from Pseudomonadota bacterium, assembly GCA_023426505.1. Lineage (GTDB taxonomy): Bacteria > Pseudomonadota > Alphaproteobacteria > Rhizobiales > Beijerinckiaceae > Microvirga. The sequence continues at coordinate 8,352 of JAFAAP010000121.1, forward strand.
TCCTCGCACCCGGGTTCAGGGCCGGGATGGCGACGCGGCAGACCCTGGCATGCTCCGCATCGACCATGAAGCTGCAGCCCGCCAGCAGGGACAGGACGATGAATCCGGCTGCGATCCGCCAGAACCGGGAGAGGCCAAGACGGATCATGAAGGCCCGGGGATCAGGCTTGGGCCTTCAGCTTTTCGGCCACGCGCGGGGCGAAATAGGTGAGGATGCCGTCGGCTCCCGCGCGCTTGAAGGCCAGGAGGCTTTCCATCATGGCCCGCTCGCCGTCGATCCAGCCGTTGCCGGCGGCGGCCTGGATCATCGCGTATTCGCCGGAGACCTGATAGGCGAAGGTCGGCACCGCGAAGGTGTCCTTCACCCGGTGCACGATGTCGAGATAGGGCAGGCCGGGCTTGACCATGATCATGTCCGCGCCTTCCTCGAGGTCGAGGGCGACCTCGCGCAGGGCCTCGTCCGTGTTGGCCGGGTCCATCTGGTAGGTGCGCTTGTCGCCCACCAGGGTCGCGCTGGTGCCGATGGCGTCGCGGAACGGCCCATAGAAGGCCGAGGCGTACTTGGCCGCATAGGCCATGATCTGCACGTCCTGGAAGCCGGCCTCGTCGAGGGCGCTGCGGATCGCGCCGACCCGGCCGTCCATCATGTCCGAGGGGGCGATCACGTCGGCGCCGGCCTCGGCCTGGATCACGGCCTGCCGCGCGAGAACCGCCACAGTCTCGTCGTTGAGGATCCGGTCGCCCTCCATGATCCCGTCATGCCCGTGGCTGGTATAGGGGTCGAGCGCCACGTCGGTGATGATGCCGATCTCGGGCACGGCCTTCTTCATCTCGCGCACGGCGCGGCACACGAGGTTGCGGGCGTTCATGGCCTCGGTTCCGGTCGGATCGCGTAAGGACGGGTCCGTATAGGGGAAGAGCGCGATGGCGGGGATGCGGAGGGCGGCTGCCCGCTCGGCCTCCCGGACGATCTCGGGGATCGTCAGGCGCTCGACGCCCGGCATGGACGAGACGGCCTCGCGGCCCGACGCGCCCTCGATCACGAAGAGGGGCCAGATCAGGTCGTCGGCGGTGAGCACGTTCTCCCGCACGAGCCGCCGGGACCACTCCGCCTTCCGGTTGCGTCGCGGCCGGTGGGACAGGCCCAGGCTCGTCGGGACGGCATCTTGGGAGGCGGTGCGGGGAAACGGCGACAGCTTCGACATGAATCCTGATCCAGAGCCGGCCTGAACATGCCGGCGGATGCCGAAACGGTTAGCACATTTAAATTGCTCTAAGGAAGCGCGCGACGCCGCATCCAAGGCTGCCATGCCCTGAGCGGATGGCTTCAGGGCATAGCTGGGACGCCGAGGGTTCAGACGACGAAGAAGTCGGCGGCGGTGAGCTTGAGGTTCTTCGCCAGCTTGGCGATCTCCACCTGCTTGCCCGCGCCCGATCCGTCGGCATCGTAGTACAGGATGCCGGTCTTCTTGTTGTAGACGAGGTAGTCGTTGCCGTCCTTGGCCTTGTCGGCTGCCTTGAAGAACGCCTTCTTGAGGGAGCCGGGCTTCGACGCGCTGCCCTTGCCGAGCTTCTTGAACACGGCATTGTCGAGCCAGATCGTGTCGTCGGCCACCGAGAAGTCGGTGATCGTGTCCAGGTTCGTCTTCTTGTTCGGCTTGGTGTCGAACACGAAAACGTCTTGGCCCGCTCCGCCCGTGAGCACGTCCTTGCCGAGCTTGCCCGAGAGCTTGTCGTTCCCGTGGCTGCCCATGAGCGTGTCCGCCCGCTTGGTGCCGACCAGGACGAGATCGAACACAGGTGCCTCGCCTTCGAAAAGCTTAAAGTGCTGAAAGAAGACGCCGCCGCTATGCGAGCCGCACACATAAGCGTCTTCCTGCCCCGGTTGGGTCCCGTTGCCGAACCACGAGACAATCCAACTGCCGTCGCCGAGAACTTTTACCTTCGCGCCATACTGCTGTCCGGTGGTCGAGGTCGCAACGCGGGTCTCGGCGCCGACGCGCTCGCCGTTGACATCGAAGACCTGCTGAAACACGTCCGCCTCGTTATCCTGGCCGGATCGCAGGATGAAGTTGCTCCAAGCCGCAACGATATGGCCTGTGGGCAAGACGACCATGTCCAGGGTGCCTGTCTCGCCCTCGGTCGTCGTGTTGATGCGCGTCTCTCCGCCCACCTTCGATCCATTGGCATCGAAGCGTTGGAAGAAGTACCCGTCGGAATCGTCCTGGCCTGGTTGGGTGCCCTTCCCTCTCCAAACCAGCATGAAGCCGCCGTTCGGCAGATCGTAAACGCGCTGCGGTGACTGCTCGCCCTCCGTCGAGGAGGTCGCCAGGGACTTGGCCCCTGCAGCGCTGCCATCCGCGTTGAAGACCCGATAATAGAGATCGGTCGAGGTATAACTTTCACCTTCCGTCCAGAACGTCATCCATTTTCCGTCTCCGAGAGCCTTGAAAATGGTCGAGGCGCCTGTTCCCGACCCTCCTTCCGGCGTCAGCTTGATCGGCCCGCCGCGCTTAGAGCCGTCGGCATTGAAGGTCTGCTGCCAAGTATTGTACCTGGCATTCTTATATGCCCAGTAGGAAATGACCCACCCGCCATCGGCCAGCGTGACGAACGACGAGGGGGATTCGCTCAGATCCGCCGTCGGGCTGTTGATCAGGGTCTCGGTCCCGATGCGGTTTCCGTTCGCATCGAACCGCTGGAGGTATGCCCCATCGTTGTCCACGTGTCCGGGCTGGGTCCCGTTCCCGTCCCAAATGATGCCGAAGCCGCCTCCGGGAAGGTCGACGAATCTGGCTCTCCACTGGAGACCTTCGGTCGTCGTGTTGACGCGTCCCGCGCTCTCCATCTGGGCCCCGTTGGCATCGAAACGATGGTAGAAGATACCACCGGCATTGTCCTCGATGCCTGTCTGCGTACTCTCTCCCTCCCAAAGCACCATGAAGCCGCCATCGGCCAGCTTGCGCGTGCCTACAAGCGAGCCCGGAGAGTGAGGCGAGCCGTCGACCCGGAACTCTCCTCCGACCCGTCCGGCGGAGTCGAGCATCTGGACGTAAATTCCGCCACTGCTGTTCGTGGAGGCGCCCGTATCGACCGACCAGATCTCGGCCCATCTGCCGCCGGAAAGTGTCTGAACGATCGGCATATACTGAATGCCAGTCGTGGATGCGCTGGTCCGAACCTCCCCTCCGATCCGAGTCAGGCCGGCGTCGAAAAGCTGGTGGAAGATCCCACGATCATCCTGTTGGCCGGGCTGGGTGCCATTGCCTTCCCAGGTCGCGAGAAGTCGCCCGTCCGAAAGTTCCGTGAATTTCAACCCTATTTGCTCTCCATCGACCGAAGTATTGACGCGGGTCTCCGTGCCGATGCGGCGGACGTGGTGAACCATTTCGGGAGCCTCTTCATGATGCCGGGTCGGACGAGCGGCATTCGTCGCAGTATTGTAAATGTAACAACATTATAAAGATCGCTCGTCGAGGGTGACTGTCACCCGCCGCATTGACCGCCGCACCCCGGCCCGCTTATCCCTCATCCGAACCAAGGAGCCGGCGATGGACGACAGCCGCGAAGTGATCTGCGAGCGCCGGGGCGAGGCAGGGGTGATCACCCTCAACCGGCCAAAGGCGCTCAATGCCTTGACCCTGACCATGGTGCGGGAGATACGCCGGGCGCTCGAGGCCTGGGCGGCGGATCCGGCGGTGACGCGGGTCGTCGTCGACGGTGCCGGCGAGAAGGCGTTCTGCGCCGGGGGCGACATCCGCCAGCTCACCGAGATGGGGCAGGCGGGGCGGGTCGAGGAGGCGCTGGCCTTCTGGCGCGAGGAGTACCAGCTCAACGCGTTCATCAAGCATTTCCCGAAGCCATACATCTCCCTGATCGACGGGATCGTCATGGGCGGCGGCGTGGGCGTCTCGCTTCATGGCTCCCACCGGGTCGCTGGGGAGCGGTACCTCTTCGCCATGCCGGAGGTCGGCATCGGGTTCTTTCCCGATGTCGGGGCGACCTATGCCCTTCCGCGCCTGCCGGGGCAGAGCGGCATGTATCTCGCGCTGACGGGAGAGCGGGTGAAGCGGGCGGACGCCATGATGCTCGGGCTCGCCACCCATGCGGTCGACAGCCGGGACCTTCCGGTCCTTCGCGAGGCGCTGATCTCCAGCGAGCCTGTCGAACAGGCGCTGGCAAAGGTTTCGGCCGATGTCGGGCCAGCTCCTCTCGCCGCCAACATGGATGTCATCGATTCCTGCTTTTCCGCCGAAAGCGTGGAGGCGATCCTCACGCGCCTCGACCAGGCGGCCGCCGAAGGCTCGGAGTTCGCGGCCAGGACCGCCGCCGGCATGCGCACGAAGTCGCCGACCAGCATGTGCCTCGCGTTCGAGCAGGTCCGCCGCGGCGCGTCGCTCATTTTCGACGAGGCCATGAAGACGGAGTTCCGGATCGTGTCGCGGATCTTCGAAGGGCACGACTTCTACGAGGGGGTGAGGGCGGTCATCGTCGACAAGGACGGGCAGCCGAAATGGCGTCCGGCTTCCCTCGGCGAGGTGGACCGGGCCGTCATCGACCGGTACTTCTCCCACCTTGGAACCCATGAGCTGGAGATCGCCTGATGCTGAGGATCTCCGGCCAGAAACCGACCGACTTCGCCCGCGAGGCCATCTCGGATCGCATCGAGGAGCGCCCGACCGCGCCCAGCGCCATGCGGTGGGCCTTTGCCCTGACCTGGTTCATGCGCATCCTCGCCATCCTCTGGATCATGAAGGGGCTGAGTGCCTGGGCGGTCATCCTCGGAATCTGGACGCCAGTCGGCCAGTTCGAGATCCGGTCCACCGGCTATCAGGCCACGATCATCTACTTCGCGCTGATCGATCTCATCGCGGCGGTCGGATTGTGGATGGCGAGCACCTGGGGCGGCATCATGTGGCTGCTTGCGATCATGAGCCATCTCATCCTCGCGGCCTTCTTCCCTGGGATCGTTCCGACGAGCGGGGTGACCATGGCGGCTTTCGTGGCGCTGATCCTGACCTATCTCGTCCTATCGTGGTTCGCCGCGCATCAGAAGCAGTAGGAAGGGCCGCGACGGGAAAGTGGGGCTTCCCTCCCTGTTCCGGGAGGCGACGTAAGGGCATTTCCAAAGTAATTCGGAAGAACAGGCCGGCGGCGGCACGCATGCCGGCGAGATCACCGAAGGTTCATGCCCATGCCCCGTCTTCCACTTGCTTCAGGTTTTCTGGCCGCCTCGCTCTTAATGGCAGGGCCGGCTCTCGCCCAGTCGTTGCCCCTGGGCTCGTTCATCGACGCGATCGGGCGGGCGCAGGGTGCCGGCCAGGGGTCCGAGGTTGCGCCTCCTGCCGCACCGTCACGGAGCAGGGCGGCTCCTGCGGGCCGGAACTCTGGTGCCAGGACGAAGCCGGTCCAGCGTCCGTCCTACGAAGCGCCCGCCGATTCGGGGCGCACCCCCCAGGGCTATTTGCTCGGAAACGGATGAGGCGACATCCGGGCATTTTGTGGATGTGGCGCTTCCGACACAGTGTTCCGTTCACGATCGCGAGATCTTGGCCTCCGATCCTGTGGGAAAGTAGTCTGCCATAAAATGGCCGCGTTGTTCCCGGTTTTGAATACCCTTCATTAATCGTCTCTCGGCATTTTCGAGCCGAGATCGGTCAGGGGAGACGGATGTACTTCCGTTCTCGCCTACTGGAAACACGAACCGAGAGCTTGCACTTCGATGGTGTCACGCCGTTCCCTCCTCACAGGATCGCTTGCCCTTGTCTTCACGCCGGCAGCGGCGCTGGCGCAGCAATTCGCGGCGAACCAGGCCGAGTGGTCGCAGAATTACGAGGCCGTATCCCGGAGCCGTGTCCAGCGGACCTCCACGCCGATGCTGTCGCCCGATGCGCTCGCCGCCACCGAGCAGGTGATCGACCTCTACCGCAACATCGCGGCCCGCGGTGGCTGGCAGCCGGTCCGCGGCGTCGACGGCATGCGCGTCGGCTCCAAGAGCCCGGCCGTGATCGCCCTCCGGCAGCGCCTGATCATCAGCGGCGATCTCGACCCGAACGCCGGCGAATCGCCGATCTATGATTCCTACGTCGAGGCCGCGGTCCGCCGCTTCCAGGCGCGCCACGGCATCAGCTCCACGGGCACCATGAACGCCGCGACCGTCGCGGCCATGAACGTGCCGGTCGAGACCCGCATCCGCCAGCTCGAGATCAACGTGGTGCGCCTGCGCTCGCTCTCGGGCAACCTCGGCAACCGCTACGTGGTCGCCAACATTCCGGCTGCTCTGGTCGAGACGGTCGAGGGCGGGGTCGTCCACACCCGCCACGCCGCCGGCGTCGGCAAGATCGACCGCCAGTCGCCGCTGTTGAACTCGAAGGTGGTCGAGATCAACTTCAACCCGTTCTGGACGGCTCCCGCCTCGGTGGTGAAGAAAGACCTCATCCCGAAGATGCAGAAGGAGCCGAACTACCTCACCGAGAACAAGATCCGCATCTTCAATGCGGCCGGTCAGGAGGTTCCCTCCAGCCAGATCAACTGGTTCTCGGACGAGGCGACCCGCTACCGCTTCCGGCAGGATCCGGGCGGCGACCTGAACTCCATGGGCTTCGTGCGCATCAACATTCCGAACCAGCACGGCGTGTACATGCACGACACGCCCTCCAAGGGCATCTTCGGCGACGATTTCCGCTTCGTCTCCTCGGGCTGCATCCGCGTGCAGAACGTGCGCGACTACATCGAGTGGCTCCTGAAGGACACGCCCGGCTGGAGCCGCGAGCAGATCGACGCCACGTTCAAGTCCGGCGAGCGCATCGACGCCCGCCTCGCCCAGCCGGTTCCGATCCACTGGGTTTACGTAACGGCCTGGGCGACCCCGGACGGGCTCGTGCAGTTCCGCGACGACATCTACAACAAGGACGGCCTCGGCAACGCCATCCCGGTCGCGAGCCGCACGCCGACCGAGCCGGACGCGGAGATGTTCCTCCAGAACTGATCCCTGCCGCAGGACAGGAATCCGAGCAGCCCGCCCGCAAGGCGGGCTGTTGCTTTTCCGGCGCAGGGCCAACATGTCATCCTGCGGGTTGGCGCGCCTTGTCGGCGCATGATAAAGGCCACGGAACAGTCCAGATCGAGCAGCTGCCTTCGACCGGGTCACAGCCCGGAACGGCCGGATCGGCGGCTCGCAAGAGGTGAGGGTTACCTATGAGCGCGAGTGAAGCGGCACGCAGCCACCTGTCCAACAGCTTTTTCTCGGCGAGCCTCGCCGACAGCGATCCGGAGATCGCCCGCGCCATCGAGCTGGAGCTCGGCCGCCAGCGCGACGAGATCGAGCTGATCGCCTCCGAGAATATCGTGTCCCGCGCGGTCCTCGAGGCGCAGGGCTCGGTCATGACCAACAAGTACGCGGAAGGCTATCCGGGCCGCCGCTACTACGGCGGCTGCCAGTTCGTCGACATGGCGGAGGAGCTCGCCATCGAGCGGGCCAAGCGCCTGTTCGATTGCAAGTTCGCCAACGTGCAGCCCAATTCCGGCTCCCAGGCCAACCAGGCCGTGTTCATGGCCCTGATGAAGCCCGGCGACACCTTCATGGGCCTCGACCTCGCCTGCGGCGGCCACCTGACCCACGGCTCCCCCGTGAACATGTCGGGCAAGTGGTTCAACGTGGTGAGCTACAAGGTGCGCGAGAGCGACCAGATCATCGACATGGACGAGGTCGCGGAGCTGGCGCGCACCCACAAGCCCAAGGTGATCGTGGCCGGCGGCTCCGCGTACTCGCGCTTCTGGGACTTCGCCCGCTTCCGTGAGATCGCGGACGAGGTCGGCGCCTTCTTCATGGTCGACATCGCCCATTTCGCCGGCCTGGTGGCCGGCGGCGCGCATCCGTCGCCGTTCCCGCACGCCCATGTGGTCACCACCACGACCCACAAGACCCTTCGCGGCCCCCGCGGCGGCATGATCCTCACCAACGAAGAGGACCTCGCGAAGAAGATCAACTCGGCGATCTTCCCGGGCCTCCAGGGCGGTCCGCTCATGCACGTGATCGCCGCGAAGGCGGTCGCTTTCGGCGAGGCCCTGCGGCCGGAGTTCAAGCTCTACGCCCGCTCGGTGGTCGAGAACGCCAAGGTCCTGGCCGACACCATGCTGGCGAACGGCTATGCCATCGTGGCCGGCGGCACGGACAACCACCTGATGCTGGTCGACCTGCGTCCCAAGAAGCTCACCGGCAAGGCCGCCGAGGCTGCGCTCGGCCGCGCCCACATCACCTGCAACAAGAACGGCGTGCCCTTCGATCCCGAGAAGCCGATGGTGACCTCCGGCATCCGCCTCGGCACCCCGGCCGCGACCTCCCGCGGCTTCGGCGTCGCCGAGTTCAAGAAGGTCGGCGAGCTGATCGTCGAGGCCCTCGACGGTCTCGCCAAGCACGGCGACGAGGGCAATGCCGCGGTCGAGGCCTCGGTGCAGCAGCGGGTGCACGAGCTGACCCGGCGCTTCCCGATCTACGCGTAAAGGTCCGATCGCCTCATGCGCTGCCCCTATTGCGGGAGCCTGGACACCCAGGTGAAGGATTCCCGCCCCACGGACGATTCCTCGGCCATCCGCCGCCGCCGCATCTGCCCGGATTGCGGCGGTCGGTTCACGACCTTCGAGCGGGTACAGCTGCGCGAATTGTTCGTGGTCAAGCGGTCGGGGCGGCGCGTACCCTTCGACCGGGACAAGCTCGAGCGCTCGGTCGAGGTCGCTTTGCGCAAGCGGCCCGTAGACCCCGAGCGCGTCGAGCGCATGCTCAACGGCATCGTGCGCCAGCTCGAGAGCATGGGCGATGCGGAAGTGCCGAGCGAGACGGTCGGCGAGCTGGTCATGGAGGGCCTGAAGGGGCTCGACGACGTCGCCTATGTGCGCTTCGCCTCCGTGTACAAGAACTTCCGCGAGGCCAAGGACTTCGGCGCGATCCTTGACAAGCTGGCCGAGGAGGAGACGGACGAGGGCGGCTCGCCCGCATCCGGACGGACCGAGAGCCGGTCCGAGTGATGGCCCCGGCTAGAGGTTTCGAGCGCTCGCCCGGGCAGGTGCTCCGTGACGAGCGCCTCATGCGCCTCGCCATCGCGCTCGGCGAGCGCAATCTCGGCCTCACCTGGCCGAACCCGTCTGTTGGCTCCGTCGTCGTCGACGAAAGCGGCGAGCATCCAATCATTCTGGCGCAGGGCATCACGCAGCCAGGCGGACGGCCGCATGCCGAGCGGGTGGCCTTGGCGGCTGCCGGCGAACGCGCCCGGGGCGCGACCCTCTACGTTTCCCTCGAACCCTGCTCTCATCATGGGAAGACCCCGCCCTGCGCCGACGCGATCGTGGAGGCGGGCATCAGGCGCATCGTCTCCGCGATCGAGGATCCGGACGTCCGGGTCACGGGCCAGGGTCACGAAAGGCTCCGCGCCGCCGGGATCGAGGTGGTCGCCGGCTGCCTTGCCGAAAATGCCTACCGGGCTCATCGCGGCCACATCACCCGGGTCACGAAGGGCCGGCCCGCCGTGACGGTGAAGCTCGCCCGCACGACCGAAGGCTTTGCCGGGTCGCGCAACGGGCCGCGCCTCATGATCACCGGCGACATCGCCAATGCGCGGGTGCACCTGATGCGAGCCCATGCGGACGCCGTCATGGTCGGCGTCGGGACCGTACTGGCGGACGACCCGCTCCTGAACGTGCGCCTGCCGGGGCTGGAAGCACGCTCGCCCGTCCGCATCGTCGTGGACAGCCACCTGCGGACTCCGCCCGGCTCGCGGGTCATCGGCACGGCCGGACAGGTTCCGACTTGGATCGTTGCCACCACGGCCGCGCCAGTGGAGGCGGAGCAGGAGCTGACGGCCCGTGGCGCCGAGGTCATGCGCGTCTCGGCGGACGCTCAGGGGCAGGTCACGCTCGACGAGATGCTCCGGCTTCTCGGCGCGCGCGGGCTGACCCGGATCTTCTGCGAAGGAGGACCGTCTCTTGCCGACGCTCTGGCCCGTGCCGACCTCATCGACGAACTGGTTCTGATCACCGGCCGATCCGCCCGCGGGCAGGGCGATGTGGCCGCCCTCGGGCTCGCCTTGCAGGACCGGATGGACGAACTGCGCCTCACGGGCGACGAGGGGGTCGGGCCCGACCTCTTCATGTTTTGGGAGAAAGCTTAGATGTTCACGGGTATCGTCACGGACGTGGGGCGCGTCAGCGCCGTCTCGGACGGGGAAAACCTCCGCCGCATCCGCATCGAATCCACCTACGATCCCGCGACGATCGCTCTCGGGGCCTCCATTGCCTGCGGCGGACCGTGCCTGACGGTCGTGGCGGTGGAGCCGCAGGGCAACGGCTGCTGGTTCGAGGTCGATGCGGCGGCCGAGACCCTGGAGCGGACGAACGTCCGCGACTGGCAGGTGGGAACCCGGGTCAATCTCGAACGCTCCCTCAAGATCGGCGACGAGCTCGGCGGCCATATCGTCACGGGTCATGTGGACGGGATTGCCACCATCGTGGCGCGCGAGGCGATCACGGCGGGCGACGATCCGTGGGGTCCGACCGCCCGGTTCATCATCAGGGCGCCCTCCGCATTGTCTCCCTTCATTGCCGAGAAGGGCTCCGTCTGCCTGGACGGAACCTCCCTGACCGTCAATTCAGTCAATGACGACATGTTCTCGGTGCTGATCATCCCGCACACCCTTGCGGTGACGACCTGGGGCGAGCGGCAGGTCGGCGACAGCCTCAACCTCGAGGTTGATCTCATGGCCCGCTACGCCGCGCGGCTTGCGGATGCGCGCCGGGCGGAGTAGGGGACGCACCAAGTTCTCCATGTTCAGAGCGTAAAGCCCTTGTCGTGAAGCGGTGCGGAGCACCGTCTCGATGACCGGGGCGCTTCCACGGCATCTCGACCCACCTCGGAAGCGGCATCGAGCCCGCTTCCTCAGGATGAGGAGGGGCGCCATCTCATTGTCGAAACGGTTCCCATGGTCTCGCATTCCGCCAAGTCCCCGATTTCCCGTCCCCCCGTTCCCGGAGCCCGTATCCTCGTCGTGGAGGCCCGGTTCTACGACGACATCGCCGATGAGCTGCTGCGCGGCGCCCGCGGCGTCGCCGAGGCCGCGCAGGCGGCCATGGACGTGCTGACCGTGGACGGCGCGCTCGAAATCCCCGCCACCATCGCGATCGCCCTCGATGCCGCCGAGAAGGCCGGCAAGCCTTACGACGCGGTCGTGGCGCTCGGCTGCGTCATCCGCGGCGAGACGGGCCATTACGACATCGTGGCCGGCGAAAGCGCCCGCGCCCTGATGGATCTTTCGGTCGCACGCCGCATTCCGCTGGCCAACGGCATCCTGACCGTCGAGAATGACGAGCAGGCCTGGACCCGCGCGCGGGTCAATGAATTGAATAAGGGCGGGGGAGCGGTGGAAGCGGCGCTCGCCGTTCTGCGCATCAAACGCAACGTCGAGGAGGCCTGATCATGGCGAAGCCTGCGGAGCGCTCTGCTGCCCGACTCGCGGCCGTTCAGGCCCTCTATCAGATGGATCTGTCCGGCAAGGGCGTGATCGACGCGCTCGCGGAGTTCGAGGCCTTCTGGATCGGCCGCGAGGTCGAGGGCATCGAGTTCCAGCCTTCCGACAACGCCTTCTTCCGCGACATCCTCTCGGGCGTGGTCAAGAACCAGCGCGAGATCGACGTGAAGATCGACAAAGCCCTTGCCGCCGGCTGGCCGCTCGCACGGGTCGAGGCGGTGCTGCGCGCGATTCTGCGCGCCGGCTGCTACGAGCTGATGTACCGCAAGGACGTGCCCGTGCGCGTGGTCATCACCGAATACGTGGACGTGACCCACGGCTTCTACCACGAGGACGAACCGGGCCTCGTCAACGCCGTCCTCGATGCCCTCGCCCGCGAGGTCCGGGCCGGAGAGCTCGAGCGCAAGACGGTGGGCGGACCGGGGAAGCGCTGATCACGCCCCAGCCGGGGTGACAAGCCGACCCGACTCGGACAGCTTGGGACCATGTCGACACAACGCCCCGGCGAGGACAGCCTCATCGCCCGCTTCTTCGCGCCGCTGGCGGCCGAGGGCGGTCTCGGCCTGATGGACGATGCAGCCTGCCTGTCGCCGACCCCGGGGCATGATCTCGTCCTCACCACGGACGCGCTGGTCGAGAGCGTGCATTTCCTGCCGGGCGACCCGCCGGGCTCGGTCGCCCGCAAGGCCCTGGGCGTGAACGTCTCCGACCTAGCCGCCAAGGGGGCCGATCCCAAGGGGTTCCTCCTCAGCCTTGCGCTCCCCGAGGACTGGACCGAGGACTGGCTCGAATCCTTCGCGTCTGGTCTCGGCAAGGCGGCGCGGGACTTCTCCTGCCCGCTTCTCGGCGGCGATACCGTGAAGGCGAGGGGGGCGCTGACCCTATCGGTGACCGCCATCGGCGAGGTGCCTGCCGGCCGGATGGTGCGCCGCACGACCGCCCGACCTGGCGACCTGATCTGCGTCACCGGCACGATCGGCGACGCCGCCCTCGGGCTCCGGCTCCGGTCCTCGCCGTCATGGGCCAAAGCCCTGTCGCAGGGGGAGCGGGATCTCCTCGCCGATCGGTATCTCAATCCCCGCCCGCGGCATCAGCTCGCGCAGGCCGTCAGGGACAATGCCCGCGCGGCCATGGACGTATCGGACGGGCTGGCGGGCGATCTCGCCAAGATGCTGCGGGTGAGCGACGTCTCCGGGACCGTCGAGGCCGGAGATGTGCCTCTCTCTGCCGCCGCCCGCAAGGCAGTCGCCGCCGACCCTGACCTGCTCGACAGCATCGTGACGGGTGGGGATGACTACGAGATTCTCTGCGCCGTGCCTGAGAGTAATCTCGACAGGCTCCGAAAAGAGGCCGATAGGGTCGGCATCGGCCTGTCGGTGATCGGCCGCGTCATCCCCGGCTCCGATCCGCCGGTCTTCCGCACCGGCGGTATCGAAAGACGTTACGATGTCGGCTCATTCTCCCACTTCTAGCGGCGTCGCCGCTGCGCCAGCAGGCGATGCCCTCGCCAAGCGGAACGCCCTCGTCCTCGCCTTCGCCCAGGCCCTTGGAGGAGCAAGTCCGGCGATCGTCGTGTCCCTGGGCGGGCTCGTGGGACACACCCTGGCCGACAATAAGGAACTCGCGACCCTTCCG
>JAFAAP010000231.1 GCA_023426505.1 Pseudomonadota bacterium
GGTGAGGGACGCGACCGTGGCGCTGTCCACGAGCTTCGGGTTGTCGATCTCGAACCCGGCCGGCAGGCGGTCAACCAGCAGAACGCGGGCTTCCCGCGCCTGCGCCTCAGTAACCTTCAGCACGACCACGAGACGGTCGTTCTGCTGCACCGAGGACGGCTGGATCTCGCTGCCGTCGAGGCGGTAGTAGCTGCGCTCCACCGTGTAGCCGCGGGCGATCGCCGGCTCAGGCTCCACCGGATTGCCCGAAACGGTGACGACCGCCTGGACCGGCGCAGCGCCCCCATTGGCGATAGTGACGGGATTGCCGTCGCCGAGTGTGGCGTCCTTGTACGTACGATAGAACGCTCCTTTATGCTCGGCTCCGTCGGCCTTGAGCACGATTCCGCCCGCATCGCGCGCCACCCCTTGCGCGGCGAGCACGAGCCATGCCTGCTCCTGCGTGCTCGTGCGCCGGGTTCCGCGCTCCTCGTCGACGATCTTCGCGACCGGCTGGACGATTGCGGAGGCGTTGTCCGACTCGGACGCCAGCGCCAGAAGCCCCGCGCCGTCGCGCAGGCGCGAGCCGTAATCGGCGCGGTACTCTCCGGTATCGCGCCCGCTCCGCAGCACGTCGACGGCCGCCATGAAGGTCTTCTGGGCTCGTGCGCGGTCGCCCAGCAGGGCGAGCGCCGCCGCGATCTGGCCACGGGACAGTGGCGACGCGAATGCATCCATCTTGGTGTCGGCGAGATAGCGCAGGTCGCCCATGACGGGACGGCCGTTGCGGGCCAGCACATAGGCCGCATAGGCGAGATCCGATGCGTTCTCCTCGACCTGCGTGGTGTTGGCCACGAAGTTGCGCAGGCGGTCGAGCGCAAGGTTGAACGCCACCTGCGGCACCGGGAAGCCGCTCTCCCGCGCACGGGTCAGGAAGTCGCTCGTATAGGCGTCGAGCCAGATGTCGTCGCCGCCCACCGACCACAGGCCGAAGGAGCCGTTGGAATCCTGCCGCGCCAGGATTCGCTCGATGGCGCCGCGCACCCGCTCGTCCGCCTTGGCGTCGAGGGAGAGGTTCTCCTCCTCGGCCAGGCGGTTGACGTAGAGAAGCGGCAGGGCGCGGCTGACGATCTGCTCGGTGCACCCGTAGGGATAGCGATCAAGGGCCTTGAGCAGGCCCGGTACGTCGAGGCTCGCCAGCGGCGAAACCGAAACCGAGACGGTTCCGGTCCCGGCGAGGATGTCCGCCACGAGGTCCTTCGACAGGGTGAGGCTTGCGCCCGGCGCGATCGGCTGGATCATCCGACGGGCCAACGCGCCCGTGCCGGGCTGGATCGCGACCGTGAAGCTCTGGGTCAGCTCCTCGATGTTCGGGCCCTTCAGGGTCACGTCGATGACGGCCGTTCCCTGGCCGCCCGCCGTGACCGGAATGGTGACGCCGCCCTTCGCCTTCGCGTCCAGTCGGACGGTGGAACGCAGTGCGTCCGCCGCCACCAGGATCGGGCCGCGGATGTCGAGATCGACCGTGTAGTCGCCAGCCGGACCTTCCACGTTGTCGATCTGCATGAAGAACCGCGAGCGGTCGCCGACCGACAGGAAGCGCGGAAGCGTCCCGGCGAGCACCACCGGATCGCGCACGATCACGTCCGCGCTCGCGTTGCCGACGCGATCCTTCGTCCAGGCCACGGCCATGACGCGGGCCGTTCCGTTGAAGGCCGGGATGTCGAAGGAGATGTTCGCCGTTCCGTCCGCTTGCACCTTCACGACGCCGGAGAAACGCGCCAGCGGCTCCTGGGTCGGCGGGATTCCGTCGAGAGGCTTCGGCTCCATGTCGCCGCCGGACCGGATGGCGCCGCGGGTGCCCTGCATCCCGTCGATGAGATAGCCGTAGAGGTCGCGGATCTCCGAGGAGAGCTGCTTCTGGCCGAAGAAATACTTGAGCGGATCGGGAGCCGCGTAGCGCGTGAGGTTGAGAATGCCCACATCCACCGCCGCAACCGTGATCCGCGCCTCGTCGCCCGGCGCAAGTCCTGAGACCTTGATCGGCAGGTTCAGGGAGCCGCGCGGCCTGATCTTCTCCGGCGCGTTGAGGCTGACCTGAAGGTCGCGCGATGCGCGGTCGATCTCGAACCACGCGGTCCCGAGGGAACGCCCCGGCATCCGCTTCGCCGCCTGGTCGAGCGGGCGATGGGCGAGCGCCACGAGATAGGCTCCGGGCCCCCAGGATGCCTGCACCGGCATCGTGACGTTCGAGCCCTCGGCCGCGACGTCGACCACGCGGATGTCGTGCACCCGATCGCTCACCACTGCGAGCGTCGCCTTGCCCTTGAAGCGCGGGTTGAGGCGCAGCTGCATGGTGTCGCCGCTGCGGTAGCTCGCCTTGTCGAGGCTCATGTCGAGGAGATCGGGCGTGTCGGCCGTCTGGTCGCCGGACCAGCCGACCGTGAAGGACAGGCTCGTCTGCGCCGTCTCGCCAAGTTCGGCCGCGGTCACATCGAGCCGGTAGGTGCCCCATTCCACGGGCGCCGAGATGCGCGCGGGCGCATCGGCCGCCACATTGATCCGACCATCCACCACGCGACGGGTGTTCTTGACCGGCTCGTAGCCCCAGCGCCCGTCCGAGTTGTACCATTGATAGCGGCGCTCGATCTTGGACAGCCGCCAGACCACATTGACGTTGGCGAGGCGCTTGCCTGTCGGGTCCGCGAGGACGACGTCGAAGGTGGCGTTCGCGCCTTCCCCTAGCTGCCCGGAGAAGTTCTTGCGCACCGCTACCACAGGGCCCTTCGGGAGGATCGGCAGTGTCAGGCTGCGCTCGACCGCCCGTCCGCCATCCTCGGCCACGCGAAGAGTGATCCGCGCCTCCGTCGGACGTGGCGCCGCCGCGTCCTGCACCGGAACCTGAAGGCTCGCGCGGCCCTGCGCATCGGTCGTGGCGCTCTGCTCGATCTCCGCCGTGGAGGCCTCGACAGTTTCGTCGTCGAGGCCGGTCGTGTAGCCGTCGAGCCCCTTGATGCCGCTGGCGGATGCCGCCGCCACCGTGACCTCGCCTCTGACCGAGAGTCCCGCACCCGGTGCGCCGTAGAGATAGCGCGCCGAAAGATCGATCGGCGCCGGCTGTCCCGGCTGCAGCGCATCCGCCTTCGGCGTGAGGGTCAGCTCCAGCCGCTCGGGCACGTAATCCTCGACCAGGAAGCTCGCGTCGCCGACGGACGGGCCCTTGGGGTCCGTATAGGCGGCGATCCGCCAGGTGCCGCGCAGGGACCCCGGCAGGATGGGGATCGACAAGGCGCGGCCGCCAAGGCCCTGATCCTCGACCAGCGCCCGGCGGTACTCGACGCCGTCCGGACGCCGCACGACGACGGTGAGCGGAACGCCCGGAACCGCCGCGCCCTTCGCGTCCCGCAGGAGCGCCGTCAGCGCCACGGTTTCGCCGGTGCGGTAGACGCCGCGCTCCGTGTAGAGATAGGCATCGACGGCGCCCGACACGGTTCGTCCCTTCACGCCCCGGTCGGTCAGGTCGAAGGCGGCGGTGCCGAGGTCGAGGAAGCCGTAATCGACGCCTTCGGTCGCCACCGCGAGGCCCGGCGCAAGCCCTCCCTCCCCTCGGGCAAGGCCCGGATCGAAGGCGGCGACGCCCATGGCGTCGGTCTTCTTCGTCGCCAGCACCTCGTTGTTGCGGGCGACGAGCCTCACCTCCACGTCGGAGCGCGGTTCGGCGCTGGCGAGCGAGCGCACGAAGACCTGCACGCCGCCCTTGCCGGTGAAGGCCGTCAGACCGAGGTCGGACACCACGAACCATTGCGTGGCGATGTTCTCGTAATCCTCGGCGCTTTCGTTATCGATGGCCGTGCCGTCATGCGGCTTCGCGGTCATCACGTAGACGCCGGGCTCGAGCTTGCCGACCGCTTCCATGACCGGGAAGGCCGTGATCACATCGCGGTTGAGGTCGGAGGCCGTGTCGAGGGTGCCGTTCCAGATCTTCAAGCCCTTGTCGCGGGCGATCTCGGCGGCGGAGTAGCGGGTGAGCTGCCCAAGGAAATCGTAGGAGCGCACGGTCGGCAGCAGGTTGCGGTCGCCGATGCGGTAGACCTCGACATCGACCTTGGACGCGTTCACCGACACGACCGGGATGCCCTCCTGCCCCGTGCTCGGCAGGACGTAGTTGCGGCCGGTGAAGCGGGCCTGGGGGGCGCGGTCGCGCACATAGACCTCGTAGTCCGCGGCCTTGAGCAGGCTCTCCCCTACGGAGGACGGCAGCCCCTGGCGCAGGACGATGGCGTAGCGCTCGCTGTGCTTCAGCCCGTCGACGCAGAGCTGCTGCCCCTCGGCCGACACCGCCGCGTTGGCATTGCCGGAGACCGCCACGTAGGGCGCGAAGTCCACCTTGCCGGCCGCCAGCGGATCGGAGAACTGGAAGCAGACGCGGGGCGACGCCGAATCCGAATCCACCTTGAAGTCGGTTACCCGGAAGCCGTGCTCCTCGCGGAGCTGCTCGTAGGTGGAGCGGACATTCGGATTATCCTGGATCTTCAGGCTCGCCGCATAGGCGTTGAGCGACGGCCGCCAGGCCTGCTGCGCCGCATGGACCTCGCCCAGAAGCGCCAGCGCGGCGGCTTCGTCCGCAGGGTTCGAGGCGCGCTGGTAGGCGGCGTAGGCCGCCGTGACCTGCCGCTCCTGCAGGCGATAGCGCTCGTCCCAGTCGTTGCCGGGATCGACCGCAAGCGCCGCACGGGCATAGCCGCTCCAGTTGGCCGGATTGGCGGGCTCCGCCGCGATGGCGCCGGTATAGAGGTTCAGGGCGAGGCGGGGGCTGCCCCTTGTGAGGGCGATGTCGGCCTCGCGACGCAGTTGCTGGGCGGGCTTGCCTGCGACGAAGCGCGCGCCTTCGGTCTTCAGCGTCTGCTCCAGCCGGACGGCCTGGCTCGCCAGTTCGTCCTGTACGTAAGCTTTCTGCTGGGCCTGGACCGATGCCATCCCGGCCATCAGACCCGCAGCAACGAAGGCGGCACGCAGCAGAGACCGGACCATGGCTTGTTCCTTGCATTCACCCATCGATGGGCTGTGGAACTTTAGCACCACGGCCCCGGCTCGACACTAGCGTCGCGGGTCGTCCTTTGTGAATATGATCCGCTGTTCGAGGAACCCGGAATGTACTGCGCCCCACTGCGAGCTCTTATGCTGCCCCTTGCCGTGCTCGCGGCCGCGACGACCCTTCCCTGGGGCCGGGCGGCCGCGCAGGCCCCCCTTCCTCGGGCGGCGGTCGCCGACCCCGCGGTCGATGCCGCCCGGCAGGCCTTCGAGGCGCTGCCCGAGGCGGACCGCAAGGCGATCCAGGATTCCCTGATCTGGACGGGAGACTACAGCGGCGTCGCGGACGGGACCTTCGGGCGCCAGACCTTCGCGGCCATCGCGGCGTACCAGGATCGGGCACGGCAGCCGACGAACGGCATTCTCACGTCCCAGGCCCGCTCGGCACTCCTGACGGCTGCTCAACAGGCACGGACGGCCGCCGGCTTTGCCATGATCGATGACCCGAAGACGGGACTGCGCATCGGCGTCCCGGCAAAGCTGCTGCCGAAGCAGGACGTGAACCCGAGCGGCGGCAGCCGCTGGCAGAGCCCGGACGGTAAGGTCACCCTCGACACCCGCACGGCGCCGCCGGACGCCACCCTGCAATCCCTCTACGACCGCAACCTCGCGATCCAGACCCCCGGACGCGTGGTGAGCTACAAGGTGCTGCGCCCGGACTTCTTCGTGATCGCGGGGGAAACGCCGGCGGGCAAGTTCTACACGCGCTACAACAGCGGCCCGGCGGGGCTGCGCGGCTTCTCGATCGGCTACGACAAGACCGTCGCGCCACAGGTCGACAGGCTTGTGGTCGCGATCGCCAACAGCTTCACGCCCTTCCCGGCGGCTCCCACCGTAGCGGCAGCTCCGCAAAGCGCGCCGCCCGCACCGGGCCCGCAGCCGCAAGCCCAGCCGCCGGCACAGAAGCTGGTCGGAACCGGGCTGGTCGTCGGCCCCAGGCGAGTCGTGACGGCCGGGTCCCTTTCGTCGTGCCCCGCCCCGACCGTCGCCGGTGCGAAGCCGCAGAAGATCAGCGGACAAGGCGTTCTCGTGCTGGACTTCGCAACGGACCTGAAGGCGCAGCCCTATGCCCCGACCATGGCAGCTGGCGACGAGAGCGCCGCCCTTCTGGTCGTCGCCTTTGCCGATGAGAGCGGAACGCCCCGCCTCTCGGCAGCGCCCGGAAAGGCTGCCGGCATTGGGCGGGTGACCGCTCCCCTGCAGCCGGGGGCAAGCGGAGCGCCGGTCCTCGACATGAGTGGCGCCCTGGTCGGTCTGGTCGGGACCGTTTCAGGCGATCAGCGCAAGGTCGCGGGCATCGTTCCGGCAACGAGCTACCCAATGGTCCCGGCCGCCGATCTCGCCAAAGCGGCAGCCGCTCCGGCAGTATCGCAAACGGCAGCGCCGACGCAGAAGCGGAGGGCCGCCGACATCGTCGCGGCGCTCCGCCCATCCCTGGTGCCGATCGTCTGCGGGCCCTGAGAGATAACCCGCCTCGGCCTACTCCGCCGCGAGACCGACCTCGCGGCCCCGCGCAAACTCGAGACCTTGGTGATCGCAGAGGCGGCGGTAGAGCCCGCCCTTGCGATAAAGGGTCTGGTGGGAGCCCTCCTCCACGATCCGCCCCATGTCGAAGACCAGGATGCGGTCGAGGGCCCTCACAGTCGAGAGCCGATGCGCGATCACGATCGAGGTGCGCCCCTCCATGAGCCGCTCCATGGCCTGCTGGATCAGCACCTCCGACTCCGAATCCAGCGCGGAGGTCGCTTCGTCCAAGATCAGGATCGGCGCATCGGCCAGGAAGGCGCGCGCGATGGCCACGCGCTGGCGCTCGCCGCCCGACAGCTTCACGCCGCGCTCGCCGACGAGCGTTCCATAGCCCTTAGGCAGGCGCATGATGAAGTCGTGCGCATTGGCGAGCCGCGCCGCACGCTCGATCTCCGCCATGCCCGCACCCGGCCGCGCATAGGCGATGTTCTCGGCGAGCGTCCTATGGAACAGGATCGGCTCCTGCTGCACGATGGCGATCTGGGAGCGGAGCGAAGCCTGCTGCGCCCCGGCGATGTCCTGCCCGTCGATCCGGATGGCGCCTCCGCTCAGGTCGTAGAGGCGCTGGATCAGCTTGACGAGGGTCGTCTTGCCGGAGCCCGACGGTCCCACCAGCCCGACGCGCTCGCCGCCCCGGATCGTGAGCGACAGGTCGCGATAGAGCGGCGTCTCGTGGCCGGCGTAGTGGAACTCCACATGATCGAATGCAATCTCGCCCTGCCCGATCCGGATCGGCGTCGCTCCCGCCCGGTCGACGACGCCGAAGGGCTCGCGATGGATCTCGACGAGCTCCTCCATATCGTTCACGGAGCGGCGCAGGTTGTTGATGTGCATGCCGACATCGCGCAGGTAGCCGTGGATCACGAAATAGGTCGTGAGCACGTAAGCCAGGTCGCCCGGCGTCGCCCGGCCGTTCCACCAGAGCCAGAGCGCGGTGCCGATGATGGCGGCCCGGATGGCGAGCAGCGCGATGAACTGCACCGTGCCGCTGTTCGTGCCGCGCTGCCAGACGCGCCGGGTCCGGCTCTGCCACTTGTCGAGAACCCGCGACAGGCGTGAGTCCTCCCGCCGCTCGGCCCCGAAGGCCTTCACGACCGCGTTGCAGCTCAAGGCGTCCGCGAGCGTGCCGCCGACCTTCGTGTCCCAGGCGTTCGCGAGGCGTGCGGCCGGCGCGACGTAGCGCGTGGCAAGGAAGGCCGTCATGACGATGAAGGTCACCGTGCCAATGGCGACGACCAGCCCCATGATGGGCCAGTGCAGCCCGAGCACGACCATCGATCCGACGAGCACGACCAGCGACGGCAGGAGGGCGAGCAGGAGCGTGTCGTGCATCAGGTCGAGCGCCCACATGCCGCGCGTGATCTTGCGCACGGTCGAGCCGGCGAAGCTGTTGGCGTGCCAGTCGGTCGAGAAGCGCTGCACGCGCGCGAAGGCATCCTGCGCCACGCGGTTCATGACGCGCAGCGTCAGCTCCACGATGCCGTAGAAGGCCAGGTGCCGCATGACGATCGTCAAGAGGCCGAGGCCCGTCATGAAGGCGAAGGCCATCAGGGCCGCGCGGAGAGCCGCGTCGCGCTCGGCCGCGCCGACCGTGATGGCATCGACCAGCTGACCGGCGAAGACGGGCATGAACACGTCGGCCAGCGTCGACGTCATCATGGCGATCACGATGAGCGCCACGTAGCGCGGCTGGTCGCGCCAATGCCGGAAGGTGAATCGCAACACGTCGCGGGTCGTGTCCCCGCTTTTGGTCTCTCGAGTCATGGGATGAGCAGGCCGCCCGGGGCGGACCTCTCCTGGATGCAGAGGAGCAGCCTGAACAACGGACCTACAAGCCGTCGGATGCCGCTCGTCGAATTGGAATCGGGTTCAAGGGTGCGGGACTTCTCTGTCCCGCGTCGTCCGGCCTAAAGCGCGGACGCGGGAGGGGTGTTCAGCAAGCATTTGTTCGCCATGCGCTCCTCCCTCTCTGAAAACAAACCCACGCATAGGTAACCCATTCACCCGGTCTTGGCAACCGGGAGCGGGAGCGGCCGCGCTCAGACGCAGGCAAGCGGCCGATGCGGTTTCGCCGGAAGCTCGATGCGGATCGCGTCTCCAGGCCTTACGTCGCCACCCACGAGAACGATCCCCATCACGCCGGCCTTGCGCACGAGGTTGCCTTGGGCGTCCCGGCCGAGAACGGCCTTCATCATGCCCTTCTGGAAGCGGTCGATCTGAACGCACGGATTGCGAAGGCCCGTCACCTCGATGGTCGCGGCCTCGCCGATATGCAGGCGCGCGCCCTCAGGAAGAGCCAGGAGATCGATGCCGCGCGTGGTGATGTTCTCGCCCATCTCGCCTGCGCCGACATCGAAACCGGCCGCGTTCAGCTCGTCATGCAGCTCGGTGTGGATCAGATGAACCTGCCGCAGATTGGGCTGCGTCGGGTCCTTCGCCACCCGGGATCGGTGTTTCACCGTCTCTCCCGCGTGAGCGTCGCCGGCGACTCCGAGCCCTGCCAGAAGACGGATGCCGAGCTGGGTCCCCTTGCTGAACGAGTGAGACGCGCTGCAGCTGACGGCCGTGACGATCGCACCCATCGTTTCACACGCTCCACCTTGGGCCTTTATCGCCAGGCACCTGATTGGGGCGGGCGCCGCTTGTCAAGAGACTTTACGGAACGGTCAGATCCACCACGCTCCAGCCACGCCGGGCCAGTCGCTCCGCGAGGATGCGGCGGTGGCAATTCGCGGGGTCGCGCTCGAAGCAGAGCAGGCAGATCGGCCGGGCATCCGCAAGGGTCGCCAGTTCCTCGAAGGATTCCTGCCCCTGCGGCGTGTCCAGCACCTCCTGGCAGAAGATGCGGCGCATCAGCTCGCCGTCCCCTGCCCGCGCGGCCTGCCGCCCCTCCTTGGGCGTGCCGAGCGAGCGGAAATGCTCGTAGCCGATATCCCGGCCGGCGAGCGCCTCGCGTAAGGAAGACTTGGAGAACCCGCGCTTGCGCGACAGCGCCACCGCGCGCACGTCGGCCAGCGTCGAGACGCCGGCATCCTGCAGAACGGTGAGGAAGCGGTCCATGTCCGCTCCCTCGTAGCCGATGGTGAAAACCTGTTTTGTCATCCGGTCATGGTAGCGCATCGCGCGGAAAAGTGGCTAGGCCTTCCGCACGATGCGCTCGCTCAACGAGCCTCGGATGAGCCCTATGGAACGGGACCCGCTCCTTGGTTTGCTCGTTCTGCCTACATAGACGGCCGCGGGAACTCGTTCCCCTGCGGCTGCGTGTAGGGACGCAACGCATCGGGGATGCGCATGTCCCGCGGCGCCTGGAAGTCGCCGGCCGCACCGCGCATCTGCGCGGCAGGCTTCGGAAGGCCGCTGCGATCGCTGTAGTCCCAGCGCAGCTGACGCGGCTGCGGCGGCTGGCCGGTCAGGGCGTTGGCGCAGATGATGTCGAGCACCGTGACGCCGGCGACGGCGCCCGTCGCCATGACGACCCGGTCGCGCTCGGCATTGGGATCGGCCAGCCCCTTGCCGAGCGTCGCGAGGTCGAGCGCATCGCCCGCCACGCGACCCCAGATCCAGGGGGTCGGATCCCTTGACGCGAGAATGCCGACGCCGGTCATGATCTCGCGCACCCCATAGGCGCGCAGGAGCTTTTCGTTCTGCTCCATGCCGAGCCAGCGGGCGACGCCTTTGCCGCCGAAGACCTCGACGGCGCCGAGGGCGATGCTGAACCACCCGAGCCCCCGCGCAAGCGCGTCCGCGGACTCGCGGGACATCTGCGCAGATCGGCGGTTTCGATGATGAGCCATGACAACACCTCGTTAGGGCTTGAGGACGACCTTGATGCAGCCGTCCTTCTTGTCGCGGAAGGTTTCGTACATCTCGGGACCCTGCTCGAGGCCGACCGTGTGGGTGATGACGAAGGACGGATCGATCTGGCCCTCCTGGATCCGGCGCAGGAGGTCGTCGGTCCAGCGGTTCACATGGGTCTGGCCGGTGCGGATCGTAAGGCCCTTGTTCATGACGGCGCCGAACGGGATCTTGTCCACGAGGCCGCCATAGACGCCAGGAACCGACAGGACGCCGGCCGGCCGGCAGACATAGATCATCTCACGCAGCACATGAGGCCGATCGGATTCGAGCATCACGGTCTGCTTGGCCCGGTCGAGGAGCGTGTCCGGCTGGCTCATCGACACATGGGACTCGAGACCAACCGAGTCGATGCACTTTTCGGGTCCCTTGCCGTTCGTGAGTTCGTTGAGGCGCTCGATGACGCTCTCCTCCTCGAAATTGATCGTGATGGCGCCGCCGGCCTTCGCCATGCTCAGGCGCTCCGGCAGGCGGTCGATGGCGATCACCTGCTTGGCGCCGAGAAGGAGCGCGCTGCGGATCGCCATCTGGCCGACGGGCCCGGCGCCCCAGATCGCGACGGTATCCGTCGGCTCGATGTCGCACTGGACGGCTGCCTGCCATCCTGTCGGGAAGATGTCGCCGAGGAACAGCACCTGCTCGTCGGTCAGGCCGTCCGGAACCTTGATGTGTGTCCTGTCCGCGTAGGGCACCCGGACGTATTCCGCCTGCCCGCCCGGATAGCCCCCGGTGAGGTGCGTATAGCCGAACAGGCCCGCAGTCGTGTGGCCGAAAGCGGTCGCGGCCAGCTCGGCGTTGCGGTTGGTGCGTTCGCAGACCGAGAAGTTCCCGCGCTTGCACTGGTCGCACTCGCCGCAGATGATCGTGAATGGTACGACAACCCGATCACCAACCTTCAGGGCGCTCTTCGCATCCTGCCCCACCTCGACCACCTCGCCCATGAATTCATGGCCGACGATGTCGCCCTTCTTCATGCCGGGCATGAAATGGTTGTAGAGATGAAGATCCGAGCCGCAGATCGCGCAGCTGGTCACTTTGATGATCGCGTCGCGGGGATGCTCGATCCCCGGATCGGGGACCGTCTCGCAACGGATGTCACCCTTTCCATGCCAGCGCAGCGCCTTCATGAAGACCTCTCCTCGATTGAACGGGATAAAAAACGGCCGAGCTTTCGCCCGTGCCTCATTCCGTGAGGAAAAGACTTCCGGCGGACGTTGCGTTCCCTGTGGGCCTAAAAATTCGACGCCCTACCCCGTCGTGGGGACCGCGTCAGACGTGCTCGGGAAGGCTGCGGATCAGCTCGGCCAGGGCCGGTTCCAGGACTTGGTGGGCGGCCTCCTCGACCTCGAACCAGCGGGCGTCGCGCTGGCCTTTCTCCCGCCACGAGCTCAGCTGTTTCGACACCTCGAGCGGGTAGACGTCGACCCGGCACAGGTCGAAATGGGATGCGCGGCGTTTCCAGTAATCGTAGTGGCCGAGGGGCTTCTGCTTGATCTCGCCTTTGACGCCAGCTTCCTCCACGGCCTCCTGCGCGGCCGCCTTGTGCGGCTTCTTGCCCTTCATGGGCCAACCCTTGGGAATCAGCCAGCGCTTGGTCTCTCGTGACGTAACGAGAAGAACCTCAACCTTGCCGTCCTTGATCCGGAATGGGAGCGCTGCGACCTGGCTGTGTCGTTCTTTTAGGGTTCGGGGCATCGAGGGGTGGGTGGGATTCCTGCGGTTTGTGACAAAAGCCTAGTTGATTGGAGCCGGCTAATAAAGGATCAATTTCAGTGGCCTGAGAGTCATCGTTCATCCCATGAGCGGCACGATGCTCGGAGAGCCATCGTGAACGAGCAAGCATGACGGCCTGATAACAACGAAGCAGGCATTTTGATCCGGGAGGCGAAGCTGGGCATGACGACAGAGGGTTTGGATACGAGACTGGTGGCGGCCTGCGCCATCGCCCGGGACGCCGGCACGCTGGCCCGACGGCGCTTTCTGGAGCGGCCGCGGTCGCAGCTTCCGGACTTCAAGGGGCATCAGGACTTTCTGACGGCGACCGACTCGGAGGTCGAGGAGATGGTCCGGAGCCGCTTGGGCGAGCTCTTCCCCGATGATTCCTTCTTCGGCGAGGAAGGCGGCGGCTCCTTCGACCGGGACGTCTGGGTGGTGGACCCCATCGACGGGACGGCGAACTTCGCCCGCGGCATCCCGCATTTCGCGATCTCCATCGCGTTCGTCCGGGACAACCGGCCGGAAATCGGCGTGATCTACGACGTCATGCACCACGAGCTCTACATGGCGCAGCGCGGGAAAGGCGCTTTCCTCAACGGCCTTCCGATCCGCACCAGCGGCCTGGCGGACATCCGCAGCGCCACGGTGGAGGCCGGCTGGTCGACGCGGCTGGCCCACCATCCTTACGTCAGCCTTGTGGAAAACCTGAAGGTGGCCGGCGCCAACGTCCGGCGGGCCGGATCGGGAACCCTGGGCCTCGCCTATGTGGCCGACGGGCGGATCGACGCCTATTGCGAGTTGCACATCAATTCCTGGGACGCACTCGCAGGGCTCCTGATCATCGAGGAGGCCGGGGGCTGGACCAACAACTTCCTGGCCAAGGACGGCCTGCGCAAGGGCAACCCCATTCTCGCCTGCACGCCGGAACTGGCCGAGACGCTGGTGGCCGCGACCGGCATCGCCAAAGAGCCCTGATGCAACTTCAGGCATGTGGGCTTCCGCTAGGGTAGCCGGACCGGAGGAGGCATCGGCCGCCGGCGAGCGGACCGTTCCCCATCATCCCAAAGCCGCACCTGAATCCGAAACGGGGGCCCTTGACCCGCAGTCACAATGGTTGGAGCTTAGCCAGCCAAGAAAAACAAAATTGAACCAGAACGGGAGGATATCGATGAAACTTCGGAAGAACCTTATTGCCGCAACGATGCTGGCCGGCGCCAGCGCGGCGCTCTCCTTCATGTCGGCAGGCGCCGCGCAGGCCCAGGGCGCGCTCGTGATGTACTGCGGCGTCCAGGAGGAATGGTGCCGCGCCATGACGACCGCCTTCGAGCGCGAGACGGGCATCAAGGTTTCCATGACCCGCAAGAGCTCGGGCGAGATCTACGCCCAGGTGAAGGCCGAGGCGCAGAACCCGCGCGCGGACATCTGGTGGGGCGGCACGGGCGATCCGCACATGCAGGCGGCTGAGGAAGGGCTCACGGCCGAGTACAAGTCGCCGAAGATGGGCGAATTGCAGGACTGGGCGACGCGCCAGTGGGAGCAGTCCAAGCAGAAGACCGTCGGCATCTACTCTGGCGCGCTCGGCTTCGGCTACAACACCGAGCTCCTCAAGTCGAAGGGCGTCGCCGAGCCGAAATGCTGGGCCGACATCCTCAATCCGAAGCTGAAGGACGAGGTGCAGATGGCGGATCCGAACTCGTCCGGCACCGCCTACACGCTCCTGGCCACGATCGTGCAGCTGATGGGCGAGGACAAGGGCTTCGAGTACCTCAAGGCCTTGCACAAGAACGTCAACCAGTACACCAAGTCCGGCGCTGCCCCCGCCAAGGCGATGGCCCTGGGCGAGACCACCGTCGGCATCGCCTTCATGCACGACATCGTCACGATGGTGGTGGACAAGGCCCCGATCAAGGTCGTCGCGCCCTGCGAGGGCACCGGCTACGAGATCGGCTCCATGTCGATCATCAAGGGCGCGAAGAACATGGAAAGCGCGCAGAAGTTCTATGATTGGGCACTCACCCCGGCGGCCCAGAAGCTCGGCGCCGAGGCCAAGTCCTACCAGGTGCCCTCGAACAAGAACACGCCGGTTCCGCCGCAGGCCCCGAAGCTCGACGAGATCAAGCTGATCAATTTCGACTTCGCGAAGTACGGCTCCTCCGACGAGCGCAAGCGGCTGCTCTCCAAGTGGGACAACGAGGTCAAGAACCTGCCGAAGTAGCGCGGCGCGACTTGGGCTTCCGGTGCGGCAGCGCGGCGCCGGAAGCCGTCGAGCATAGGGGTACCCTGGAGCGGGCTTTACCTGAAGCCCGCTCCGAAAACGTCAGGTGAGAACAGACATGTCGCGAGCCACCCTCGGCTGGATCATCCTGGGCTGGATCGGTTATGCCCTCCTGCCCTGGTACGGCCTCGACGCCGCGCCGACCTTCAGCGATTACCTCGGCGGCGGATCAGGGCTCGTGCGCGGGCTGACGGGTGCATGGTGGCTCCTGCCCATTCTCGTCCCGCTCCTCATGTCGCTCCGGCCGTCCGTGCGTTCGTCACGGAGTTCCGACAGCGACTGGCTCATCGCCTCGGGCGCGCTCGGCCTGGCGCTCATCATCCTCCAGGGCTTCACCATCGGCCTGAACGGATGGACTTTCGATGGTCTGAAGGCGCTCTTCGGCGAGCCCGGCCCCCGCCAGGGCGGCATGGGCTACGGCGCCGCGCTCACCGCAGCGGCCTTCCTGATCGTCCTCTGCCACGGATTCGCGGCCCGCGGCTGGTGCCGGGGCGACGCCTTCGTCACCTCGTCGATCGGCGTCGTGATCGCCCTGATCCTCGTGTTCGTGTTCTTCCCCGTCAGCACGATCCTGGCGAGCGCCTTCGCAGACAACAACGGCAACTTCGCCCCGGGCGAGTTCGTCGTGAAATTCATGGACCGGTCGATCTGGGGTCTGGACTGCCTCACGAGCGACCTGCGCTGCGGCGTCGCCTGGAACACGCTCTTCCTCGGCCTGCTGGTCGGCGTCGGCACCACGGCCCTCGGGCTCGCCTTCGCGCTGATCGCGACCCGGACGGCGTTCCGCTACAAGAAGCTCCTGCGGGTGATGAGCGTTTTGCCGATCATCACTCCGCCCTTCGTGATCGGCCTCGCGCTCATCCTCATGTTCGGTCGCTCCGGCGCGCTCTCGTCCGTGCTGTGGGAGTGGTTCGGCATCCCGCGCTCGCGCTGGATCTACGGCCTGCCGGGCGTCTTCATCGCACAGCTTCTCGCCTTCACGCCCATCGCCTTCCTGGTCCTCATCGGCGTGGTGCAGGGCATCAGCCCGACGCTGGAGGAAGCGTCCCAGACCCTGCGGGCCAAGAGCTGGACCACGTTTCTGACCATCACGCTTCCGCTCATGCGGCCGGGGCTCGCCAATGCGTTCCTGCTCGGCTTCGTGGAAAGCCTCGCCGATTTCGGCAACCCGCTGGTGCTCGGCGGAAACTATGAGGTCCTGTCCACCAAGATCTTCTTCGCGGTGGTGGGCGCGCAGCAGGATCAGGGGCGTGCGGCGGTTCTGTCCATCATCCTGCTCGCCTTCACGCTCGGAGCGTTCTGGCTCCAGCATGCGTGGCTCGGCAAGAAGGTCTACACCACCGTCACCGGCAAGGGCGACGCGGGCATTCCCCTGCCCCTCCCCCGCCGCGTGGCGATCGCCTCCTATCTCACGGCGATCCCGTGGGCGCTGTTCACGCTCGCGATCTACGCGATCATCATGGTCGGCGGCTTCGTGCGCTCCATGGGCCGCGACTACACGCCCACCCTCGACCACCTCCTGACCGCCTTCCGCATCGAGAACACGGAGCGCGGCCTCTACTTCTCCGGCTCCGCCTGGGATTCGTTCTTCGCGACCGTAAAGGTCGCGGCGCTCTCAGCGCCGCTCACGGCCGCCATCGGCCTGCTCACCGCCTACCTGCTGACGCGCCAGCGCTTCTCGGGCCAGCGCGCCTTCGAGTTCGGCACTCTCCTGAGCTTCGCGATTCCGGGCACCGTGGTGGGCGTATCCTACATCCTGGCCTTCAACGTGCCGCCGATCGAGATCACCGGCACCGGCTTCATCCTCGTGATGTGCTTCGTGTTCCGCAACATGCCGGTGGGCGTGCGCTCCGGCATTGCGACGCTGAGCCAGATCGACAAGAGCCTCGACGAGGCGTCGCTTACGCTCGGAGCGCGCTCCGCCACCACCATGCGCCGCGTGGTGCTGCCGCTTCTGCGGCCGGCGGTCGTCGCGTCGTTGGTCTATTCCTTCGTGCGCGCGATGACGGCGGTGAGCGCCGTGATCTTCCTCGTGACGGCGGAGTACAACATGGCCACGACCTACATCGTCGGCCGCGTCGAGGCGGGTGAGTTCGGCCTCGCCATCGCCTATTCCACCGTTCTTATCGTCGTCATGCTGCTGGCCATCGTCATGATCCAGCTCGCGGTGGGTGAGCGGCGTCTCGGCAGACGCTCCGCCGCCGCCAATGCCAACCCCGTTGCCGTCCAGGCTGTGCCATGAACCAGATGACCTCCCTCCTCTCCCCCCGTTCGGCCACGTCGAAGAAGCAGGCGGCCTCGGTCGAGTTTCGCAACGTGACGAAGCGCTACGGCACCGTCACGGCGGTGGACGACGTATCCTTCACCATCGAGGCCGGCCAGCTGGTCACGCTTCTCGGCCCCTCCGGCTGCGGCAAGACCACGACCCTGCGCATGATCGCCGGACTCGAGATGGCGTCGAGCGGTCAGATCCTGATCGGCGGCAAGGACGTCACCAATCTCTCGGCCGCGGACCGGGACGTGAGCATGGTGTTCCAGTCCTACGCGCTCTTCCCGCACATGTCCGTGCTGGAGAACGTCGCCTATGGGCCGTCCGTGCAGGGCGCGTCGAAGAAGGACGCGCAGGCGATGGCGATGGAGAAGCTCGCGCTTGTCGGCCTCACCGGCCTCGAGAAGCGCGTGCCGTCCGAGTTGTCCGGCGGCCAGCAGCAGCGCGTGGCGGTGGCGCGCGCCCTCGTGCTCGAACCACAGGTCCTGCTCTTCGACGAGCCGCTCTCGAACCTCGACGCCAAACTGCGCCGCCGGGTGCGCGAGGACATCCGCGAACTGCAGCAGACTCTCAACCTCACGGTCGCCTATGTGACCCACGACCAGGAGGAGGCGCTCGCCGTCTCCGACCGGATCATCGTGATGTCGAACGCCCGCATCGCCCAGACGGGCACCCCGCGCGAACTCTACGAGGAGCCGGCGGACCTGTTCGTGGCCGACTTCATCGGCGACGCCAACATCCTGAATGGGACGGTCGTGAGCCTGACCGGGCCGCAGGCGCGCGTGCAGATCGACCGCCTGCACATCGACCTTCCCCATCGCGGCGCCGTCGAGGGGCCGGTGAAGCTCGCGGTCCGGCCCGACGCCATCCTCATCGACGAGAGCGGTCCGCAGCCCGGCGAGATCGCCGGTCAGGTCCGCAAGGTCTCCTATCTGGGAACGCAGATCGAATACGAGGTCGAGAGCCCGATCGGGGAACTCTTCGTCGTGCAGTACGGCCGCAAGGAGCCCATCGCGGCGGGCACGCCGGTGTCGATCTCGTTCGCGCTCCAGCGCGGCGTCGCGATCATCCCGGGCGCCTGAGGATCAGACCGAGCCCTCGTCGGGAATGTTGAGGATCGTCCCGCACGCCTTGCAATGCACCGCGTCCCGGTCGTGCCGCTGCAGGCCGCAGACAGGGCAGTCGTGTCGCACCTTGTTGGGCCGCAGCAGCACCTGAACGAGCCGCAGAAACAAGGTCACGCCGAAGATCATGATGATGACGGACAGGAGATGGCCGAGGGTGCCCTTGAGGGTAACGTCACCGAAGCCGGTCGTCGTCAGGGCCGCGATCGTGAAATAGAGGGCATCGACGTAGTTGCCGATGTCCGGATTGGTCCAGCGCTGGGTCTCATACACGAACCCGGTCATGATGAAGATGAAGACGCCCAGATTGACCGTTGCGATGATCAGTTCCTCATTGCGCCGGAAGAACGGGCTGTCGGCGCGCAGACGCGCCAGGAGCTGATAGGTGCGCAGAAGCCGGACCGTCCGGAGGATGCGCAGGAACCCGATCCCCTCGCCGACGATCGGAGCGAGGAACGACACGATCGCAGCCGCGTCCGCCAAGGTGATCGGGTGAGCCAGGTCCTTCCAGGGATGCCGGCTGATCGCCAGGCGGGCGACGAAATCGGCCAGAACGAGAACGCCGATGACGACATCGACCCATTCCAGCGCGCTAAAGCGGGGCATGAAGGAGGTGACGACGATGAACAGGATCGTCGTGACGTCGAACAGAAGAAGGCTATAGCGGAAGCGGTGCGCCTCCGGGCTGTCGCCCTCGTAGAGCCCTCGCAGACGGCCGATCAGCCGCATGGGCAACGCTCAAACGATGCAGAGAAAGGATTTTTGGCCATGGGAGGGCGGCGACACTCGGCAACGGTTTATCATCCGCTGATTTATCTATAAGGCAAAGGCCAGATTCCAACAGGCACAGCAGCAGCAAGCTTGGCTGCCGGACTTCGACCGACGAGACCCTACGATGCTCAAAGCCCTCATCTTCGATATGGATGGCACCCTGGTGCACAGCGACCCCACGCACCTTCAAGCTTTCGCCGAAGTCCTGGGGCCGGAGGGCGTCGTGATCGACGACGCGCTCTACCGCTCGGCGATCATCGGCCGGACCAACGACGCCATCTTCGCCTCCCTGCTGCCCCATCGCACCGTCGAGGAGCACGAGGATTTCGCCGACCGCAAGGAGGCCGCCTTCCGCCGCCGGGCGCTCGACCTGAAGCCCCTGGAGGGCCTCGTCGATCTTCTCGACTGGGCCGACGCCCGCGGGATCCGCATCGCTCTCGTGACCAACGCGCCCGTGCTGAACGCAACCCATATGCTCGACGTGCTGGGCATTGCCGAGCGGTTCGCCGTCAAGGTCACGATCGAGCAGGTCGAGCGCGGCAAGCCTGATCCCCTGCCCTATCTCACGGCCCTCGAGCGGCTCGGCATCAGTCCCGACGAGGCCATCGCCTTCGAGGATTCGCCCTCCGGCATGAAAGCCGCCAAGGGCGCCGGCCTTTTTTCCTTCGGCGTCCTCACGGGGCTGACGGCTGACGACATGAGGGCCTTCGGCGCCGACGGCACGATCGAGACCTTCCGCGACCCGGGTCTCTGGGAGGTTCTGGAGCGCAGGCTCGCAGCGTGATCGGACTTGAGCCCTCAGGCCGCGTCCAGGTGCTTGTCGCCTCCAGTCCTGGGGGTCTGGTCGGCATCGTCGAACCGAGCCCGTGCGGCGAGGATTTCATCCCGGTTCTCGATCGCCCAGTCTCCGAGGGCACGAACGACGGCCAGCAATGAGCGTCCGAGTTCCGTGAGCCGGTATTCGACCCGCGGAGGAACGGTCGGATAGACCGTGCGGGTGACGAGCCCGTCCCGCTCCAGACCACGGAGCGTGAGCGTCAGCATCCGCTGAGAGATGCCGTCGACCATGCGTCGCAGTTCGTTGAAGCGGCGCGTCTCGTTGCCGAGTTGGACCACGACCTGAACGCTCCACTTGTCGCCGATCCGAGACAGGATTTCCGTCACGGTCCGGCAGTCCGTGGTTACACGGATGTGCCCGGGTATCAAAAAAGTGCCTCCTTGCGGCTCAGGCGGAACGTTACCTAATGAGCCCTGGTTACGAGTCGGAACCTAATCATCCTTCCGCCTCAGCGCAAATCCAGGACAAGACATGACGCTCAAGCTTCACATCATCATCGCGAGCACCCGCCCGGGCCGGGCAGGCCCCACCATCGCAAAGTGGTTCCACCAGGAGGCGGCTGCGCACGGCAAGTTCGATCCGGTCCTGGTCGATCTCGCGGATTTCAACCTGCCGGTCTATGATGAGCCGGTCCATCCGGTGCTGCAGAAATACGAGCACGAGCACACGAAGGCCTGGAGCGCGAGCGTGAAGGCGGCCGACGCGTACGTGTTCGTGACGCCCGAATACAATTACAATCCACCGCCGTCTCTCGTGAACGCGCTGAACTTCGTCTACAAGGAATGGAACTACAAGCCCGCCGGCTTCGTGAGCTACGGCGGCGTGTCGGGCGGCCTGCGCGCGGTGCAGATGGCTAAGCAGCTCGTGACGACGCTCAGGATGATGCCGATGGTCGAAGGCGTTTCGGTTCCCAATTTCGGTCAGCTGATCGGCGAGGACAAAGTGTTCCGGCCGAACGACCTGATCCTCGCCTCCGTGAAGCCCATGATGGACGAGCTGCATCGCTGGGCGGAAGCCCTGAAGTCGATGCGCGGCTGAGACCCTGCATGAAAAAGCGGCACCGCTGGGGACCAGCGGTGCTGCTCGGAACTCGTCCGTGCCGCGCCTCAGACGCGCCCGGCCAGCGCATCCTCGAAGAGCTTGCGGGCGCTCTCCTTCGTGATCGGCACCGGGTTGCCGCCTGCGGTCGGATCGTTCGGAGCCATCTCGGACATCTCGTCGAAGCGCGCGGCGTCGATCTTGAGCCCTTCCAGCGTGTGCGGGACGCCGAGGTCGCGGCGCAGCTGCAGCACCCAATCGAGGAAGGCCTGGAACGACGGCTCCAGGCCGATATAGGCCGCAAGCCGCTCGATCTTGTGCTCGATCGCCGCGCGGTTGTAGACCAGCACGTAGGGCATGAAGACCGCGTTGGTGAGGCCGTGATGGGTGTCGTAGAGCGCGCCCGCCGGATGCGACAGCGCATGGATGGCGCCGAGCCCCTTCTGGAACGCGGTGGCGCCCATGGCGGCGGCGGACATCATGTTGGCACGCGCCTCGATATCCTTTCCATCCTTGTAGGCGCGCGGCAGGTATTCCTTCACCAGGCGGATGCCCTCGACCGCGATGCCCTCGGCCATCGGGTGGTAGCCGGGCGCGCAATAGGCTTCGATGCAGTGCGCGAGCGCGTCGAGGCCGGTGCCGGCCGTGATGTGGGGCGGCATGCCGACCGTGAGTTCCGGATCGCAGATCACGATCTTCGGCATCATCAGCGGATGGAAGATCACCTTCTTGGTGTGCGTCGCCTCCTGGGTGATCACGCCGGCGCGGCCGACTTCGGAGCCGGTTCCGGCAGTCGTCGGCACGGCGATGATCGGAAGGATGCCGTTGGGGTCGGCGCGGGTCCACCAGTCGCCGATATCCTCGAAATCCCACATGGGCCGCGTCTGGCCCGCCATGAAGGCGATGACCTTGCCGGCATCGAGCGCCGAGCCGCCCCCGAAGGCGACGACGCCGTCGTGTTTGCCGGCTTTCAGCGCCTCGAGGCCCTTGTAGACGTTGGTCTCGACCGGGTTCGGCTTGATGTCCGAGAACACGGCGGCCTTGAGGCCGGCGCCGGTCAGCTGGTCGAGCGCCGCCTTGGTCATCGGCTGCGTGGCCAGGAACGGATCGGTGACGATCAGCGGCGCCGACGTGCCGACATTGCTGCAGGCCTCGGCGAGTTCCGAGATGCGGCCGGCGCCGAAGCGCACCGCGGTGGGGTAGTTCCAGTTGGAGCGGGGAGAAGCGGTCATCGTGAAGCTCACAGCGCGTGGCGCAGGTGGTAGGACTTGGGACGGGTGAGGGATTCGTAGGCCAGCCGCGACAGGCTCGCGCCGCGGCCCGTATCCTTCACGCCGGTCCAGGCGAGAGCGGGATCGAGATAGTCGCAGCGATTCATGAACACGGTGCCGGTCTCCAGCCGTTCGCCGATGGCTTCCGCCGCATCGACGTCGGAGGTCCAGATGGCGGCCGAGAGGCCATAGGGCGAGTCGTTCATGAGGCGGATCGCCTCCTCGTCGCCCTTGACCTTCATGATGCCGACGGTCGGGCCGAAGCTCTCGTCGCGCATCACGCTCATCGAATGATCGACGTTCGTCAGCACCTGCGGGGCCAGATAGGCGGTGTCGCCCACATCGGCCGGGAACGCCTTCGCGTCGATATGAGCCTTCGCGCCCTGGGCGACGGCCTCGACGTTCTGCCGGCGCACGAGATCGGCGAAGCGCTTGTGCGCCATCGGACCGAGAGTCGTCATCTCCTCGAGCGGGTTGCCGAGCACGTACTTGTTCACGAGGTCGACCGCACCCTCGATGAAGCGGTCGTAATGCCTCTCGTGCACGTAGATCCGCTCGATGCCGCAGCAGCACTGTCCCGAATTGAAGAACGCGCCGTCCACGATGTTCTCGATGGCGTGGTCGATGTTGGCGTCCTCGCGCACATAGGCCGGGTCCTTGCCGCCGAGCTCCAGCCCGAGCGAGGTGAACGAGCCTGCCGCCGCGCGCTCGATGGCGCGGCCGCCGGAGACCGAGCCGGTGAAGTTGCAGTGGTCCACGAGGCCGGCGCCGAGAATGCGCGCCGTCTGGTCGTGGCTGAGCACGAGGTTCTGGAACAGGCCCTTCGGCATGCCGGCCCGGTCCATCGCCATCTGGAAGCGGTCCCCCGCGAGCAGCGTCTGCGAAGCGTGCTTCAGCAGCACCGCGTTGCCGGCCATGAGGGCAGGCACGATAGTGTTGATCGCCGTCAGATACGGATAGTTCCAGGGCGCGATCACGAGAACCAGCCCGACGGGCTCGCGCTTGATCATGCGGCGGAAGCCCGGCTTCTCGTCGTCGGCCGGAATGGGCTTCAGGCTGTCCTCCGCGATGCGGATCATGTGGCGCGCACGCTCCTCGACGCCGCGGAACTCGCCGCCATAGCGCACGGGTCGGCCCATCATCTGGGCGATTTCCGGCACCACCTCCTGGTTCATGGCGAGCAGCGCGTCGAGGAAGGCGGAGACCATCCGGCCGCGCTCGGCGACGGAGACGTTGCGCCATGCCTTTTGCGCCTCGCGCGCCGCCGTGACGGCAGCATCGATCGCGGCTTCGGACATGATCGGGCGACGAACGAGCTCGCGCCCGTCGATCGGGGAGATACAGACGATATCGGTGTCAGCCATGGTCTTGTCTAACGACTATGATCGGGCCGATCATAGTCTTCTCCTTTTTTCTTCCGCAAAATCTATCGAAAAACCGGCGTCCACTTTTTCGGATCTTGCTTCCTTAAATGATCTCGAAATAGCGGGCGAGCTGCCAGTCCGTGATGGCCTTGCGGGCCTCACGCTCCTCCCATTCGCGCGTTGCCGCATAATGGTCAACGAAAGTGTCGCCGAAGAGCTGGCGCGCCGCCTGCGACCCTTTGAGCCGCTCGGCAGCCTCCCCGAGCGAGCGCGGCAGGGCCCGCTCCTTCGGGTGCTCCACCGCATAGGCGTTGCCTTGGATCGGCTCGCCGGGCTCGATCCGGTTCTCGATGCCCCACAGGCCGGAGCCGATAGCGGCCGCGAGCGCGATGTAGGGATTGATGTCGGCGGCCGCGACCCGATACTCGACGCGCTGCGACTTTTCGGAGCCTGGGATGACGCGAAGCGCCGTCGTGCGGTTCTCGACGCCCCAGGCGGAATCCGTCGGCGCCCAGAAGCCCGGGATCAGCCGCGTGTAGCTGTTCACCGTGCAGGCCACCATGGCGAGAATCTCGGGCATCAGCTGCTGCTGGCCGCCGACGAACCAGCGCATGGTGTCGGACATGTTGTGCGGCGCATCCGCATCGTAGAACACGCCCTTACCGGTCTTCACGTCGCGTAAAGAAGCGTGCAAGTGGCCCGACTGGCCGGGCCAGTCGCGCGACCACTTGGCCATGAAGGTCGCCATCCAGCCGCGGCGCTGGGCCAGAATCTTGGTGAAGGTCTTGAACAGCGCCGCCTTGTCGGCCGCCTTCAGGGCGTCGTCGACCCGGATCGCGGCTTCGAGGACCCCGGGCCCGGTCTCGGTGTGCAGCCCCTCGATCTCGAAATCCATCTTGGTCGCGAGGTCGAGAAGCTCGTGGTAGAAATCCGCGTGGACGCCGGCGCGCAGCAGCGAATAGCCGAAGAAGCCGGGCGTGATGTTCTTGAGGTTCCGATAGCTCTTCTCGCGCACGGAATGAGGCGTCTCCTCGAAGAGGAAGAACTCGAACTCCGCTGCGGCCGAGACCGCGAAGCCCATGTCCTCAGCCTTCTTGAGCACGCGCCGCAGCACGCCGCGGGGGCAGGCCGCTTCCGCATAGCCGTCGAATTCGGCCAGGAAGAACGGCAGGTCGTTCTCGAACGGGATGAGCCGCATGGTCTCCGGCAGGACCCGCACCGACGCGTCCGGGTAGGCGGTGTGCCAGCCGGTCAGGGTCGTGTTGTCGTAGAGCTGGTCGTTCGAATCCCAGCCCAGCACCACGTCGCAGAAGCCGAAGCCCTTCTCCAGTGCGGATTCGAACTTGTCACGGGCCATGTACTTGCCGCGCATGATACCGTCCGAGTCGGTGACGCCGACCTTGACGAAAGGCAGGTCGCGGCTGCGCACGTAGGCCGCTGCGTCGGCGGCATTCTTGATGGTGGGAGCGTCCATGCGGAAAACCTGAAAAGAATGAGGGATTGGGAGGCGCACCGCGCGTGCGCCTCCCGCGTGCGTCAGTAGGTCTTGTATCCTGTCTCGCCCTTGGTGAGGGCGAATTCCTCCTCGGGGGAGAGGATGAGCTTGTGCCGCCCGTGGATCAGGAAATACGCCATCATGATCGCGTAGTAGATGGCGACGCCGATCACGCCCTTCTGGAACACCGGATCCGTGAGCTGGAAGTAGAGCGTCACGGCCGCGATGACCATGCAGATCACCGCGCCGGCGACGCCGAACGGGCTCTTGTACGGCCGGTGCAGGTTCGGAAACTTCCTCTTCAGGACGATGTAGGACATGCCCTGCATGAAGTAGGCCAGCATCGCGCCCGCCACCGCCATGTTGAGCAGGGTGCCGCCGATGACGGTGGCGCCCGCCTCGGCTCCGACAGAGAACCAGATCACCAGCATCACCAGAAGGCCGATCACCGCGCCTGCGATCAGCGCGACGTAGGGCGTCTTGCGGTTGCCGTGCGTCACCGACAGGAAGCTCGGGAAGTAGCCGGCCCGCGACAGGGAATAGATCTGCCGCCCGAACGCGAAGATGATGGTGTGGAACGACGCGATGAGGCCGATCACCGCGATCGCCGCCAGGATCTTCGCGATGTCCGACCCGAAGAGCGTGCGGAACCCGTCGAGGAGCGGCTCGCCCGACTTGGCCAAGCCGGCTGCGCCCGGCGCGATGCTCGTGTTGAGGAATACCACCAGAAAGGCCGACACGATGAGCGTCAGGATGCCGGCGATGATGCCCTTCGGCATGTCGCGCTGCGGATCGTGCGATTCCTCGGCCGCCAGCGGGAGCTGCTCGATGGCGAGGAAGAGCCAGACCGCGAAGGGAAGCGCCGCCAGGATGCCGCCAATGCCCATCGGCAGGAACGGACCGTTCCCGCTCGGCAGCTCCGCGCCGTCGGGCCCGATGTTCAGCGCCCAGCGGGAGAAGTCGAGCTGCCCGGAGAGCAGGACCGAGACGTAAAAGAAGGCCAGGACCGCGAGCGCCATCAGGGTGACGGTCACCGTCACCTTGAACGAGAGTTCGACCCCGATGATGTTGAGCCCGACGAACAGGGCGTAGCACAGCACCCAGTAGACGGGCTGAAACTCCGGTGCCGTGCCGAAGATCGCCGAGAGATACGAGCTGATGAAGAACACGATGACGGCCGGCGTC
This sequence comes from Pseudomonadota bacterium, assembly GCA_023426505.1. Taxonomy (GTDB): domain Bacteria; phylum Pseudomonadota; class Alphaproteobacteria; order Rhizobiales; family Beijerinckiaceae; genus Microvirga. The sequence continues at coordinate 25,799 of JAFAAP010000231.1, forward strand.
AGCACGAACTCGATGTTCTCCGCGATCCCCGTGATGTATCCGGCCCAGGGCCCCATCGAGGTCCGGGCGAACGAATAGGCCCCGCCCGTGTGCGGCAGCGCCGGGGACATTTCGGCCAGCGAGAAGGTGAGGCCGAGATACATGGTCGCGATGATGATGGTCGCGAAGAACATCGAGCCGAAGCCCTGGGTCAGGCCCAAGTTCCAGCCCGAGTAGTGGCCCGAGATGACCGCGCCGACGCCGAGCGCCCAGAGCGACCAGACGCGGGCATGGCGCTTGAGGCGCCGCGCTTCGAAATAAGTCTCGTCCACTGTGGTGTAGGTCACGCCGGCGGTCGCCTTCATGGCGGCCGGCGGGGCATGGACGCCCGTACTGTCTTGTCCGACTGACATAACTCTTCCTCCAAGAATAGTCTGCCTCTAAACCGCGGCACGTCATGCGCCGCGGCCGTCGTCAGAGCGTCCGCGCCCCCTCCCTCAACAAGGGTGCAAGACGGCTTGCCCACGCCGACTGTCCGTCTTCCGTGCGGATCATGTCGTTGCGGATCTCGATCATCAGGGGCGCGAGGCCGCGCCGCACTGCGTGCCGGTCGAGGGTGTGAAACACCCGGTCGGCCGGTGAATAGGGTTGGTTCATTCCCACGTTCAGCGTTGGATCCTGCCGAAGCCCGGCCTCGACGCTGCGCGCGAAGCGCTCGTCCCAGTCGAAGATCAGGCCGATCTCCCACGGACGCGGAACGTCCCGGTAGACGGGCGTGAAGGAATGGATCGACACGACGGCCCGCACCTGCCCGGCCGTCTTGCGCGCATCGGCATAGGCATCGACCGCACCGTGGAAGGCATCGTAGACCTCCCGCACGCGAAGGGCGCGCTCCGCCGCATCGAGGTCGAGATTGCCCGGGATTGTGGTGCGCTCGCTCATGGCCGTGATCGAGTCCGGCGCCGAGGGGTCCCGGTTGAGGTCGAGCACGAGCCGCGAGACCCCCGCGTGGATGAGCGGGGCGTCGAGGAGCCGGGACAGGGCCTGCGCTACTCCAAGGGCGCCCGGATCCCATGCGATGTGGCTTTCGAGTTCCTCGGGTCCCAGGCCCAATGTGCCGTAGCGGCTCGGCAGATGGCGGGAGGCGTGCTCGCAGATCAGGAGGATGGGCGATGCGCCGTGCGGGTTCTCGATGCGTGCGACAGGCTCCGGAACCTGTCCGGTGGGGTTTCCCTGAGCGGCGACCCGACTCGCATGCGCCATGCGGTCCTCCATCGGCTTGACAAGGCAAGCCCCGACCCTCGTTTGAACGTCTGGTACGTTCATTCCCGTTTTTCTTATTCTGAAATTTCTGATACAGCTTTGGCGGGTCGTCAAGGCGGGGCTGTGGATCGTTCAGGCATGCGTAAGGACAGCACGAAACCCTCCTCCGACCCTCAGAGCCTCGCCGAGCGTATCCGCCATGACATGGATTCCTTCACGCCCAGCGAGAAGCGCGCGGCCCACCTGCTGCTGAGCCACTACCCCTTCGCGGGCCTCGACACGGTGGCGGAGTTCGCCTCGCGGGCCGGCATCTCGGCGCCGTCCGTCCTCCGGTTCGTCACCCGGCTGGGCTTCGGCGGTTTTCCCGAGTTCCAGAAGCACCTCCGGGAGGAACTGGAGGCGCAGCTCCTGTCGCCCCTCGCCAAGGCCAGCCCTGCCGACAAGAGCCCGGGAGCCCCGGCACTCGCGGCCTTCGCAGAGGCGGTGATCGGCAACCTGAACGCGACGGTGGAGAACATCGCACCGGCCGAGTTCGACGCGGTCGTGGCACTCCTGGCCGATCCGCGCCGCCCCCTGCATTTCACCGGCGGCCGCTTCACCGGGGCGCTGGCCCGCTATGCCGAGAGCCATTTCCGCATCGTGCGCAGCCATGTGGACTACATCGAAGGCCAGCCGGCCCTCTGGCGCGACCGGATGATCGAGATCGGCCGCAAGGACGTGATCGTCGCCTTCGACATCCGGCGCTATCAGGAGGACGTCATCGCCCTGTGCGAGACCGCCGCCAAACAGGGCGCGACCGTAATCCTGCTGACGGATGCGTGGCTGTCCCCCATCGCCCGGGTCGCGCGCCACGTGCTGCCGGCCCACATCACGGCTCCCTCCAACTGGGACTCGTCGGCCGGTCTCCTGCTCCTGACGGAAGCCCTCGTGGCCGCCGTCACCAAGCACCTGTGGGAGACCGCGAAGCCCCGCATGGAGGCCATCGAGCGCCTCCGGAACGGGAGGACCTGACCCCTACCCTTGCCGGGCCTCGGGTGGGCGGCTCTTCTGCAGCCAGGCGATTACGAACGGCAGCACCAAGCCGATGCTCAGGAACCGCACGATGTGGTGGATGCCGACATAGATCGGGTCCAGCCCCAGGACGAGAGCGAGCACCGTCATCGCCTCGAGCCCGCCGGGCGCGAAGGCGACGAGCCCGTCCGCGAAGCTCACCCCGGCCACCCATGCGGCCAGTCCCGCGAAGGCCACCGCGAACCCCATGCCGATCCCGAAGGAGCCGAGGCCTGCCAGCAGGCTCTTCCCGAGGGTTGCGCGGTCGATGTGGCGGAAGCGCTCCGCGATGAAGATCCCGATGAGCACGAGGCCTCCCGTCGCGACGACGGGCGGGATCACCCCGGTCGCGACTTCAGTGCCGTGGCTGACGGTGCTGACCACGGTCGCGCCGAGCAGGACGGGGGCGGCCACCTTGAGTCTCTTGAAGACGACCCCGAGGGCAAGGCCGCCCAGGAGCACGAAGGCCATGTCGCCGGGCGCCGCGATGGGGAGCCCCTGCCCCAGCAGGGCTCCGGTGTGCTGCCCGCCGCCCGACAGGACGACGACGCTCGGCAGCAGCGCGATCAGCACGAACAGGCGCAGGTTCTGCACGATGGCGATGGAGCCGACCGAGGCCTCCCGGTCGGCCGCGACGGCCAGGACCGTCGAGAGCGCTCCGGGAACCGAGGCCAGCACCGCGTCGTCCCGCCGCCAGCCGGAGACGCGGGTGAGCCACAGGGCGGATGCGCAGGAAATCACCAGGACGGCGACGACCAGGAGGACGAGGCTCGCGGGATAGCGCCCGACGGCGGCGAGCGCCGCAGGGGTCACGGCCGCTCCCATGGAGGCCCCGGAGGTCAGCATGGCGGCGTCCGCCAGGGCCCGGGGCATCGGCACGGCCCAACCGGTCAAGCCCCAGAGTACCACCGCGATGGCGGCGCCGGACAGCCAGGCCGCGGGAACGCCGAGCCAATGGAACGTGAGGCCGCCGAGCCCGGCAACCAGGATCTGGGCGATGTGAGCAAGGATTGGATGCATGGCGAACAGGGTGGACCGCCGATGGCCCACCCCGGCTCAATGCAGGCCGGAGCCCCCGAGGTCAAATGCCCATTGCGCGGCCATGCCATGCATCGCCGTCTCGTCCCCGCCGTCAGCGGGCGAGATGGGGAAGCGCGGCCGCGATGCGGCGCACGGCCTCCTCGAGGTCCTCGGCCTTGCGCGCATAGCACAGGCGCAGATAGCCCTCGCCCGCGGCGCTGAAGGCGGAACCCGGCGCCAGGCCCACATTGGCCTCGTCGATGAGGCGGATCGCGATCTCCTTCGAGTTCGTCGCGCCGCGGATCTTGAGGAAGGCGTAGAAGGCGCCGCTCGGCCGCGGCAGGTCCACGAGGCCGGTCTCGGTCAGCCGACCCACGATCTCGCGCCCTCGGCGGGCATTGTCGATCTGGTGGGCCAGGAAGTCCTCGCCCTGCTCGATGGCCGCGATGCCGGCCCGCTGGACGAAGACGGGCGTTCCGGAGGTCTGGTACTGGACGAGGTTCTCGATGATCTGGCCTAGGGCGGGCGACGCCTCCAGCCAGCCGAGCCGCCAGCCGGTCATGGCCCAGTTCTTCGAGAATGTCTGGACGAAGAGGATGCGGTCCTCCGGCGTCGACACGTCCCGGAAGGACGGGGTGCGTCCGTCGATCGTGAGGGCCGGGTCGTAGACGAAGCGACTGTAGATCTCGTCGGCGATGATCCAGAGCCCGTGGCGGCGCGCCATGTCCAGCACGGTTCGCAGGTCCTCGTGGCTGGCGGTCCAGCCGGTCGGGTTGGCGGGCGAATTGATGACGACCGCGCGTGTCGCCGGGGTGATGGAGGCCTCAAGTCGCTCGAAATCCAGGTGCCAGCCGCGCGCGTCGATGGTCATCGGCACGCCGACGAGCCGTGCGCCCGACACCGTGATCGCGCCTGCGAAGTTCGGCCAGGCGGGGGTCGGGATCAGGATCTCGTCGCCCGGCCCGGCGACCATGCGGACCGCCATCTGGATCGCCGGCATGCCGCCGGAGGTGACGAAGAAGCGCTCGGGATCGAAGGGCTTGCGGTAGACCTTCTCGTGGTAGCGGGCGATGGCCTGCCGCAGTTCGGGAATGCCGCGCTGGTAGGTGTAGAAGGTTTCGCCCGCAGCGAGCGAGCGCGTAGCCGCGTCGCAGATGAAGGATGGCGTCGGCAGGTGGCCCTCGCCGACCCAGAGCGGGATGAGCCCTTCGCGGCCGCGGCCGTAATTGGCGACATCGACGATCCCGCTCGTCGGGGCCTGCTCGGCCTCCGGGCGTAGGTTCAGGAGTGACGGGACCGAAACGGATGCATTCATCAGGGATTCCTCAAGCGGCGCAACACAGGCATGGCTTGCAGAATCCCCGAAAGCAAGGGCCTGCGGTGGATCCATGACAAGAAACGAACGGTCCCATCGAAACCGGTGATGGATCAGGCCACCCGGCGGTCTTTCAGGAGGTCGCGGATCTCCGACAGGAGCTTCACGTCGGCCGGGATCTCCGGAGCCTTGGGAACGTCGGCCTTCGCATCCTCCTGCCGCTTCAGCTTGTTCATCCCCCGGATCACGAAGAAGAGCACCCAGGCCACGATCAGGAAGTTCAGGGCGACCGTGATGAACTGCCCGTAGCCCACCACGGCGCCCTGCTTCTTGGCATCGGCGTAGGAGGCTCCGTCCTGCACGGCCGAGGACAGCGGCAGGTAGTAGTTCGAGAAGTCCAGCCCGCCCGTGACCGCGCCGATGATCGGCATGATGATGTCCTCGACCAGCGAGGTCACGATGGCCCCGAACGCCACGCCGATGATCACGCCGACCGCAAGGTCGACGACATTGCCCCGCAGGGCGAACTGCTTGAACTCGTTCAACATGACCGGGCCACTCCTTGTTTTTCAACAGGATAAAGGTGCCCGATCGGCATTCCTCGTCAAGCTTCGCGGCTGGCCGGCAGGTCCTGGAGGCCCAGGCGCCGGGTGATGATGGCGAGATTCCCATGCGGCGTCCCTGTCGCGGAGAGTGGCGCATGCGCCGCCGAGCGGGTAAATCTTTCCTCAGTCGTTGCTCGAGGATCCCACATGGTCGCCAGCTGGGCGGTTATCCTGTCGGCCCTGGTCTATCTCTGCCTGCTGTTCATGGTGGCCCACTGGGGCGACAATGGTGGCCGGCGCCTCCTGCGGGGCCGGGCCCGCTCCACCATCGCGGCCCTATCGCTCGCGGTCTACTGCACGTCCTGGACCTTCTTCGGGTCGGTGGGGCTCGCGAGCCGCTCCGGCTTCGACTTCCTCACCATCTATATCGGGCCGATCCTGGTCATCGGCCTCGGCCACGCGCTCGTGGCCCGGGTGGTCCGGGTGGCGAAGACCCAGAACATCTCCTCCATCGCCGACTTCGTGGCCGCCCGCTACGGCAAGAGCGAGCGGGTCGCCGCCATCGTCAGCCTGATCGCGCTCATCGGATCGATCCCGTACATCGCCCTGCAGTTGAAGGCGGTGTCGTCCTCCCTCGACGTCTTCCTGACCGCCGCCAACGGGACGATGACGCCGCAGATCCCCATCTTCGGCGATCTCGCCCTCATCGTCGCCCTCGTGCTCGCAGGCTTCGCGGTCGCGTTCGGAACGCGCCATACGGACGCGACCGAGCACCAGGACGGGCTGATCATGGCGATCTCGCTCGAATCCGTCGTGAAGCTCGTCGCCTTCCTGGTGGTCGGGTTCTACGTCACCTTCATCATGTTCGACGGCTACGACGCGATCGTGGACCGGCTCAACGCGGAGGGGACCAGCACCAGCCTGCTGGAGCGGACCTCCGGCTTCGGCAGCTACATCACCTTGATCCTGCTCTCGAGCTGCGCCGCCCTGCTCCTGCCGCGGCAGTTCCACATGGCGGTGGTCGAGAACCGGGGCATCGACGACGTCAAGCGCTCGGCCTGGCTGTTTCCGCTCTACCTCGTGCTCATCAACATCTTCGTCATCCCGGTGGCGCTCGCCGGCATGGCGGTCTTCCCCGAGGGCACGATCGACCGGGACATGACGGTCTTGGCGCTGCCGCTCTTCGACCATGCCGGCACCACCGCCATCATCGCGTTCCTGGGAGGGTTCTCGGCCGCGACCGCGATGGTCATCATCGACTCGGTCGCCGTCGCGATCATGATCTCCAACCACCTCGTCATGCCGATCGTCCTGCGCCGCCGGGCCTTCGCGGGCGGGGATCTCGGCGGCTTCGTGCTCGGCGTGCGTCGGGTCTCCATCGTGGTGGTGATCCTGCTCGCCTATGCCTATTACCGCGCCTCCGGCGAAGCGGCGCTCGCGGCCATCGGGCTGTTGTCCTTCGCGGCCATCGCGCAGGTGGCGCCGGCCTTCCTAGGGGGGCTCATCTGGTCCCGCGGCACGGCATTGGGCGCAAGCGTGGGGCTCGTGGTCGGCTTCCTGACCTGGGCCTACACGCTCCTCGTGCCGAGCCTCGTGTGGGACGGGGTGCTGTGGTCGGACGTGGTCGTGACCGGGCCCTTCGGCATCACGGCCCTCAAGCCCACCTCCCTGTTCGGCGTCGATCTCCCGCAGCTCACCCACGGGGTCGTCTGGAGCCTGAGCCTCAACATCATCGCCTATATCGGCTTCTCCCTCTGGCGGCCGGCAACCGCCATGGAGCAGCTCCAGGCGAACGTGTTCGTGGGCGACACCCCCGTGTCGGTCACTCCGAGCTTCCGGCTGTTCCGCGCGAGCGTCACGGTCGACGAACTGCGCGCCACGGTGGCGCGCTATCTCGGCGAAGAGCGCACCACCCGCTCCTTCGAGGGCTTCGCCCACAGCCGCGGCCAGCACTTGGAAGCGCGGGCGGAGGCCGACATCCATCTCCTGCGCTACGCGGAGCACCTGCTTGCCTCCGCGATCGGCACTGCGTCCTCGCGCCTCGCCCTGTCGCTGCTCCTGCGCCGCCGCACGGTGTCGACCAAGGCGGCCCTCAAGCTGCTCGACGACGCGTCCGCCGCGATCCAGCACAGCCGCGACCTGCTCCAGCACGCGATCAACTACGCCAAGCAGGGCATCACGGTGCTCGACCGGGACCTCAGGCTGCTCGCCTGGAACCAAGCCTTCGTCGACCTCTACGACCTGCCGCCGAACCTCGTCCGCGTCGGCGTCGGCATGGACAACATCGTGGCATTCAACGCGGAGCGCGGCTCCTACGGGCCGGGCGACATCGACGAGCTGGTGGCCGCCCGCATCCACTCGTTCCGGCACGACATCGAGCCCGTGCGCCTGAAGCTCTACCCGTCCGGCAAGGTCATCGAGATCCGCTCGAACGCGCTGCCGGACGGCGGCATCGTCACCACCTACACGGACGTGACGGACACCGTGCAGGCCGAGGAGGAGGCCCGGCGCGCCAACGAGACCCTGGAGCAGCGCGTCCGCGAGCGCACGGAGGAGCTCACGCGCCTGAACGCGGCGCTCACCAGCGCGAAGGCGGAGGCCGACGAGGCGAACATCTCAAAGACCCGCTTCCTCGCCGCCGCATCGCACGACATCCTGCAGCCGCTCAACGCCGCGCGCCTCTACGCCACCTCGCTGGTGGAGCGCGACCGCGACGCGGGCGATGCGTCGCTCGCGGAGAACATCGACGCCTCGCTCGACGCGGTCGAGGAGATCCTGACCGCGCTTCTCGACATCTCGCGGCTCGATACGGGCGCCATGAAGCCGCAATGGTCGAGCTTCCGCATCGACGAGCTCTTCCGCCAGCTCCAGCGCGAATTCGACCCGATCGCCCGCAAGAAGGGCCTGAAGCTCACCTTCGTGCCCTCGTCATTGACGGTCCGGTCGGACCGCCGCCTCCTGCGGCGCCTGCTGCAGAACCTGATCTCGAACGCGATCAAGTACACGCCGCAGGGCCGCGTCCTCGTCGGCGGACGGCGCAAGGACAGCCACTTCATCTTCGAGGTCTGGGATACGGGCCTCGGCATCCCGCCGTCGAAGCAGCGAATCGTCTTCCGGGAATTCCAGCGCCTCGACCAGGGCGCGAAGGCCGCGCGCGGCCTCGGCCTCGGCCTGTCCATCGTCGAGCGCATCGGCCGCGTGCTCTGCCATCCGGTGACGCTCAAGTCGGAGGCGGGGCGCGGCTCCGTGTTCCGGGTCGACGTGCCGATCGTCGCGGCGCTGCCGGCGACCGCTGAGCAGCCCGCGCCGCCTCAGCCTCCCGTGACGGTGCTGTCGGGCCTCCACGTGGTCGTCATCGACAACGAGCCCGCGATCCTCGAAGGCATGCGCCTGCTGCTGGCGGGCTGGGGCTGCGACGTGTGGACCGCGTCCGACCTGGACAGCGCCCAGCAGGCCCTGCGGGCGCACCGGACTCCGCCTGACGTGATCATCGCCGACTACCATCTGGACGAAGGCGATGGCCTCGACCTCATCAAGGCCCTGCGCTGGAAGACCCAGGTGAACACGCCCGCCGTACTGGTCACGGCCGACCGCACGCCCGCCGTGCGGGACGCGGCTGCCGCCATGAACGTGCACGTCCTCAACAAGCCCGTGAAACCGGCGGCCCTGCGCGCGCTCCTGACTCAGTGGCGCGCCTCAAGGGTGGCGGCGGAGTAGCGGCGGGGCCGGTTTCGGCTATCCGCCGAGCGCAAGGTCGACGGCCGCGAGCGCATGGAGCGTCGTCGTGTCGTAGAGCGGCACGGTGCTGTCCTCGTCCGACACGAGAAGCATGATCTCGGTGCAGCCGAGGATGATCGCCTGCGCGCCGCGCTCCACGAGTCGCGCCATGATCTCCCGGTAGGCCTGCCTGGATTCCGGCTGGATCCGGCCCAGGACCAGTTCCTGGTAGATGACGTCGTGGACGACGCGCCGGTCGGCATCGTCCGGCACGATCACCGCAAGGCCGTGCCGGTCCCGAAGGCGTCCCTTGTAGAAGTCCTGCTCCATGGTGAAGGCGGTGCCCAGAAACCCCACGCGCTCGAACCCGGCTTCCTTGATCTTGCGGGCCGTGGGGTCTGCGATGTGAAGCAGAGGGATGTCGACGGCGTCGGAGATCGCGTCGGCGAGGCGGTGCATCGTGTTGGTGCACAGGACGATGAAGTCCGCCCCTCCCCGCTCCAGCCGGAGGGCCGCATCCTTCATCTCGTCCGCGAGCCTGCCCCATTCGCCGGCATGCTGGAGGTGCTCGACCTCGCCGAAATCGACCGACCACATCAGGCTGCGCGCCGAGTGGACGCCGCCGAGCCGCCGCTGCATCTCCCGATTGATGATCCGGTAGTATTCGGCCGAGCTCTCCCAGCTCATGCCGCCGATGAGTCCGATCGTCGCCTTCTGCATTCCCGCCCCCGTCGAGCCGCCGCTTCGTCGTTCTCACACGTTCGGCGAATAGGCGGCCCGGCCGCTCGCCAGCGCATCGTCCAGCAGTTCCAGCCGGTCCTGTCCCCAGAACACCTCGCCGTCGAGCACATAGGCGGGCGATCCGAAGACGCCGCCCGCAACTGCGTTCTCGAGGTTCAGGGCGTAGATCGCCTCGGTGGTGCTGCCGGTGGCGACGTCCATGAGGGATGAGGAATCGAGACCGGCCTGCTCGGCGAGCTCCGTCAGCACGACCGGGTTGGCGAGGTCGCGCTCCTCCTCCCAGACGGCCGCGTAGGCCCGGCGCAGGAACGGGTCGGGGTCCTTCCCGGCGGCCGTGACCGCGATGACGAACCGGTCGGCGAGGTTGACCTCGAAGGGCCAGTGCTTGGGCTGAAGGTTGAAGTTCAGGCCGCGCTTCTCGCGCCAGCGCTGCAATTCGAGCATCCGGTAGCGTTGCCGGACCGGATGGCGCTGCGCTAGGGGCAGGCCGCCCGTCTCGGCGAAGACCCGGCCCAGGAAGACCGGCTTGTAATTGATCTCCACCCCGTGCCGCCGCGCAATCCCGATGAAGGGCACATGGCCGATATAGGCCCAGGGGCTGACGAGGGAGAAGTAGTAGTCGATGACACGGGGCATGGGCAGCATCGCGGTTGGAACGGGGACAGGAAGGTACCGCGTCGGCCGGAAGGATCAAGCCGCCCGCTTCATCGTCTCCTCCGAGGCCAGGAAGGCCTCGACCTCGGCGGGGGCTTCCGGAGCCGTCGCCTCCAGGCCGAGTTCCCGCAGGAGCGCCTCCATGGTCACGAAGGTCTTCGTCCTGCGGTCGTAGAGCCCGGCCCGCACGAGCGCGATGGCGTTGAGGATGGGGCTGCCGTCCCGCCCCCTGGAGACGAGGCGGTGCTCCATCACGACCTGCCCCTGAAACCAGGTGACGATCCGGGTTTCCAACGTAAAGGCTTGGAACGGCTTCAGCTCGCGCCGGAAGCGGATCTGGCCCGCGCCCACCACAGGCACCCAGCCGTTGCGCAGGATCGGCCGCCACAGGCCGGATCGGATCATGATGTCCGTGCGGCCGAGATCCATCAGGGTCCAATAGCGCCCGTTGTTCAGGTGAAGGGAGGTGTCGAGATCGTGCGGCCAGACCCGGAAGGACAGGCGCGACACGTCCCGGACCGGATCGAGCCTCGGCCGGAAGAAGGTTGCGAGGATCAGGCCGAGGACCCGGAGCCAGAGGTTCATGACAGGCCCATGCGCGCTTCGCGCTGGAACAGGACGAGATCGAAGGACGGTGCGTCGACACCGAGGCCGGTCAGGATGCAATGGGCCTGTCCGCGATGATGCGTCTGGTGGTTGAAGAAATGAATGAGCGCGGGAGCCAGCGGCTGTTCGACCTCGGCCGGCTTCACGATGGTGCGGTAGCGAAAGAGACCGTTCAGCCTCGCGTCCGTGAGATCTTCCGCATAGGCGATGATCCGCGCATCCTCGGCCTCGCGCGCGCGGCGCAGATCGTCGAAGCTTTCGAACAGGATGAGGTCCAGGCGGTTCGGCGCGTCCCCTTCGCCCGTGAAGCGCCTCATCCAGATCCGGTCGGCCACGAGGATGTGGTTGAGGGTCCCGTGCAGGGACTTGAAGAAGGCCCCGCGATCCGCGCGATACTCGGCGTCGGAGAGCTGTGCCGCCGCGTCGTAGAGGCGTCGGTTACACCAGGCATTGTAGCCCGCCAGCATGACGAAGTGTGGCTTCATCGGTCAGCTCCCCTTTTGTCCTCTCCCGACCCGCTTTGCAGGCCACCCTCTCCCGCTAAAGGGGAGAGGGTTGAACCCTTCAAGCCGCCTTCTTCTCCTTGGCGGCGCGTCCGTAGAAGGTCTCGCCGGAGGCCGCCATGTCGAGGATGATCCTCGGCGGCGCGAAGCGGTCGCCGTGCTTGGCCTGAAGCTCCCGGCACAATTCCACGAAGGCCTTGGGGCCCATGAAGTCGATGTAGGAGAGCGCACCGCCCGTGAAGGGCGCGAAGCCGAAGCCGAGGATCGAGCCCACATCCGCCTCGCGCGGATCGGTGATCACGCCCTCCTCCACCGTCCGCGCGGCTTCGAGAGCCTGCGTCACGAGGAGACGTGATTTCAGCTCCTGCATGTCGATGAACTCGGGCTCCAGATGCTTCGGCTGAAGGTCCTTCAGGCCCGGCCAGAGGCGCTTGGGCGCGCCGTCCGGATAATCGTAGAAGCCTTTGCGGTTCTTGCGGCCGAGGCGGCCGTCCTGCTCCACGAGGCGAACCAGAAGCTGCTCCTGCTCCGGCACGATGGCGGCCTCGCCCAGCTGCGCCTTGGTGGCCTTGAGGATCTTGAGGCCGAGATCGACGCCCACCTCGTCGTTGAGGGAGAGCGGCCCCACCGGCATGCCGGCCTGCTTGCCGGCCTGCTCGATCATCGCCGGCGGCACGCCCTCGGTGAACATGAGGTGGCCTTCGAGGATGTAGGCCAGCACGCAGCGGTTGGCGAAGAAGCCGCGGGAATCGTTGACGACGATCGGCGTCTTCTTGATGGCGCGCACGTAGTCCAGCGCGGTGGCGAGCGCCCTGTCGCCGGTCTCCTTGCCCATGATGATCTCGACCAGCATCATCTTCTCGACCGGCGAGAAGAAGTGGATGCCGATGAACTGGCCCGCGTTCTTCGAGGTCTCGGCCAGTCCCGAGATCGGCAGGGTCGAGGTGTTGGACGCGAAGATGCAGTCGGGCCGGATCGCGGCCTCCACCTTCCCGATCACCTCGGCCTTCACCTTCGGGTCCTCGAACACGGCCTCGATGACGAGGTCGCAGTCGGACAGCGCCGCGTAATCCGCCGTCGCCGTGATGCGCGAAAGCAGCGCATCGCGGTCCGCCGTCTTGGCGCGTCCCTTCATGATCTGGGCGGACATGAGCTTGTGCGAATGGGCCTTGCCCTTCTCGGCCGCCTCCACGTCACGGTCGATGAGCACGACCTCAAGACCCGCATTGGCCGTCACGTAGGCGACGCTTGCGCCCATGAAGCCGGCGCCGACGACGCCGACCTTCCGGATCTTGGTGGGCGGCACGTCCTTCGGGCGGCGCGCGCCCTTGTTCAGCTCCTGCATGGAGATGAAGAGCGTGCGGATCATCGCCGCCGCTTCCTTCGACCGCAGGATCTTGGCGAACCAACGCGACTCGATCTTCAGGGCGAGGTCCATCGGGAGCTGAAGACCCTGGTACACCGCCTCCAGGATCGCGTAGGCGGCCGGGTAGTTGTCCTGCGTCTCGCGGCGATAGATGGCGTTCGCGGCGGGCCAGATCTGCATGCCGGCGGCCGAAAAGACCTTGTTGGACGGGAGCTTGAAACCTTGTCTGTCCCACGGCGCGACCGCGGAGCCGCCCTGCTTGATCCAGTCCTTCGCGGCCTGCACGATCTGGTCGCGCGGGGCGACCGCGTGGGCGAGGCCCATGTTGCGCGCCATGAGGGCGCGGATCTGCTCGCCCTTGAACAGCATCTGCAGCGCGTCGCCGGTCTGCATCAGGCGCGCCACGCGCTGCGTGCCGCCCGCGCCCGGGAAGAGCCCGACCTTGATCTCCGGCAGGCCGACCCGGGTGGCGTCCGAATCCGACAGCACGCGGAAGTGGCAGGCGAGCGCCAGCTCGAAGGCGCCGCCGAGGCACACGCCGTGGATCGCCGCCGCAAACGGCTTGCCGCAGGTCTCCAGGCGGCGGTAGAGCAGCGAGAGCTTGCGCGATTCCTCGAAGAAGAAGCGCATGGCCTCCTCCTCGCCCTTCTCCTTGGCGAGCTTCGCATATTGCGCGCTCAGACCCTGGAGCATGGTCAGATCCGCGCCGCCCGAGAAGGCCTCCTTGCCGGAGGTGATGACGCAGCCCTTGACGGCCTCGTCGCCCGCGACCGTCTCGACGAGGCGGGACAGCTCTTCCATCACCTCCGGGGTGATGACGTTCATGGAACGGCCGGCCATGTCCCAGGTCGCGAGCGCGATGCCGTCGGCATCGACCTCGAAGCGGAAATTGGTGAAAGTGGTCATTGTGTTTCTCCCGCGTCCGCCTGGTCTTCAAACCCGCTCGATGATCGTCGCCGTGCCCATGCCGGCCGCGACGCACAGCGTGATCAGCGCCGTCTGCTTGTTGGTGCGCTCCAGCTCGTCGAGCACCGTGCCGAGGATCATGGCGCCGGTCGCGCCGAGGGGATGGCCCATGGCGATGGCGCCGCCGTTCACGTTCACCTTGGCCGGGTCGAGATCCATCGCCTGCACGTAGCGCAGCACCACGGCCGCGAAGGCCTCGTTGATCTCGAAGAGATCGATGTCGTCCTTCGTCATGCCGGCCTTGCGGAGCGCAAGCTCGGACACGTCGATGGGGCCGGTGAGCATGAGGGCGAGGTCAGACCCGATGGACGCGAAGCCCTTGATGCGCGCGCGCGGCTTCAGGCCGGCCTTGGCGCCGCCCTCCTTCGAGCCGACGAGCACCGCAGCGGCGCCGTCGACGATGCCGGACGAGTTGCCCGCGTGGTGCACGTGGTTGACGAATTCCACGTCCGGATGCGCCGCGACCGCCACCGCGTCGAAGCCGCCCATCTCGCCCATCTGCGCGAAGGCGGCCTTGAGCTGGCCCAGCGACTGCATGTCGGTCTGCGGCCTCACGTGCTCATCGCGATCCAGGATCGTGAGGCCGTTGATGTCCTTGACCGGGATCACGGAGTTCCCGAAGCGACCCTCCGCCCAGGCCTTGGCGGCGCGCTTCTGCGATTCCACCGCGTAAGCATCCACGTCGTCGCGGGAAAAGCCGTACTTGGTGGCGATGAGGGCGGCCGAGATGCCCTGCGGCAGGAAGTAGTTGGCGATAGCGATGCCCGGATCGACCGGCCACGCGCCGCCGGACGCTCCCATGCCGACGCGGCTCATCGATTCGACGCCGCCACCGATGGCGAGATCCTTCATGCCGGCCATCACCTGCGCGGCCGCGAGGTTCACCGCGTCGAGGCCCGAGGCGCAGAAGCGGTTGATCTGCACGCCGGGCACCTCCTTGCCGAAGCCGGCCTTGAGCACCGCCGCGCGGGCGATGTCGCCGCCCGCCTCGCCGACCGGATCGACGCAGCCGAGCACCACGTCCTCCACCAGCACCGGATCGAGGTCGTTGCGCCCGCGGACGGCATCGAGAGCCGTCACGGCGAGGTCGACCGCCGGCACCTCATGCAGCGAGCCGTCCGGCTTGCCGCGCCCGCGCGGCGTGCGGACGGCGTCATAGATAAAAGCATCGGCCATGAAGGATCTCCCGGTCAGGTTGTCATCCCGGACGCTTGAGCGATCCGGGATCGTCAACAGAATAGAGCGCTTTGCTCGTCATGCGATCCCGGCTCTGCGCTTCGCTCCGGCCGGGATGACGCTTGTTGCTATCAGAACATGTCGGCGGGCATCGCCATGGTGGTGTCAGCCCCCGTGGCGATGCGGGACAGGCGCAGGCCGGTCTCCGGCATCATGCGCTCCATGTAGAAGCGGCCGGTGAGGATCTTGGCGTCCAACTTCTCGACGGCGCCGTTGCCTTCAGCCTTCCGGGCCTGTGCGGCCTTCGCGATCTTGGCCCACATGTAGCCCATGGCCACGAGGCCGAAGAGGTGCATGTAGTCGGTGGCGCCGGCGCCCGCATTGTCGGGTCTCGCCATGGCGTTGTTCATGAACCACATGGTGGCCTGCTGCAGGTGGCCGAGGCCCTGCTGCAGCGGCTCGACGAAGGCCTTCAGGCTCTCGTCGCCCGCATTCTCCTGGCAGAAGGCGCCGACCTCGTTGAAGAAGCCCATGATGGCGCGGCCGCCGTCCTTGCCGAGCTTGCGGCCGACGAGGTCCATGGCCTGGATGCCGTTGGCGCCCTCGTAGATCATGGTGATGCGGGCATCGCGCACGAACTGCGACATGCCCCATTCCTCGATATAGCCGTGGCCGCCGAACATCTGCTGCGCCTTCACGGCGTTCTCGAAGCCGAGATCGGTGAGCACGCCCTTCACCACCGGGGTCATGAGGCCCATGTGGTCGTCCGCCTGCTGCCGCTCGGCCTCGTCAGAGGAACGGTGCGCCACGTCGCTCTTCAGCGCCGTCCAGACCACGAGCGCGCGGGCGGCCTCGTTGAAGGCCTTGATGGAGAGAAGCGTCCGGCGCACGTCCGGATGGACGATGATCGGATCGGCCGGCTTGTCCGGGAACTTGGGACCGGTGAGCGAACGGCCCTGAAGCCGGTCCTTCGCGTAGGCGACGGCGTTCTGGTAGGCGACCTCCGACTGAGCCAGTCCCTGCACGCCGACCGCGAGGCGCGCCTCGTTCATCATCACGAACATGGCGTTGAGGCCGCGGTTCGCCTCGCCGATCAGCCAGCCCTTCGCGCCGTCGTAGTTCATGACGCAGGTGGCGTTGCCGTGAATGCCCATCTTGTGCTCGAGGGAGCCGCAGGAGACGCCGTTGCGCTCACCGAGCGACCCGTCCTGGTTCACCAGGACCTTCGGCACCACGAAGAGCGAGATGCCCTTGGTGCCGGCGGGCGCGCCCTCGATGCGCGCCAGCACCAGATGGACGATGTTCTCGGCCATGTCGTGCTCTCCGGCCGAGATGAAGATCTTGGTGCCGGTGATCGCGTAGGAGCCGTCCGGGTTCGGAACCGCCTTGGTCTTGAGCAGGCCCAGATCCGTGCCGCAATGGGGCTCGGTCAGGTTCATGGTGCCGGTCCAGACACCCTCGACCATCTTCGGCAGATAGGTCTTCTTGATCTCGTCCGAGCCGTGGACCAGCAGCGCCGCGATGGCTCCCTGCGTCAGGCCCGGATACATGCCGAGCGCCAGGTTCGCCGAGGAGACGAATTCCTGCATGATCGTGTTGAGGGTCGAGGGCAGCCCCTGGCCGCCGTATTCCTCCGGCGCCGCGAGGCCCATCCAGCCGCCGGCGGAGTAAGCCTCGTAGGCTTCCCTGAAGCCCTTCGGGGTGGTGACGGAGCCGTCCGGGTTGCGGGTGCAGCCCTCCTGGTCGCCGGAAAGGTTCAGGGGCGCGAAGACCTCCTCGCAGAGCTTGGCGCCCTCACCCAGGATCGCCTCGACCGTATCAGGGGTCGCATCGGCGAAGCCCGGCAGGTTGTTGTAGCGCTCGATGGGGAAGACATCGTTCAGCAGGAACATCACGTCTTCGACGGGGGCCTTGTAGACCGGCATGGAGATCCTCCCAGATCGATTGGCCCGGCATCACGCAGCATCCGCCGCAGCGCCGGCATCGGATAGTTCACATATAAACTATCGAGTCGCGTTGGGGAAGAGGTAGGGCGCGAAATTGCTTGCTGTAGCAGGCGGCTCATCCGGAAGGGATGAGGCGGCACTGTCGGCGTTCGGGTTGCAAATGATACGTCAGCGCCAGGGACAGGCAGTGCCGCAGGGCATCGGCCGGAAGGCTGGAGCCGACCTGGAAAACGATGGCGCGCTGTCCATGGAACGCGAATTCTCCCGGGTAGAGAGCCCGGAAGGTCGGCACCAGGTCGGTCCGGCAATGGAAGAAGACGGCAAAGTGGTCATGGGCCTTGAGTGCGTCGATCCTGACGGTCGTGCCGATCCGCGGCCGCGAGGGCATGTAGGCCGGCTGGCCCTATTTCAGGGTCTCGACCGGCGCACCGATACCGGCGGTTTCGGCCGCCTCGTAGATGAGGCCGCGAACTCTCAGCAGACCCTTCCGGAGTCCGGACGGATAGGCAGCGATGACGGCTCGAACGCGGGGGGCGCAAGAGGCCGGCTTCAAACCCGTACGATATCCCCGTCTTGGCGGGCAGCTCTCGTGGGCTCGCTCCGCCGTGAAACGATGCCCGGCCTGTCTTCAAATCACACGATCCGGGCTGAGAGCGCGGCCAAGCCGGCGGAGACGCCCAAGGGCTTGTCGGCGCATCTCCACCTTGAGGCGCAGGGGCATCGGCGGCCCCTGCTCGGCCAAGGCTTTCGGGCGTCAGGCCGCAGCGGCCATGCCGGCGCGACGGGCGTGGAGCTCGGCAAGAGCCTCCTCGATCTCCGCCTTCTGCTGCTCCAGATGGCCGATCTGATCCTCGATCTGGTCGATCGAAAGCTGGAGCTTGGCCGAAGCGCCCTCGCCCATGCGGTCCTCAGCGAGCATCGCGCGGATCTCGGTGAGGGTGAAGCCGAGCTGCTTGCCCTTCAGGATGACGGACAGGCGGTCGCGGTCGCGCGCGTCGTAGATGCGGGAGGTGCCGTCGCGACGGGGCGAGAGGAGGCCGCGGTCCTCGTAAAAGCGCAGGGTCCTCAGGGTTACGCCAAACTCACGCGCCAAGTCGCCGATGGTGTAGGATTTGCCGCTCTCCGCCGCGCCTTCGGTCGAATGAATCGAATAATGTCCGAGCGTATCTTTGTTCATGCCGTGCCCCGTTTTTTCCGTTCGCTTGCCGGAATCGAAATCCCGTAGGGGGAACCGCGATTCACGCGTAATGAAATAATAGAACATATATTATCGTTATAGCAAGACGTTTGCAACAAAGGCGTGTACCGGAGCGGTAGCGGCGCTTTTTCCTAGAGAAGCGACGAAAAGGAAGCTCCCGCAGGGGCACCCTCCGGCCCGGCTAAATACCGTCGCCTTAACGGCTTTTTTACCACGATCGCCAAAAGCTGCGCCGTCGGCTCGAAGGCCGGACTTGGCTCGATGATTCGCCAGGACCTTTTCTTCGAGCCGTCCCGACGGGGCCGGAATGGGGTCCGACCGGTCGGACGCGTACCTCGTTCCAGTTCATAGTTCCCCTGGGCGCAGCCATGAGCCGACACGTTCTCCCGAAACTCGACGAGCTGGGCCTCGACGCCCGCGACATCGCCGAGGCCGCCGCACGCCGGTCGGGCATGCGGGTCGAGGACTGGCTCGCGGCCACCCTGGCCGGACCGGACGGGAAGCACGCCCCGACCCAGAGGCCCGAGCGCCGCCGCGCCGGCGACAACCTCGACGGCATCATCGCCCGCCTCGTCGAGAGCCGGCGCAAGCCGCCGGGCCAGGCGGAGCCCTCAGGCGCCGCCCTCGGCCCCGACGAGGCCGCAAGGACGGCGATCGCCCTCGAATCCATGGCGAGCTGGATCGAACACGCGGAAGAGCGCCTCAACGAGACCGCCCGCATGTCGGCGGACCAGCAGGACCGGATCGCCTCCGCGCTCTCGCAGGCCCTGACGGCCCTGAAGGAGCGCCTCGACACGGTCGAGCGGCAGGTCGTCTCGGAGCGGGCCGTTCCGGCACGGATCGAGTTCCCGGTCCAGGACGCCATGAAGGCGCTCGCGCCCCTCTCGGAAACGCTCACGGGCCTGCGCACGGACATGTCGCGGCTGGCGGAGCGCCTGGAGCGACCGGTCGATCCCGCCATGCCGCCCGCCCTCGACGCGATCCGCGCGGACATCGAGCAGCTTCGCGCCACTCTCGGAGACCTTGCGACGCGCGACGAGATCTCGGCCCTGGACCGGGCCGTCCGCGACGTTGCGCGGCACCTCGAGCAGGGGCGTCCGACCAAGGACGTCGTGACCCTGGCGAATTCCGTCGCGGCGATCTTCCGGCGGGTCGAGTCCCTGTCGGGCGAGGTCGCCGGCGGCGTCCACGGGCGCATCGAAGCCGAGCTCGAGCAGATCAGGACCCGGATCGACGAGGCCTCCAGGGCCGGCGTCGACCGCTTCGCCCTCGAGTTCCTGGCCGGCCAGATCGTCGATCTCCGCCAGGAGCTGTCCGGCCGGGCCGAGCCGCAGCAGATCGAGCGTCTGTCCGGCGAGGTCTCCGCCCTCGGCCGCCAGATCGCGGAACTGCGCGACAACCAGGTGGGGCGCAGCGACTTCGCGGCGCTCAAGAGTTCCCTCGAGGATGTCTGCGCCGCCCTCGGCCGCACCGTCGCGGCCCAGGAGGCGAGCACCGTGCCGGAGCAGCTGGAGACCCTGAGCCGTCGGCTCGACGCCCTGGCCAGCCGGGCCGAGCCGGAGCCCGCCAATCTGGATCCCATCGCCGAGCAGCTTGCGTTCCTGACGGAGCGCATGGCGGCCATGACGGATTCCCGCCTGGAGCAGACCGAAGCCCTGGCGGCGAAGATGGAGCACCTGTCCTCGCAGCTCGCATCCGTGGCGGATGGGGCGTCTCACGACGTGCTGCTCAAGCGCTTCGACCGCATCGAGGAGGAGCTGCGCCAGGTCGGCCAGCAGGCCGACACCTCTACCATCGAGCTCATGCTGCGCGCGATCAGCGAGCGGTTCGAGCAGCCCGTCCCCTCCCATGCGGCTCTCGATGCCCTGGAGCAGCGCATCGCCGCGCTCGCGGACAGGATCGTCGAGCCGTCGTCCGAGCCCCTGCGCCAGGTCTTCGACGAGGCGACCAGCCAGCTGAAGAAGATGCAGGACGAGACCGCGTCCATCGTCGAGCGCGCCGCCAGGACCGCTCTGCAGGACATCCACCGGGATGCGCCCGCCTCCGGCGACTTCGACGCCCTGAAGCAGGGCTTCGTCGAGCTCAAGGCGCTCCAGTCCCGATCGGACAAGAAGACCCAGGAGACCCTGCGGGCCATCCGCGACGCCCTCGAGACCCTCGTGGTGCGCTATCCCGAGCCGATGCTTCAGACCGGGCGGCCCGTCGGCCAGGCCCAGCCGACAGCGGGTCAGGGCGCAGGCGACATGCCCTCGGCGGACCGGCTCGAGGCGGCGGTGCGCCGGCTCCATGCCGCGGCCCTGTCCCAGATCGTCGAGGCGTCGGAGCCTCCCGATGCATCCGACGTGCCGGCCCCCGTTTCCTCGGCGGGATCGGCGAAGCCGCATGTTCCGGCCGCCCCTGCCACGCGGGAGACGGACCTCGGCAATGTCCGGGCCAACTTCATCGCGGCCGCGCGCCGCGCCTCGCAGACCTCCGCGCCTGACAAGGTCGGATCCGTGCCGCCCCTGTCGGTCGAGCCGCCCGCTCCCTTGACGGACGCGGCCGAGAAACCGGCTTCCTCGGCTCCGTCGCTGATCGAGCGGCTGCGCCGGAGCCTCGATGCCCGCCGGCGCCCGCTCCTGTTCGGGCTCGCCTTCCTGGTTCTCGCCGCGGGCGCGGCCCAGATCCTCGCGAACCGGCCCGACGCCCAGGAGGCATCCGCCGTCCCCGTGCAAGCCGTCGCCGAGGCGCTGCCGGAGCCCTCTCCCGCCGGCATCGTGACGGTCGCCGCCTCGCCGGCCGAGGCGAGCCTGCTGCAGGGCTCGAGCCTGGCCACGCTTCCGTCGTCGCCCATGAAGATCCGCGTCGATCCGGGCACGGTCGGCGACATCCCGGCCCAGGTTCCCGCTGCCTTGCGGGAGGCGGCCCTCGCCGGAGACGCGACGGCGGTCTACGAGATCGCCTCCCGCGCGGCGGAAGGACGCGAGCTGGCGCACGACCCGATCCTCGCGGCCCATCTCTACGAGAGCGCGGCGCGGGCCGGCTATGCTCCGGCCCAAGAGCGCCTCGCGATGCTCTACGAGAAGGGCGTCGGGCTTCTGCGCGACACGCGGCTGGCCCTGACCTGGTACGAACGGGCGGCCGTCGTCGGCAACGTCCGCGCCATGCACAACCTGGCGACGCTCCTCGCCTCCGGCGTCGACGGCAAGCCCGATTATCCGGGCGCTCTGCGCTGGTACACGGAGGCTGCCGAAGCCGGGCTGCAGGACAGCCAGTTCAATCTCGGCGTGCTCTTCGCGCGCGGCATCGGGACCCGGACGGATTTCCCCAAGGCGTTCCAGTGGTTCTCCCTCGCGGCCGCACAGGGCGACGCCGAGGCGGCGAAGAAGCGCGACGATGTCGCGGCGCGCCTCACCGCCTCCGAACTCGCCGCGGCGAAGACCACGGTGGAGCGCTGGCAGCCCCGGCCGGTCGACCCGGCCGCGAACGGGACCGCGCCTGCACCCCGCGGACGGACCGCCGCACTGGAAACCAAGGCCGATCCCAGGAGCTGACAAAACGCACAGACCTGTCAGCTTCCGTTCAGGCACAACGCTTAAAGTCGCGTTCAGCGACGTCATAACCAGAGCCTGGCTGCACCGGCCATAGGGGGACCGGGGTGCAAATTTATTTGCCTATCGCCGAAATGCCCGTGAGCGTTCTCCTCATCCTAGGAATGGGCGCGGCGGTTGGCTTCATCTCGGGTCTGTTCGGCATCGGCGGCGGCTTCCTGATGACGCCGCTGCTGATCTTCCTCGGCATCCCGCCGGCGGTCGCGGTCGCCACGCAATCGGCGCAGATCGTCGCCTCCTCCACCACCAGCTCGCTCAATGCCCTGCGGCGGAAGGCGCTCGACTTCAAGCTCGGGACCATCCTGGTGGCCGGCGGCTTCATCGGCTCGGTGCTCGGCGTCTGGTTCTTCGCGGCAGCCCGGCGCGCGGGCCAGCTCGATCTCGTGATCGTGATCTCCTACGTGACGCTCTTCACCGTCGTCGGCAGCCTCATGCTCAAGGAGAGCGTCCGGGAGTTCTGGACCAAGCGCAAGGGCGGATCCGTGCGGCTCCGGCGCCAGGCGGGCGAGCACGCCCCCTATCTCGGCCTGCCCTTCCGCGTGCGCTTCTACCGCTCCAAGCTCTATGCGAGCGTGATCCCGATCCTCGGGCTTGCGCTCTTCGTCGGGTTCGCGGGCGCGCTGCTCGGCATCGGCGGTGGCTTCATCATGGTGCCGGCGCTGCTCTACATCTTCCGGGTTCCGACCAGCGTGGTCGTGGGCACGTCCCAGTTCCAGATCGTCTGCACGACCCTCGTGGCGCTCATTCTGCACGCGGTGGCGAACCAGGCGGTCGACATCGTGCTCGCCATCCTGCTGATCGTCGGCGGCGTGTTCGGCGCGCAGTTCGGCGCGCGGGCGGGGCGCTATCTCCGGGCCGAGCTGTTCCGGTTCCTCCTGGCCCTCCTCCTGCTCGCCGTCGGCCTGCGCTTCGCCATGGAGCTGGTGGTCCATCCCGACGAGCCCTTCTCCATCACGGTGCAGGAGTCGCGCACATGAGGGCGCTCGTCCTCCTGCTGATCCTCTGCTGCGCAAGCCGGGCCCCGGCCTCCGCCGAGACCCTGATCACGTCCCTGTCGAACCACCGCGTCCTGATCACGTCGAACTACACCGGCACGTCGATCGCGATCTTCGGCGCCATCGAGCGCGACGCGCAGACGATCTCCCGCGCCACGGGCTACGACGCGGTCGTCACCGTGCGCGGCCCCACCCAGTACCTCGTCGTGCGCGAGAAGGAGCAGATCGGTCCCGTCTGGATCAACCAGGAGCAGCAGAAGTTCCCGCTCGCCCCCTCCTATCTGGGGGTCCTGACGTCGGCGCCGATCGACGAGATCACCAGCCCGCAGCTGCGGCAACGGCAGAAGATCGGCCTTCGCGCCATCATCGACGCGCCGGATTTCACCAACGTCCGCGACGGGGCCGACCAGCCGTTCCGGGACGCCCTCTACCGGCTCAAGGAGCAGGAAGGCCTCTACCGCGAGGACGAGCGCGGCGTGACCTTCCTGACGCCCAGCATCTTCCGCGCCAGCATTCCCCTGCCGGCGACGGCGCCGCCCGGCAACTACGACGTGGAGGTCACCCTCCTGGCCGATACGGTGATCCTCGCCCGCACGATCACCCATTTCGAGCTGGTGAAGACCGGGTTCGAGCAGCAGGTCGGCGAGGTGGCGCGGGACTGGAGCATGCTCTACGGCCTCACGACCGCGATCCTCGCCATCTTCTTCGGCTGGGGCGCCAACGTGATCTTCCGGCGCGACTGAGCGGGATCAGTCTCGGCAGAGCATCGCCTTCGCGATGGCGAAGATGCGCTCGGTGCCGATGAGATGGGCCGTGAAACCCTTCGGGAACAGCGGCTTGAACACGGCGTCGCAGGCGTTCAGCCCGCCCGCATAGGCGCCGAGCGCCGGCATGATGCAGCGGGAGCCGTCGGTCAGGAAGCAGCGCCGCCGGGTCGAGCGCCCGCGCATCACCACCTTGCCGACCGGGTGGAGATGCCCCGCGACCTCGGCCTCGGCGCCGGCCAGCGGCTCGTGGCGCAGGATGAGCGGTCCGAGCTCCATCTCCTCGACGACCTGGCCGCCGATGCTCTCGGGCAGGATCCGGTCGTGATTGCCCGTCACCCAGATCCAGTCGCGCCCGCCCTGCACGCCCTCCAGCGTCGTCCGCTCCTCGTCGCCGAGACGCTCCGGACCGCCGATGTCGTGGAAGCTGTCGCCCAGGGCGATCACCGTGCGGGGCGTGTAGCGGCGCACCGCGTCGGAGAGCGCGATCAGGGTCTCGCGCGTATCGTAGGGCGGCAGCATCATGCCGCGCCGGGCGAAGGACGAGCCCTTCTCGAAATGCAGGTCCGCCACGAGGAGCGCATCCTCGTCGGGGAGGTACATGGCCCCCGTCAGGTCGAGAACGGCGGTGCGCCCCTGCAGGCCGATTTCGTGTGTTGTCTGTTTGTTCTTGAGCAAAGCCGTCACGCCAAAGCCTCGTCGAGAAGCGCTGCTTCCGCCTCGGCCAGAATCTCGTCCGCGTTGTCGCTATAGACGCGCTCGCGGCCGATCTCCAGCATGACGGAGACGCTCAAAGGGGAAACCCGGTCGAGCGGCTTGTGGATGATTCGCCCCCGGATGCGCGACAGCATCATGCCGAGGCGCCTCACGTCGAGGAGTCCCGTTGCCGCATCCGCTCGGGCGGCGCGGAGCAGGACGTGGTCAGGCTCGTGCTTGCGCAGCACATCGTAGACGAGGTCCGTCGAGACCGTGACCTGCCGGCCGGTCTTCTCCTGGCCCGGAAAGCGGCGCTCGATCAGGCCGGCGATGACCGCGCACTGGCGGAAGGTGCGCTTCATCAGGGAGGATTCGGCGAGCCAGTCCTCCAGGTCGTCGCCCAGCATGTCCTCCGAGAACAGCTCGTCCATGAAGCCCGGGTCCCGCGCCGCCCGGGCGGCGATGTCGCCGGAGGCGTAGACCGCGATGCCGTAGTCGTTCGCCACGAAGCCGAGGGGCTTCAGCCGCGCCCGCTCCAGGCGGCGGGTGAGGAGCATGCCCAGCGTCTGGTGCGCGAGCCTCCCCTCGAACGGAAAGCAGGTCATGTAGAAGCGCCCCGCCCGCGGGAAGGTCTCGACCAGGAGGTCCCGCGGCCCCGGCACGATGGAACGACGCCGCTGCTGCAGCAGCCATTCGGTCATCTGAGGCGGCAGCCGGTCCCACTCGAACGGGTCCGCCAGGATCGCCCGCACCCGCGCGGCCAGGAAGGTGGAAAGCGGGAACTTGCCGCCCTCGTAGGACGGGATCTTGGGCTCGGTCCCGGCGCTGGTGCGCACCGCGATCACCTCGTCCTCGTGGATGCCCTCGAACCGCAGCACCTCGCCGGCGAAGAGAAACGTATCGCCCGGCGTCATGGTCTCGGCGAAATACTCCTCGATCTCCCCGAGGATGCGCCCGCGCGGCAGCACGGTGCCGGGCTTGGAGCGCGAGCTGCGCCCGACCCGGACCTTGATCATGGTGGATTCGACGATGGTGCCGACGTTCAGCCGGTATTGCTGCGCGACCCGCGCGTCCCGCACTCGCCAGAGGCCGTCGTTGCCCTTCACGATCTTGGCGAAGCGCTCATAGGCCCGCAGCGCGTAGCCGCCCGTCGCCACGAAGGCGACGGCCGCCTCGAAATCCTCCCAGGTGAGGCCCGCATAGGGAGCGGCGGAGCGGACCTCCTCGTAGAGGTCCTCCAGCCGAAAGGGATCGGCGCAGGCCATGCCGAGGATATGCTGGCACAGCACGTCGAGGGCGCCGGTGCGGGCGTCCGGCGTGTCCTGAGCGGCCTCGTGCACCGCGTCGAGCGCGGCGCGGCATTCCAGGATCTCGAAGCGGTTCGCCGGCACCAGATAGGCCTTCGAGGGCTCGTCCATGCGGTGGTTCGAGCGGCCGATCCGCTGCATGATCCGCGAGGCCCCCTTCGGCGCGCCCACATTCACCACGAGGTCCACGTCGCCCCAGTCGATGCCGAGATCGAGCGTCGCGGTGCAGACCACGGCCTTGAGCTTGCCGGCGATCATCGCCTCCTCGACCCGCCGCCGTTGCGACACGTCGAGGGACCCGTGATGGAGCGCGATGGGCAGACTCTCGTCGTTGAGCTTCCACAGCTCCTGAAACGTGTATTCGGCCTGGAGCCGGGTGTTGACGAAGACGAGCGTCGTCTTGTGCTCCCGGATGAGGTCGTAGATCGCCGGCATGGACAGGGAGGCGGTGTGGCCCGCGAGCGGCAGGCGCTCGTCCAGCTCCAGCATGCGGATATCCGCTTCCGCGCCGCCCTGCACCACGACGAGATCGGCGAGGTTCACTTCCCCTCCCTTCTTGTGGGGGAGGGCCAGGGAGGAGGGTACGGCGCCAACGGGTTGATCGGCGCGCTCAGCCGATCCGTTGCCACCCCCCTCTCCATCTCTCCCCCACAAGGGGGGAGAGGGTTCATGGCGCTGCGGCACCAAATAGCGCCTGAGATCGTCCGGCTCGCGGACCGTCGCGGAGAGCCCCACCGCCGTGAGCTGCGGCGCCATCGTGTAGAGCCGCGCGAGGCCGAGCGAGAGCAGGTCGCCGCGCTTGGAGGTGACGAGGGAATGCAGCTCATCCAGCACCACGCGGCGCAAGTCCTTGAACAGCTCCCGCGCCTCGCGATGGGCGAGCAGCAGGGCGAGTTGCTCCGGGGTGGTCAGCAGGATGTCCGGCGGGCGCTCGATCTGCCGCGCCCGCTTGTGGGACGGGGTGTCGCCGGTCCGGGTCTCGACCCGGATCGGCAGGCCCATCTCCTGAACCGGGGTCTCGAGGTTGCGGGCGACGTCGGTGGCGAGCGCCTTGAGGGGCGAGATGTAGAGGGTGTGGAGCCCGCGCTTCTCGCGGGGTTTGCCGCCTCGCTCCGTCAGCTCCACGAGGCTGGGAAGAAAGCCCGCCAGGGTCTTGCCCGCGCCCGTGGGCGCCACGAGGAGAACGGAGCGGCCTGCCCGCGCCTTGTCGAGCAGGTCGAGCTGATGCCTGCGCGGCTCCCAGCCACGGCTTTCGAACCATTGGCGGAAGACGGGAGGGAGGGACGCGGACGCTTTCGGCATGCGCCATAAACATAGGTGCTCTTGCGCGTTTCGCCATGCGGGCGCGATTTCAGGTGTGAAAGCGGTTCTTTGCCGGCTTGCTATCCTGTTTCGGATCGTCTCAGTCTGGCGTCACGCCAACCAGACACGAAGACAAAAAGACCATGCCGCAAACATCCCAGTTCCAGAACGCCGTCGCCGTCATCACCGGAGGCACGCAAGGATTGGGCGAGACCATCGCCCGCACCCTCGCCGAGCGGGGCGCGGCCGGCCTCGTCATCTGCGGCCGCAATGCGGAGCGCGGCGAGGCCGTGGCGCGGGAGATCACCGCCCAGGGCTGCCGGACCGAGTTCGTCCGGGCCGACCTCGCGGACGTGGATCAGGCCCGCGCCGTCACGGCCAGGGCCGACGAGGTCTTCGGGAAAGTGAACGTGCTGGTCAACGCCGCCGGCATGACCGACCGGGGAACGATCTTCGACACCAGCCCCGAGCTCTTCGACCGCATGTTCGCCGTGAACGTGCGCGCGCCGTTCTTCCTCATGCAGGAATCCGCCAAGATCATGCGGCGCGAACGGATCGAGGGCGCCATGGTCAACATCCTGTCCATGTCGGCCCATGGCGGCCAGCCCTTCATCACGGCCTATTGCGGCTCCAAGGGCGCGCTCGCGACGCTCACCAAGAACGCCGCCTTCAGCCTGATGCCGTGGCGCATCCGCGTGAACGGGCTCAACATCGGCTGGATGAACACGCCCGGCGAGGACCGGATCGTGCGTCTCTACCACGGCGCCCAGGACGGCTGGCTCGAAAAGGCCGAGGCGGCGCAGCCCTTCGGCCGCCTGCTCGACCCGGCCGAGGTCGCCCGCGCGGTGGCGTTCCTTGCAAGCTCCGAAGCGGGCCTGATGACCGGCTCCATCATCGATTTCGACCAGTCGGTGCTGGGCTGCTACGAGGACGCGCCGCACCCGTCGCGGCCTTCCGAATAGCAGAGACGCAAACCGCGACCTCATCCTGAGGAGCGGCGTAGCCGCGTCTCGAAGGATGATCCAGCGCCCTCTGGAAACGCCTCGTCCTTCGAGACGGACCTGACGGTCCTCCTCAGGATGAGGCTCAGGTCTGCTTGTCAGGTCTAGAACTCAGCGCTGCAGCACCGCCAGCAACCCGGGAACCGGCTCGCCCCGGTCCTCCCGGGTCGAGGCTTGTTCGAGCAGGACGATCCCGAATGCCGTCGTCTGCGCCAGCTCGCGCAGATAGGACTCGCCGTGGGCATAGCGGGCGTCGGCCCCAAGGACATAGCCGGCGCCGTCGTGGGTCTGGACCGTGAAGGCGAAGAGGCCTTCCGGCCGCAGCGCCCGATGCGCTTCGCGAAATGCCGCCTCGAGGGACGCCATGTAGACGAACACGTCCGCCGCCACGACGAGATCGGCCTCGCCCGTCGGGCGCCCGCTCAGAAACCCGACGAGGTCGTTCTCGTGCAGGGCGGCGTAGAGCTTTGTCTTCGCCGCCTTCTCCAGCATGCGGGGCGAGAGGTCGACGCCTTCGATGGATGCGCAATGCCCGGCGAGTTCCTGCGCCATCAGCCCGGTGCCGCAGCCGAGATCGAGGGTCAGCCCGAACCGGTATTCCCGCATCCGCCTGGAGCAGGCGCGGCGCAGCGCATCGGCGATCAGTTCGGGGCCGCGATAGGCGAGGCTCTTCGTGAGATGCCGGTCGAATTTGGGCGCGTAATCGTCGAAGAGTGCCCGCACATAGCCGTTCGTGATCGCCTCGCCGGGGGAGAGTGCACCGAGCCGCGCGAGATCGAGCCGCACGCCGAGCGCATCCTCGGGCTCGAGCGCCAGAGCCCGGCGCAGCGCCGCTATGGCTTCCTCCCGCAAGTCCAGCTCCGCAGCCGAGCGGCCGAGCATGGCCTGGGCGGGGGCGAAGTCCGGGGCAAGCTCGATCACCTGCCGGGCCAGATCGGCGGCGGCCTCGAAGTCCCCCTCGTCGAAGGCGGAGCGGGCATATTCATAGCGGCGATCGGCGCGGAAATCGCCGGAGGTTCGGACAGTAGAGGTCTGCGGCATAGCTTTTGGATGCGGGAGAGCGAAAGAGCTGTCAATGGCCGTTCCATCGGCGACCAGTCCGCGCGAACAGGCTCAGCGCCTCTCCCTCTCCTGGGCGGGAGAGGGCCGGGGTGAGGGCAGGCTGGTGCC
>JAFAAP010000235.1 GCA_023426505.1 Pseudomonadota bacterium
CTGTGGCTGCCAGATTGAAATGTCCGCCGGGCTGCAAAATAGAAATGTCACTCCGCGGCAGCTAGGCGAGCCAGTGCCCGCTCACGCTTGGCAGCGATAGCCGGATCTGACATCACATCCGTCTTGCGGCCCCGTTTGCCGCCCCGCGGCGTGTAGCCGGCCTTCTCGCTGTTGGTCTTGACCTTTGGTGGGGGACGCTGGTCCTGCCGCTCCTTAATATAGGCCAGCACGTCGCCCAACCGCTTGTTCTCGGTGATCGCCGCATGGGTCACACGCTGGTCCTTGTCGAACATCCTGTAGGACAGGGCATGCCCTTTCCACCGCACCTCAAGCCTGCCATCAGCAAAGGCGTAGGTCTCAACGTATCGGCCGACAAGCCCGCGGGTGATGTCATTCTCCTCCAGCATGATCCGCTTGCGCTCGTACGAGAAGGCCAGCTGGGCGCCAACATAGCGCTGCTCGCGCCGGCACAGGATCTCCCGCAGCCGGCCTGGTGGCAGGTTCAGCGGCTGGTGGAGATCAGCTGACCGGGCAGGGATCCGGGCGAACCTGGCATTGTAGCGTTCCATGAAGTCGGGCAGGAAAGCATTGCCCTCGTCCATCGTGGCAACCCCGGCTAGGCGTAGCTCCTTCACCAGACGATCCTGGAGGGTCCGGTTGGCGCGCTCGACACGGCCCTTCGCCTGACTGGAATTGGCGCACAGGATCTCGATGTTGAGTTCGCTCAGAGCCCGGCCGAACTGCGTCATGCCCTGACCGTTCCTGGCCTCCTGCTTGGCCACCCGAAACACGGAATGCTTGTCGGAGTAGAAAGCGACAGGGCAGCCGTGGCTGTGCAGATAGAGCTCCAGGGCTTCAAAATAGCTGAAGGCGCTTTCTGAGCGCACAAACCGCAACTGCATCAGTTTGCCCGTTGCATCATCAATGAACACCAGCAGAGAGCAGGGTTCACCGCGATCCTCGAACCAGCGATGGTCCGAGCCGTCGATCTGCACCAACTCGCCATAGGCTTCGCGCCGCAGCCGGGGCTGATGGAAGGTGCGTCGCTGTTTGCGGGTCAACCAGAGGCCGGCCTCAGCCATCCACTGGCGCAAGGTCTCGCGGGAAACCCTCAACCCGTGCTGCTCGGCCAGCTTCTCGGCGGTGAGGGTCGGGCCAAAGTCGGCGTAGCGCTCCCGAATGATCGCCAGAGCATAATCCCGCACGCCGCTGCTGATGCGATGGTTCGAGGGCTGGCCGCGTGCCTTGTGCCGAAGGGCAGCAGCGCCGTCGGTTTGCAACCGCTCCAGCAGCCGGCGGACCTGGCGCGGGCTCAGCGCCAGGACATGGGCCGCCGAAACGATCGTCATGCGGCGCTCGATAACTTTCGACAGAACCTCAATCCGTTGCAGGTCGCGCTCGCTCATCGCAATCAGTCCCATTCGCATTCTCCCGCATCATTCAGAAGCGGGGAGTGTGACATTCCTACTTTGCAGGATCAGGACATTCTAACTTTGCGGCTACATGCGCAATTCCGATAAGGCTGTTTATGAAACCGTCGCGAGTACAAAATATGGACATTTCATAACTTCGGGAGGCTATCATGCTTCTCAAGCATGTCTTCCTTCTCGCTGTAAGTTGCCTCTCCTGTATGTCTTTGAGCTATGCTGCTGAACTGGTGAAGTTCGAGAGTGCCGCTGTTCCACTGAGCGAATTCCAGCAGAGGCGGGCACAGGCGAGAGGCGAGGTCCTCCAGCCCCCTCGCGGCGACGAGGTCCGAGCCTACGTCGTCAAGCCGCCCGGCAACGGTCCGTATCCGGCTGTTATTTACCTCCACGACTGCGGTGGCTTGCCACCTGAGGTGAAGACCAGCGAATTCGGCGCTCAGGGGAGCTTGGCTGAAACCTCACGCGAGGCATTCTGGACCAAGCGCCTTACGTCCTGGGGCTATGCGGTGCTGCTGGTGGATAGCTACGGCTCCCGCGGCACCAAGGACACCTGTGCCGACCCGACCTTCGACGCCACTCGCGTTGCTGATACCTATGGAGCTCTCGCTTACGTCGCCAAGCAACCCTGGGCCGACCCGCAGCGCATCGGTCTGCTGGGGTTTCAGACAGGCGATGTCTGGCGGATTCCTGCGCCTGCGGACACCACTGCCTTCACCGTCGGGCCTGAGCGGTTCAAGGCTGCGGTCGCCTTCGTCTATTCCCCACTTTGCGGCATGAAGTCCCGCATGGCAGCTCCAACCCTCGTCATCAATGGGATCTCTGCTCCCGATGCCGCTGACAGATGCCCTCGGGTCACCGCGCAGCAGTCCGCAGGTGGAGCGCCCGCCGAAGAGAGGGTGGCTCCCAACCTGTTCAAGAACTTCGAGCCCACCTCACCGATGCCTGACAAGACGATGTTCTCGGAGTGGCTCAGGTCAGAACCCCAGAATGCCGAGATGGCGGCGGCTCAGGTGAGGGATTTCCTCGTTCAGCATCTCAAGCCGTAATCATTGAACGGGCTAGAGGATGAAAAAAGCCAACCCACCGAGCATCCTTGTCGGGGATGACCAGATCAGTGGCACAGCCATCTTTGATCCTCAGGGCCAGCGGCTTGGCACCATTCAGCGGCTGTACCGGGTGGCGGAGGGCGGACGCCTCATCTATGCCGACGTTGCGGTAGGTGGCATCCTCGGGTTCGGCACGCGCTGCTACGTGTTTCCGTGGGAGAACCTGGCCTTTGATCCTGTGCTGCATGGGTATCGCGTCAGCCAAGCCGAAATGGACCAGATCGCCCGCATCGACAAACCCTCCGTTTCGCCCAAGCGGCTCCTTCACGGAAGGTGGTAGGGGGCGGCCCGGCTGGACACGGCCGATGGCCTTCATCGGATGGATGGCGCACGGCGTGATAGGCCTTCCAAAAGCGCCTTCGCTCTTTGCAGATCGTCGACGTCGAACCCCTCGGTGAACCAGTCATAGATGGGCGCCAGGAGGTCACGGGCTTCTGCCTGCCGCCCCTGATCGCGCAACACCTGCGCGAGCTCGCAGGCGGCCCGGAGCTCCCACATCCCTGCTCCTTGCTCCTGCGCGATCTCCAGGGCCTTGCGGTAGCTCTGTTCGGCCTTGTCCGTGCGCCGCATGCGCAGGAGCAGCCCGGCGCGGATGCGGTGCAACTCGGCATCGAAGAACTGGCTGCCCGTTTCCTCAGCCCAGGCCAAGGATTCCCCGATGACCTGCAAACCCTCCTCAGGTGCCTCCCGGCGGCCATAAGCCCGCGCCAGCACACCGTCGTGCAGCGGGCGCGCAAATCCCGGCTGCGGATTGCGACGCTTGTACTCCATCTGCTCCGGGTCGTCGTGCAGGGCCACCGCCACGAGACGCTCGCGCAGGGCCACCTGGTGCCGCAACCCGGAGAGACCCCACTCTGTCGCCAGGGCCATGGTTGCCTCGTTCGCTTTCCGGACGCTGTCCCAATCGTCCATGAGCTCTGCCAAGTGACCCGACATGTGAACCGCATGGGCGGTGCTCAGGTGGTGCCCGCCGCGGTAGACGAGAGCGACGGCCA
>JAFAAP010000246.1 GCA_023426505.1 Pseudomonadota bacterium
CGCGACCCTCTGCTCCCAAAGCAGATGCGCTACCAGACTGCGCTACACCCCGCCTTCGTCACCAGGGCTGTTGGCTATCACGGGACCCCCGGTTCAGCAAGCACCAGAAGATTACCTCTTGAACAAGGGGTGCTCAATCCGGTCCCCTGCCTTGATACCAAGGCGGGCAGCCGTGCCGGCATTCAACTCCAGAACGGCCAAGACCGGCTCGCCAGAGGGAATGGTGCGGGTCGACAAAGGTTCCGTGTTAGCGGCGATCCGGGCGATCGTCCCATCCGGCCGGATGAAGAGCATGTCCAGGGGCAGAT
Organism: Pseudomonadota bacterium; assembly: GCA_023426505.1. Lineage (GTDB taxonomy): Bacteria > Pseudomonadota > Alphaproteobacteria > Rhizobiales > Beijerinckiaceae > Microvirga. The sequence continues at coordinate 309 of JAFAAP010000246.1, forward strand.
AGGTGTTCTGCATCCACATGGCGACCGGCTCGACCCTGCCAAAATCGAACAGCATGCCCCTGTCGGCCGGCATTGAGCGGCGGAACATCAGGCCCTGGGCCCGATCGGCCTCGTTCCGCGCCACTTCCACCTGGAAGCTCTGCCTTTGGCCGCCCTGGGAGACGATCGCCAGGGGTTCCAGAGCCTGAGCATAGGCGGACCCGATGAAGGCGACGCACAGGCCGACGGCGAGGGCGAGAGCCCGCAGGGGACGCAACACGGACAAGCTCATCAATGGGAGTGCGGCAGGGACATGTCGGCAAGACGGACTTCGGCCGCCATCAGGCCCTTGGAGCCGTCGCCGAAGCGCACAAAGACCTGCTCGCCCGGCTTGAGCTCGGCAATGCCGTAGCGCCGCAGGGTCTCCATATGGACGAAGATGTCCGGCTTGCCCTCACCTTGCGTCAGGAAGCCGAATCCGCGCAGGCGGTTGAACCACTTCACAACCGCGGGCTCGAGGCCGCTGGTCGGCACCACCTGGACATGGGTCCGGGGAAGCGGAAGCTCGGACGGGTGCAGGGCGGTCGACTCGTCCAGCGAGACAATCCGAAATGCCTGGAGTCCCCGCGGCCGCTGGACAGCCTCCACGACGATGCGGGCGCCCTCGTTTGCGGCCTGGTATCCGTCCCGGCGCAGGCAGGTCACATGAAGGAGCACGTCCGGAAGACCGTTGTCCGGCACGATGAAGCCGAACCCCTTGGCCACGTCGAACCACTTGATATGTCCGCTGACCTGAATGAGTTCGAGCGCACCCTCCTCGGAAGCAGGACGCGCCTCCTCCCGCCGACCGGCATCGAAGGAGGACTGCTCCCCATGGAGACTGAATGAGTTGGAGCCGTAATCGCTAGTCATGAAAAAACCCAGACTCGAATCACAAACCAGATTCTTAACGAGAGGATAACATCGTCCTGAGTCAGGGGAAGTCAGAAACGCTCACATGCCGACGATGAATTTTCTTGCATTCGGTAAGAGCTTCTAATTCCTAAACAAAGACGGAAAGCACGGATCCTATTTCTTCATGGATCACGAGATCGGCTATTCCGTCGAGGGGCGTGGCCTCCCGATTGATGATCACGAGCCTGGCGCCGTTCTCCTTGGCCAGCCCCGGAAAGGCCGCCGCAGGGTACACCAGGAGGGAGGAGCCTGCGACCAGGAAGAGGTCGCAGCTCAGCGCCAGCCGGCGTGCCCGGCGCATCGCCATCTCCGGCATGGCCTGGCCGAACGAGATGGTCGCCGACTTGAGGATGCCCCCGCAGGCTTCGCACGCTGGCGGGTCGCCGCTGGCCTCGAAACGGCTGCGGATCCAACCGAGATCGTACGCGCGCTGGCACGTCAGGCATTTCGCATAGGTGCCGTTGCCGTGCAGCTCCACCACCTGATCGTCCGAGAGGCCGGATGCTTGATGAAGGCCGTCGATGTTCTGGGTGATCACCGCGGGCATGCGACCCGAGGCGACGAGAGCCGCAAGTCCCAGATGCCCGGAATTCGGGCGCACCCCGCGATACAGATCGTCCATGGCGAACTTCCGCCGCCACGCCTCCCGGCGGGCCTCCTCACTATGCAGGAAGATCTGGAAATCGATCGGCTTGTGCCGCATCCAGGGGCTGTTCGGGGAGCGGAAGTCGGGCACGCCGCTCTCCGTCGAGATGCCGGCGCCGGTGAATCCCACGACGACGACGGCCTCGCTGACCATTTCCTGGAGGGCGGTGATTGACGCGGAGGGTCGATCGGTCATGAAGCTGATATAGGAGTATCCGTGGAGGCGTGACACCCCTCCCCGCTGGCACAGGATCGACAGGGCGAAAGCGACGTGAGCGTTCACAGCATCCAAAGCAAGGCTGCAGCATCCCAGCGTTGGGACGCCATCGACGTCGCCCGCGGCATCGCGATCTGCGCCATGGTGGTCTACCACTTCAGCTGGGACCTGAGCTTCCTCAAGCTGATCGCGACGAACATCCTCCAGGTGCCGGCTTGGCGCTGGTTCGCGCGCGGCATCGCGGGCTCCTTCCTGCTGCTGTCAGGCGTTGGTCTCGCCCTCGCTCACGCGCAGGGCTTCCGGAGGGTTCCATTCCTGCGGAGGCTTGCGAAGGTGGGCGGCGCGGCCTTGGCCGTGACCCTGGTGACGTACTTCGCGTTCCCGGAGAGCTATATCTTTTTCGGCATCCTTCACTGCATCGCCTTATCCAGCCTGTTGGCCCTGCCCTTCCTCAGGCTGCATCCGGCGCTCACCCTCGCGTTCGCACTCGGGTGCCTCGTGATGCCCTGGGTCTTCACCAGCCCGGCGCTCGACCAGCCGTGGCTCGACTGGCTCGGCCTCGGATCGACCGACCCGGTCACGAACGATTACGTCCCGATCTTCCCCTGGTTCGGCTTCGTCCTCATCGGTGTCGCGGTCGGCAAATGGCTTCTCCCTCTCAAGGAAACGATGGACCTCGCGCGATGGCGGGCGACGGACTGGTTCTCGAAAGGCCTCGTCTGGGCCGGCCGCAAGAGCCTGCCGATCTATCTCACCCATCAGATCGTCCTGCTCGCAGCGCTCTACGGCGTCCTGCAGATCGTCGGCCCGAACCCTGCCGCGGAAGCGCGTCCGTTCATTGCGGAATGCGAGGCGAACTGCGTCGAGCAGAACGGCCAGCCCGGCCTCTGCCGATCGACATGCTCATGCATCGCCGAAAGCCTGCGCCAGAGCGACGTCTGGCGAAAAATCCTCGACGGCACGGTCACCGCCGAGGACCAGACGCGGATCTCCCGGACCGCGCAGCAATGCCTGCGCAGGGCCCCTTAAGCGTCAGCTACGTTGAGACGCTCCTCGCTCCGCTCGAAGCGGGATTCGGCCAGAAGGCAGAGAATCTCGAAGGCGATCGAGGCGCCGACCAGTGCGGTGCCGCCGGACTGATCGAGGGGTGGCGAGACCTCGACCATGTCGGCGCCGACGAGGTTCAGATGGCGGAAGCCGCGCACGAGCTGAAGCGCCTCCCGGCTCGTGAACCCGCCGATCTCCGGCGTCCCCGTACCGGGCGCGAAGGCAGGATCGATCGAGTCGATGTCGAAGGTGAAGTAGGTCGGCGCAGTACCGACAATACGGCGCGCTTCGGCAACGGCGTAGGGAACTCCCTTCTCCACCACTTCTTCCATGTCGATGATGCGGATGCCCTGGTCGAGGGCCCATTGACGTTCATCGGCGGAATACATCGTGCCGCGGATACCAATCTGCACCATGCGCTTGGGATCGAGGACGCCGTCCTCGATGGCTCTGCGGAAGGGCGTCCCATGGGTCAGCTTCTGTCCGCCGAAGAACGTGTCGCCGGTGTCGCTGTGGGCGTCGATGTGGATCATCCCGAGCGGCCGCTTCGTGCCGAGCGCACGCAGGATCGGATAGGAGACGATGTGGTCGCCGCCAATCGACAGGGGTGTGACTCCGCCTTGGTGGAGATAGGAGACCTCGGCCTCGATCCGGCGGAGGGTGTCCTGCACGTCGATCGGGTTGACAGGGACATCGCCGACATCCGCGCAGGCGCAGAGGTCGTAGGGCGCGACCAGAGTGCCATAGTTCACGAAGCGCATCAGGGACGATGCCTCGCGCACCTGGCGCGGACCGAGGCGCGTGCCGGGCCGATTGGTGGTCGCACCATCGAACGGAATCCCCAGAAGGGCGATGTCGATTCGACCGGGCGCCTCGGTCGGCGCGAGGTACGGCAGCCTCATGAACGTGGAGATGCCGGCAAACCGCGGCACGACCAGGCCGGAAAGAGGCTGAAACGCCTCCAGGCGCTCCGGACGGGTTTGCCGATCCGTCTTCGTCTTCAGGTTCTGAGCCATCAAATCCCGTCCTTCCACGGCGTCCTCCATGGACAAGGTTATGAGCGCCTCGCTCCCGATGAGGCCGAAATCCTCATGTGCCGCAGCCAATTCTGTCGTGAGGCCTGGAGTCAGACACGATCTCGGCTGTCGGAGGCCGGGTAGCCCTCGAAGCTCTTGAGGGTCTTCAGCACGAAGGTTGTATGGATGCGCCCGATCCCGAAGGCAGGGTCGGCCAGGAAGGCGTCCGTGAGAGCCTCGTAGGCTGCGAGCGTCGGCGCCACGATCCGGGCGATGTAGTCGTATTCGCCATTCACCACCTGCAGTTCGATGACCGCCGGGTGGGCGCTCAAGGCGCGCTCCAGCCTCTGCCGGGCGGCTCCCGAAGGGTCGCGCATGCTGATGCTGGCCAATGCGATGATGTCGTGTCCCAATGCGGACGGCTCGACGAGCACCGTAAAGCCTCGGATAACGCCCTTTTGCTCGAGGCGCTTGACCCGTTCCAGGCATGGCCGGGCGGAAAGCCCCACGCGTTCGGAAAGCGCCTGGTAGGTGATGCGGCCGTTCCGGCGAAGCGCCTCGAGAATCGAGAGGTCAATCCGGTCGAGCCGGTTCCTGGCTTCGCGGCTAAGCGGCTTCACCGGCAACTTCATGATTCCTCTCAGTCGACTAGGACCTGCCGCGCCCTCTGGATCGAGGGGAAAGCTTGGCGTCTCTATCGTACCATCAGGCACCGTTGCAATTCCATGGTGCCTTGACCGCCGGATCGAGGAGCCGACAATCGCTGGCGCTCGGGCAAAACAATTCCGGTTCGGGCGAGTTGACGGTACGGTGACCCGGGCGTTGCGCCTGTGATCCGAACGGGAGGACGAGCCTTGCTGGTGCTGCGGGACTTTCTGATGGAGCTTCCCCTGATCGCCATCCTCAGGGGACTGAAACCGGAGAATGCCGAGGCGACGGGCCACGCGCTTGTGGAGGCCGGCTTTCGCGTGATCGAGGTGCCGCTGAACTCGCCCGATCCGTTCCGCAGCATCGAGACCCTGGCGAAGACTATGCCGAAGGATGTGCTCGTCGGCGCAGGCACGGTCCTGGAGCCGGATCTCGTGAACGGCGTGCTCGATGCGGGCGGGCGTCTGATCGTCATGCCTCACGCGGACACGGACGTGATCCGGCGCGCGAAGGATTTGCGGCTCGTCTGCACGCCGGGCGTAGCGACGCCGACAGAGGCGTTCGCTGCCCTCAAGGCTGGCGCCGACGCCATCAAGATCTTCCCGGCGGAATCGATCCCCCCAGCCGTCGTGAAGGCCTGGCGGGCGGTCCTGCCGAAGGACGTCATCGTCCTGCCTGTCGGCGGCATCAAGCCGGACACGATGAGGCCCTATGTCGAGGCCGGAGCCAACGGTTTCGGATTGGGGTCCGCCCTGTTCACGCCCTCCATGTCGGTCGAAGACATCGGCTACAACGCACGCGAGTTCGCATCCGCCTGGCAGGCCTTAAGGGCCTGATGAGCTGGTTGGTGCAGCCGCGGCTGGTGAACGGCCCGTTCGACGATCCGGGGTTGTACCTGGATTTTCGATACGGACGGCGAGCGATCCTGTTCGATCTGGGCGATCTGGCGCCCCTCTCCTCACGAGAGTTGATGCGAGTCAGCCATGCCTTCGTGTCCCACACCCATGTGGACCACTTCGCCGGGTTCGACCAGTTGCTGCGCGTGTGCCTCCATCGCCCTGGGCCCCTGCACCTGCTTGGCCCTCCCGGCTTCATCGACCGGGTCGACCACAGGCTCCAGGGTTTCACCTGGAACCTGATCGACGAGACCTCCGTCGATTTCCAAATCCATGTCAGCGAGTTCTGGGACGATCGGATCGCGCGCAAGGCTGTCTTCCCGGCGCGCCAGGTCTTCATGCGCCGGGAGGTGGAGAGTCCGGACCTGCCGCAGCATGTCGTGCTGTCGGAGGATGATTTTCGCATCGAAGCAGTCAGCCTCGACCATGGAATTCCATCTTTGGCTTTCGCATTACGCGAAACCCAGCAGGTGAACGTCCGCCGCGGCGTGCTGGAAAGCCTTGGGCTCCCGAAAGGGCCGTGGCTCAACCGGGCGAAGAGTCTCATCCGCGCCGGGACAGAGGATGCCGAGCTGGACATCCCCGGCATCGGGCCGGCTTCGCTCCGGGACGTGGCGGAAAAGCTGTTCTTCGTCGGCCCCGGGCAGTCGATCGCCTATGTCACGGATACGGCCTTCACCGAAGAGAACCGGGAGAAGATCCTCTTTCTGGCCAGGGAGGCCGACCAGCTCTTCATCGAGGCCGTCTTCCTCGAGCGGGATCACCAGCTGGCGGCAGATTCACGGCATCTGACCGCGTTCCAGGCCGGGCTTCTTGCGCGCAAGGCAAAGGTCCGCGACCTCAACGTGTTCCACCATTCCGCGCGCTATCTGAACGAGCCGACCGCCCTTCGGCATGAAGCCTTCTGGGCCTTCGAGCAGGAAGCGCTCCTCTGAAATCTTTCAGCGACGCCCTCCGCGGCCGCGGAAGAATGGGACGGTCAGCAGCCGGCGCCCTGTTTCGTCGGTGATTTCGAGTTCGATATTGCCTGCATCCGCGAGTTGGTCGCGCAGCTCCTCGACGGTCGCGAGAGCCTCGGCGCGGGCAGCCTCGATATCGGGCAGTTCGATTCCCTCTTCGTCTTCGTCGAGGTCGTGGCCGTCACGGATGTTGAAGAAGAAGCGCGGCATGGGAGTCCAGCATCGTCAATAAGGGGTTTTTGGGTATCCCCTCGAATGGAACAGGGGCAGATTAGTTCCGGCCCAGACGATTCGATATTACGATTTTTGAGGGGAGATTCCGGATGGCGCGGCCTAGGGGAATCGAACCCCTCTTCCCAGCGTGAAAGGCTGGTGTCCTAACCGATAGACGAAGGCCGCTTAATCGGGGCAGTGCCGCCGAAGTGCGCGGACATATAGATGGGTTCTTCCCGCACGGCAAGCGCTAAAGGAGCACTTATTCCGGCTTTGCCACATCCATGATCCGGACCTCCACCTTCTCGGCGCCGCCCCACCGGTCGACCGATAAGGTGCCTGCGACATGGAGGCTGCTTCCGATCGAGTCGGACAGCGCGATTCCGAGAGGTTGACCTGCCGCCCGGAAGGCAATTCCGCCGATGATCGAGCCGTCCCCGCCCCTCAGCTTGACCCGTACGTGACCGCCGCTTCCGACCTCCCTGGCCTCGACGACCCGGTGCTGCGGGAACACGAAAACCGGCTCCGGATGACCGGCCCCGAAGGGACCGGCCCGCTCCAGGGCCGCAACGACGCCGGGCTGCGCGCCGCCCGCCATCAGCGTGGCATCGATCGAGAAATGGTCGTTGAGCTGGGCCACGCTGACCGGGTCCGCAAGCCTTTCCGCGACGTAGGCGCGAAACCGCTCGAGATCGGCCGCCTGGATCGTGACGCCGGCCGCCATGGTGTGGCCGCCGCCCTTGATGGCGAGGCCCAGGTCTACGGCGCCCCTTACCACGGCTCCGAGATCGACCCCGGGAACCGACCGGCCCGAACCTGTGGCCGTACCGTCCGAGTTGAGGGTGAACGCGAAAGCAGGGCGACGGAAACGTTCCTTCATGCGCGCCGCGATCAGACCGACAACACCCGGATGCCAGTCGGCCGAGGCCGTCACCACTACCGGCAGGTCCGGTTGGGTCTCCATCCTCATCAGGGCCTGCGCCTCGGCATCGGCGACGGCCATGACCTCGATCGCCTGCCGTTCACGGTTCAGGCGATCGAGTTCCGCCGCCAGTTGCCCGGCATGGACGGAATCCTCCGTCAAGAGCAGCGTCGAGCCGAGCGCCGCATCGCCGATGCGGCCGCCCGCATTGATGCGCGGGCCCACAAGGTACCCGAGATGCCAGCATTCCGGTGCGCCCGCGAGGCCGGCGGCATCGAGAAGGGCGGCAAGCCCGACCCGGCGGCGGCTGCGCATGACGGCCAGCCCCTGCCTGACGAAGGCGCGGTTCAGGCCGATCAGCGGCACCACGTCGGCGACGGTCGCAAGGGCCACCAGATCGAGGCTACCCATCAGGTCGGGCTCGGATCCGCCATTGAAGAAGCCGCGGCTGCGCAGCGCGCGGTTGAGCGCCACGAGGAACAGGAAGACCACGCCGGCAGCGCAGAGATGGCCGAGGCCCGAGAGATCGTCCTGCCGGTTCGGATTGACGATGGCGAGAGCCTCCGGAAGCTCGGTCGGCGCCTGGTGATGGTCGAGGACCACTGAATCGAGGCCGATGCGCTTGGCTTCGGCCAGCGGAACGATGCTGGCGGTACCGCAATCGACCGTGACGAGAACGTCAGCCCCCTGCTCTTTCAGGGCCCGTATGGCATCGACATTGGGTCCGTAGCCTTCGGTAATCCGGTCCGGGATGTGGATGGCGTAGGAGATGCCGCAGGCGCGTAGGTACTCCGCCAGAAGGGCGGCGCTGCACGCCCCGTCGACATCGTAATCGCCGAAGATCGCGACCTTCTCCTGTCGGATCACGGCCTCCGCGAGGCGGGAGGCAGCCGGCTCCATGTCGGTCAGAACATTGGGGTCGGGCATGAGGTCCCGAAGGCGCGGATTGAGAAATCCTTCGGTCTCGTGAAGCCCGACGCCGCGTCCCGCGAGGACCCGGGCCAGGACATCCGAAAGACCGTGCATCTGCGCAATCGCGAGCGCGACGGTACCCTGGGCGGTGCTGCACCGCTCGACCCAGAGACGGCCAAGAGCGGAACTGGTCACGCCCAGGAACGGCCGGGGAAGATGAAGAGGAGCTGATTCGGTCACCGGCGGAGAGTAACCCGAAATGTGGTCAAAACACCTTGCGGTATTGAATGAAGCCGCTCCGGGCCGCCACCTTTTCGTAAAGCACCTGGGCCGAGGCGTTGGTCTCGTGGGTCAGCCAGTAGACGCGGCTTGCACCCTCGGCCTGCGCCTTCTCGTAGACGGCTTCGATCAGGGCGTGGCCGACGCCGCGGTTGCGGGCCTTTTCCGAGGTGAAGAGGTCCTGGAGGTAGCAGTAGTCGCCGGTGGTCCAGGTCGAGCGGTGATAGAGGAAGTGCACGATCCCGACGATCTCACCGTCGAGAACCGCCACGAGGCCGTGCATGGGTTCGGCGGGATCAAGCAGTCGCCGCCAGGTGGTCTCGGTCACCTCGGGAGCCAGCGAGGCTTTGTAGAAGGTCAGGTAGCCCTGCCAGAGCGGATCCCAGGCGGCGCGATCGTCTGATGTGAAGGGACGGATCTCGATGCCGTCTTTCGTCGTCATGTCCCTGCCCCCTATTCGTGACGTTCGGCCGTTTCCACGACCTTTGTTGCACTGTGGAAAAGAGCTCCCCTCGGCGAGGGGAGCTCGTCGTCGATCAATCCAGGTGGAACTTCGAGATCTCGCGGTGCTCGCCGTAGATCCGGCGCACCGTGCCGGTGGCGGAGCGATAAACCACGGTCTCCGTGGTGATCACGTCCTTGCCGAAGTTGACGCCCTTGATGAGCGCACCGTCGGTGACGCCGGTCGCCGCAACGATCACGTCGCCGCGGGCAAGATCGGTCATGTCGTACTTCCGGTTTGGATCGGTCACGCCCATCTGAAGCGCGCGGGAGCGCTTCTCCTCCGTGTCGAGGATCAGGCGGCCCTGCATCTGACCGCCGATGCAGCGCAGGGCGCCGGCGGCGAGCACGCCCTCGGGTGCGGCGCCGATGCCGAGATAGATGTCGATGCCTGTCTCGTCCGGCTTGGTCGTGAAGATCACGCCCGCCACGTCGCCGTCCGAGATCAGGCGAATGCCGGCGCCGGTCTTGCGGATGGCGGCGATCAGGTCCGCGTGGCGCGGCCGGTCGAGCACGAGAGCGGTGATCTCATTGGGCTTCACGCCCTTGGCCTTCGCCAGGTTGTGGATGTTCTCCTCCGGCGACGCATCGAGGTCGACGACGCCGGTCGGATAGCCTGGGCCGACGGCGATCTTGTGCATGTACACGTCCGGCGCGGCCAGAAGGGTGCCGGCCTCGGCCATGGCCATGACGGCGATCGAGCCCGGCATGTCCTTGGCGCAGAGGGTGGTGCCCTCTAGCGGGTCGACCGCGATGTCGACCTTCGGGCCCTGCTTGTTGCCGACCTTCTCGCCGATGAAGAGCATCGGGGCCTCGTCGCGCTCGCCCTCTCCGATCACCACGGTGCCGTCGATGGGGAGCTTGTTGAGCTCGCGGCGCATGGCGTCCACGGCGGCCTGGTCGGCGGCCTTCTCGTTGCCCCGCCCGCGCAGACGAGCGGAAGCGACCGCCGCGCGCTCGGTGACGCGGACGAGTTCCAGGGTCAGGATTCGCTCGATGATCTGGCCCGGTTGGACGGTAATGCCTTGCGACATGGACGGGGGGTCTCCCTTTTGACGGTGTCTGTGAGCGTTCAAGCTCAAGAAAGAGGTTTATTCGCGTTCGATACGAATGACTTGGGGCGGCTCGGCGATAAGACCATCCCCGGAGATCTTGTCGAGAGCCGACCGGATCGACGCTTCGGTTGCCGCATAGGTGATCAGCACGAGGGGAACGGGCGCACCCGACCGCCCATGGGGATCCTTCGTGGCGGCCATCTCGGACCGCTTCTGGAGGATGCTCTCCAGGGAGATATCCGCCTCGGCCATGCGAGTGGCGACGCCTGCGGCGACACCGGGCCGGTCATGGACCGTGAGGCGGATATAGTAGCCCCCCTCATGCCGCTGCATGGGGGCACGCGGGGCCGCCTCGAGGTCCGCGACCGGCCGGCCGAACGTGGTGCCGGCCTTGCCGCCTGCGACATCGGCGATGTCGGCGACGACGGCGGAAGCCGTGGCGTCGCCGCCAGCGCCCGGCCCGATCAGCGTCAGTTCCTTGACGGCATCAGCGTCGATGGTGACGGCATTCGTCACGCCCATGACCTGGGCGATCGACGAGGTCTTGGGCACCATCGTCGGGTGCACGCGCTGCTCGATGCCGGTCTCGGTGCGCTCTGCCACGCCGAGGAGCTTGATGCGGAACCCGAGTTCCTGCGCCATGGTGAGATCGAGCGGGGCGATCGACGAAATGCCTTCCACGTAGATCGCCTCGGCGTCGATCTTGGAGCCGAAGGCGAGGCTCGTCAGGATTGCGAGCTTGTGCGCCGTATCGAAGCCTTCGACGTCGAAGGTCGGATCGGCCTCGGCATAGCCGAGACGCTGCGCGTCCTTCAGGCACTCCGAGAAGGTCAGCCCTTCCAGCTCCATGCGGGACAGGATGTAGTTGCAGGTGCCGTTGAGGATTCCATAAAGGCGGGTCACCCGGTTGCCGGGCAGCGCCTCGCGCAGGGTCTTGATGACCGGGATGCCGCCAGCGACCGAGGCTTCGAACGCCAGGGAGACGCCCTTTTCCTCGGCCAGCGCCGCCAGTGCCGAGCCGTGCTTGGCGAGCAGCGCCTTGTTGGCCGTGACCACGTGCTTCCCGAGGGACAGGGCGGTCCGGACGACCTCATGGGCCGTCCCGTCCGCTCCGCCGATGAGTTCCACGACGCAATCGACCTCTTCGGAGCGCGCGAGAGCCAACGGGTCATCGAACCAAGTGAAGCGGGACAGGTCGAAACCGCGATCCTTGCTGCGGTCCCGCGCCGAGACGCCGACCACCTGAACCGGCCGCCCGCCTCTCTGCGCAACGGTCCGGTTCTGGCGGTCGAGAATCTGGATCACCGAAGCGCCAACCGTGCCGAGGCCTGCAATGCCCACCCGAAAAGGACGTATCACGAACAACAGCTCCCATTGAAACCCGGGTCGCTCTTTACGACTGCCACGGTTCCATGTCCATGCATCGCGGGCATTCGCGTTCCGTGCCCTCAGCGGGCTCGGGCCATCGGGACGACATTGTGCAGGGTCTGGTCGGCCGAATCGAAGAAGCGACGGATGTTACGTGCAGCCTGACGGATCCGCTGCTCGTTCTCCACGAGAGCGATGCGGACATAGTCGTCGCCGTGCTCGCCGAAGCCGATGCCCGGCGCCACCGCCACATCGGCCTTTTCGACAAGGAGCTTCGAGAATTCCAGGCTGCCCATGGGGCGGAATTTTTCCGGGATCTGCACCCACGCGAACATGGAGGCCGTCGGCGCCGGAACCGTCCACCCCGCCTTTCCGAACGAATCCACGAGAACGTCGCGCCGGCGCTTGTAGATGGCCCTCATCTCGCGGATGCAGTCGTCCGGCCCGTTGAGGGCCGCCGTGGCAGCCACCTGAACCGGAGTGAATGCGCCGTAATCGAGATAGGATTTCACGCGGGCGAGCGCGGCAAGCAGACGCTCGTTCCCGACCGCAAAGCCGATGCGCCATCCGGCCATGGAGAAGGTCTTGGACATCGAGGTGAACTCGACCGCCACGTCGATGGCGCCGGGCACCTGCAGGATCGATGGCGGCGGGTTCGACTCGTCGAAATAGACCTCGGAATAGGCCAGATCCGAGAGCAGGATCAGCTCATGCTTCTTCGCGAAAGCCACAAGGTCGCGATAGAAATCGAGGGAGGCGACGTAGGCGGTCGGGTTGGAGGGGTAGCAGACCACCAAGGCTACGGGCTTCGGGATCGAATGGGCCACGGCCCGTTCGGCCGCCGGGAAGAAGTCGGGCGTGGGCTCTGCCGGGACCGAGCGGATCACGCCGCCCGCCATCAGAAAGCCGAAGGCGTGGATCGGGTAACTGGGGTTCGGCACCAGAATCACGTCGCCGGGCTCCGTGATGGCCTGCGCCATGTTGGCGAAACCCTCCTTCGAGCCGAGGGTGGCGACCACCTGGGTGTCGGGATTGAGCTTCACGCCGAACCGGCGTTCGTAGTAGCCGGCCTGGGCCCGGCGCAGGCCGCCGATGCCTTTCGACGCCGAATAGCGGTCGGTCCGGGGCTTGCCGACCGTCTCGACCAGCTTGTCGATCACGTGCTGGGGCGCCTGGAGATCGGGATTGCCCATGCCGAGGTCGATGATGTCGGCTCCGCCGGCACGGGCGGCGGCCTTGATGCGGTTGACCTGCTCGAAGACGTAAGGGGGAAGGCGCTTGATGCGGTAAAAATCCGGCATGGGTCTGGTCCTCGAAAGGTCTTTCAATATATGCCCGCGGCGTGAGGCCTATCGGGTCTTCGGAAGTGGAACCGGCTGCGGTGCCGGGGTCCCGCCGAGCTGCGCGGCTGCCTTGCCGGCCGCCTCGTTCTGAGCCCGCAGGGCGTCGAGCTCCGCTTCGGCCGCCTTGACCTCATCGGCCGTGCGGGCCGGTGTCGTCCGTCCGGGCTCGGACGTTCCAACCGGCATGAAATCAAGCTTCTCTGGCCTGGAGCTTGCCACGAAATCCGGCGTTTGAGCCACCTTCGGGCCCGCGCCGACGGCCGCGAACAGATCGCGGGTCGGATTGGAACCCTCGGCACAGCCTGCCGCGTTGGCAACAAGAAGCACCGTGAGGCCGGCCGCGGCGACGCGACTGGCGGGTAAAGCTTTAGTCGTAAAACGCATTTTCAACTTCAACACAGGTGACATAGCTCTGGCTTATCCGATGCTTCGAACGCTAAAATGTCGGAAATGCGGCTCATGAGCAATGGCAGCGAGACGTCGGGAGAACGCCTTATGAGCAAAATGCTCGATGATGCAAAGGCCCAGACCGCAGCTCCGGATTTCGAGGAGCTGTCCCGCAACATCGCCCTGTTCATCGAGGGAGCCGGAAAAGCGACGGCCGCCTACCTCAAACCGCTCGAGAACGGGAAGCCCAAGCCGGGTCTGGCGAGCGACGCGGAAGAGGCCGTGAAGGCCCTCGGGCCCGTCGCCGAGGCCTGGATGACCGATCCGCAGAGGGCTTTCGAGGCCCAGACCCGCCTGGGCACGCAGTTTCTCGACCTCTGGACCGCCACGCTCAAGCGCGCCCAGGGCGAGGAGGCGGAACCGGTCGCGGAGCCGGAGCCCCGGGACAACCGCTTCCGCGACCCGGAATGGTCGAACAATCCGCTCTTCGACTTCCTGAAACAGGCCTATCTCATCACGTCGCGCTGGGCCGAGGACATGGTGGACGAGGCCGAGGGGGTGGACGACCGCACCCGCCACAAGGCTCACTTCTATCTCAAGCAGATTTCGAGCGCCCTCTCGCCCTCGAACTTCCTGCTGACGAACCCGGAGCTGCTGCGGGAGACGCTCAAGCAGAACGGCGCGAACCTCGTGCGCGGAATGTCGATGCTGGCGGAGGACATCGAGGCCGGCGCCGGAGAACTCAAGATCCGCCAGTCGGACCCGACCGGGTTCGAGATCGGCGTCAACATCGCCAACACGCCCGGGAAAGTCATCTTCCAGAACGACCTCATCGAGCTGATCCAGTACGCCCCGACGACCGAGAAGGTCCTGAAGCGCCCTCTCCTGATCGTCCCGCCATGGATCAACAAGTTCTACATCCTCGATCTCAATCCGGAAAAAAGCTTCATCCGGTGGGCCGTGTCGCAGGGCCTGACGGTCTTCTGCATTTCCTGGGTCAACCCGGCCGAGGACCACGCGGAGAAGAGTTTCGAGCACTACATGCGTGAGGGCATCTTCGCGGCGCTCGACGCGATCGAGGAGGCGATCGGCGAGAAGAAGGTCACGGCGATCGGCTACTGCGTCGGCGGGACCCTCCTGGCCGTAACCCTCGCCTACATGGCAGCGACTAAGGACAAGCGGATCGACAGCGCCACCTTCTTCACCGCACAGGTGGACTTCACCCATGCGGGTGATCTGAAGGTCTTCGCCGACGAGGGGCAGATCCGCTCGATCGAGAGCGACATGAAGACCCGCGGCTATCTCGAAGGCTCGAAGATGGCCAACGCGTTCAACATGCTGCGGCCGAACGATCTCATCTGGCCATACGTGGTGAACGTCTACATGAAGGGGCAGGCACCCTACCCGTTCGACCTGCTCTACTGGAATTCCGATTCCACGCGCATGCCGGCGGCGAACCATGCCTTTTACCTGCGCAACTGCTATCTCGAGAATAGGCTCGCGAAAGGCGAGATGGAGGTCGGCGGCGTCAAGCTCGACCTGAAGAAGGTGAAGGCCCCGATCTTCAACCTCGCCACAAAGGAAGACCACATCGCCCCAGCCCGCTCGGTGTTCCTGGGCTCGAAGTCCTTCGGCGGCCCCGTGGATTTCGTGCTCGCGGGATCGGGGCACATCGCAGGCGTGGTCAACCCGGTCGCCAAGCCGAAGTACCAGTACTGGACCGGAGGAAAGGTCGAAGGCGAGCTCGAGGATTGGGCGAAGAACGCCACGGAAACCGCGGGCACGTGGTGGCCGTACTGGTTCGAGTGGATCAAGAAGCAGGCGCCGCGCATGGTCGCGGCGCGGGAGCCGGGCGGAGGCAAGCTCAAGGCCCTGTGCGACGCACCGGGCACCTACGTCCGGGCGAAGTCCTGACCGATCGAAAGGGCGGCACCGCCAATGAAAAAGGCCGGCTCGGAGCCGGCCTTTTCTCTGTTCGCGATTGCCTGGATCTCAGTACTTGCGGACGATCGGGGCCGGAATGGCCTGCGCGGGGTTGTCCCAACGGTACTTGATCGAGGCGGAGATGATGTCGACGTCCGAGTCCACATTGGCGGCGAACACGACACCGCGCGTCGCGAAGGTCGGGTTGCCGGGAGCGATGTTGATATCGGTGTTGCCCACGGGGAAGATGTGGGTGTAGCCGAGATCGAAGGCGAGATTGTCGCTCCAGTTGTAGGTCGCGCCGAGCGAAACCCACAGACGGTCCGAGTCGGGCAGACGCGGATTGCGGTTCTCGAGGTCGATCGGCGAGATTTCGTAGCCGAGGCCGGCGCGGACCGTCCAGGCCGGATTGATCACGTACTCGCCGCCGACCGAGAAGAACCAGCCATCGTCGTAGTCGAGCGGCAGGTAAGGCGCCTGGGCGAGGAGCCCTCCGGTGAGCTCGTTCCTCACCCGCGGGAAGCCGAGACGGCTCCAGTTCGTCCACTCTGCCGTCGCGTGCAGGGTGAAGGCGTCGGTGATCTTCTGGCTCACGCCGACGGAGACGGACTCCGGCAGCATCAGCTTGGCCTTGATCGGCACACCGAAATACTGAAAGTTGCCATCGAGCTCGTGCTCGACGCCGGAGCGGAAGCCGATGCCGATCGAGGTGCCGGCGAACGGGGTCAGGGTCGCGCCGACGCTGTACCCGACACCGAAGCTGTCACCATCGAGGCCGGCGCTCGGGACGAACGGGTTCGGGTTGGTCGCAGTCGGTCCCACCGCCGAGAAGTAGCGGACCTTGAAGTACTGGGCGCGGATGCCGGCACCGATCGACAGCCAGTCGTTGACCTTGTAGCCGATGGTCGGCTCTGCCTCGAACGAGAACACCGACGTGGTGCGCGCGTAGAGCTGCCCGGCCCAGAACGGGTTCGGCTTCGTCACGAGGCCGAAGGG
>JAFAAP010000257.1 GCA_023426505.1 Pseudomonadota bacterium
CGCACGGCCCGGCGCTTGAACAGGCACGCTTCTACCGTGATCTGGAGGGCAAGCTGGCGGAGGCCCAGCGGCAGGTCCAGACGATCCATGCCAGGATCGCCAACCGCAGACAGGACACCCTCCACAAGTGCTCCCGGGCGGTGGCGAACCGCTCCGGTCGTGTTTGTCGGCACCCTCTCATCCCCCTGGCAGATCGCCTCGGGTGCCGGTAAGGCGCGCACGATGTGAGCTGGTCGATGCTGCGCAACGTCCTTGACGATACATGCGATCACGCAGGAGGTGCTTTTGCAGCGGTGAACGAGGCTGATACCACGCAAGCCTGTTCTGGGTGCGATGCACTCAGCGGCCCACACGGTCGAGAGGGGCTTGCGGTCAGGCAATGGGTGTGCGGCGCCTGTGGCGCGGATCACGACTGCAATCAGAACGCCGCATTGAACATTGCCCGTCTCGGATGCGCGACGCTTGGTCTGAAGGGACCAGGAAGCCTCGGCCTTGAGGCCGAGGAGGCATCACCTTGGTGAATGCGGATTGACGCGGTCATGCGAGCGGTGTGCCGCCAGTGCCGATTACGCGGCGGCCACGCGCATAGGATCAGTCCACGCTTGCAGCTTTTCCAAGAACATGACGCCATGATTGGCCCCGCGGCTCCACATCAGCCGACCTTTGGCCCGCACGCCTCGGTTCGGGATCTCCAGTTCGAATACGGACGGCAGTTCAGATGTGTCAGCAAAGTAGATGCGGGCACCTGTGTCGGAGAGATCCCGCACGCAGCAGTCGAGGACTGAGGAGCGGTTGTTGAATACGATTTGTGCTCTCAAAACTGTGCGCCAGCGTTTGTTTGAGCGACGCTCGTCCATCCTCTGCAATCCCTCTACTGCACGAATCTCGTACACACGATAGGCATATGCGACAAATTGCCAAGCTATAGATTGTGGCACCGCTGTCGGTGAACCTCGGCATGCTTAAACAATCGTTTCTAGGCTACCCTTGGGCGAAGCACGCTGGCCGGAACGGGACGCTCCCCTGATCTTCGGTGCTGTCACTGGCCGATACCGTCGAACTGGGCAATCCGCTAGAACTGCGGTTCCGTCGTGTTGATCAACGAAAGCATCTGGCGCCGAAAGCTATATACCCCGGGGCCGGTTGCTTATGCTGATTCGTTCTCTCCTAGCGCCTAGGCAGAAGCACCTCTTGCGCAGCTGCTATGGCCACTTGCCCGGGCGACGGTTGCAGAGGCGAAAGAGCCCTAGCCCAGCTCTCCGTGCAGATGGCCTAGGCCAATCTCGGAAGCGGACTAGGCCAGTTGCCCGAATAGACTGACGGATCCGAACCCTCCATAGCAGGTCAAGGAGAGACGGCGGAAAGCTCCTCTCGAAAAGAGACCGCCTGAACCTGCGTTCTGATCTTAGATCCTTGGCCCTCGCTATCACGGATGGTCTGATGCCTGCTGTTGCCTCTTACAGCCCGACCGGCAATGCCTGTATCGACGGCGTCCTGGGCGACTACAAATGGGCCGTCAGCAGCTTCACCTACAGCTTCCCGACCAGCGGATCGTACTACGGCGCCTCATACGGCTCTGGTGAGAACATCACCGGCTTCGGCGCCTTCAACATGACCCAGCAGGCGGCCACCCGCGACGCCCTGAAGATGTATGCCTCGGTGGCCAATCTCAGCTTCGCCGAGATCGGCGAAACAGCGCTCCAGCACGCTGATCTCCGCTTTGCTATGTCAGACAAGCCGGGTACGGCCTGGGCTTACTTCCCCAGCACCTCGGCCGAGGGGGGAGATGCCTGGTTCAATAAATCCAGCGGCTCGTACAACCAGCCGGTGAAGGGCAACTACGCCTACCTGACTGTCGTGCACGAGATCGGGCACTCGCTCGGGCTCGAGCACGCCCACGAGCACTTTGTGATGCCGCAGGACCGGGATTCGATTGAGTACACGGTCATGAGCTACCGCTCCTATGCAGGCGCCTCCACTACGAGCGGCTATGTCAACGAGACCTGGGGCTATGCGCAGTCGCTGATGATGTATGACATCGCGGCCCTGCAACACATGTACGGTGCCAACTACACGACCAACAGCGGCAACACCACGTACTCTTGGAACCCGGCCACCGGCGAGACGGTCATCAACGGCATCGGCCAAGGGGCTCCCGGTGGCAACAAGATCCTGCTGACGGTGTGGGATGGCGGCGGCACCGACACCTATGACTTCTCGAACTACATGAGCGACCTGGAGGTGGATCTGCAGCCAGGACAATGGACCACCACGTCCGCGACGCAGCTGGCCAAACTCCATTGGGATGGCTCGATGGTTGCGGCCGGCACCATCGCCAATGCGCTGCTCTCCAAGGGCGATACCCGCTCCCTCATCGAGAATGCCGTTGGCGGATCGGGCAACGACACGATCACCGGCAACGAGGCTGCCAACGCACTCACGGGCGGCGCGGGCAACGACCGTCTGACCGGCGGTAAGGGCAACGACGTTCTGAACGGCGGAGTTGGCGATGATACCGCTGTACTCAGCGGCCAGCGCGCGAACTACAGCATCACCAAGCTCGCAGACGGATCAGTTCAGGTGGCTGACCTGCGGTCTGGCACACCCGATGGCAGCGACACGGTGTGGGGTGTCGAATGGTTCCAGTTCGTGGACAAGACCTACTCCCTAGCAGAACTCCAAACTGATCCGGTCGCGGCGTCTCTGGCCTCGTCGGATCCTGGCCTCCAGAACCTATCGCTGACGGGAACAAACAGCGGTAACAGCCTCTATGGCCAAGGCGGCAATGACAAGCTCGATGGCCGGGGCGGCAACGACCGGCTCTATGGCTCGGCCGGCAACGACAAGCTCATCGGCGGCATCGGCAAGGACGTACTCGTCGGCGGGGACGGCGCGGATGTGTTCGACTTCAATTCCATCAAGGAGACCCTGCCGGCCGCCCGCGACACGATCAAAGATTTCGTGCGCGGGGCTGATCATATCGACTTGCGGAGCATCGATGCCAACAGTCTGGTGAGTGGCAATCAGGCCTTCTCGTTCATTGGCAAGTCTGAATTTTCAGGTAAGGCGGGCCAGCTAAAGTTCAGCAGTGGCGTCCTATCCGGCGACATCAACGGCGACACGACGGCCGATTTCCAGATCTACATCTCAGGCGTGTCGAGGCTCTCCAAGGGCGATTTCTATCTCTGAAATCATCCTTGGGAAGAAACAGGAAGATGAGTGAGTGGATCGACTTCGATCGATGGAAGGACTGTGCCTGAGTGGAGGGGCCAAGTTCATCCTCGACGTCAAGAATGCCGCCAGACAAAGGCTGGTCGCACCTGCACACAGCCTCTGCAAGCTCCGGGGGATCGGACATCGAGCCCTGTGCAGTTCCGGCTGGTAGAAGAGCCCCAGCCACGCCACTCCGCGCCGATTCCAACGCCACAGCAGCCCCGCTAGGAACAGCGCGCCCCGTGCTGACGGTGGGCTGCCTCAGAGCCGCGCGAGCCGGTTGCCATCAGGGCCAAGGCGAGTCACGGAGACCTGGCTGTACCGGGAGACCTCCAGGCCCAATAGCAATCAGTCGGGGGCGGATGACCGTTCTTACTCATTAGCGAGTTGCGCCCCAATCCCTCTTCCTTGAGGGAGAGGATGTATGTAGGGGCGCTCGCGGCGTCAGCCGCGACCTTGGTTCTCAATGTAATGTTCGAGGATCGACAGCACGGCTCCATCGCGTTCCTGCGCGGGCAGAAGTTCCGTCTGTGGAAGCACCGCGAGATCGCGGGACAGATCAAGTCGGGCAATTTCTCACAGGATGCTCGGGGCCGCTGGTATTGCAACATCGTCTGTGAGCTCGAGGTCAAGCCGCTCGGCGGCAAGGCCGCAGTAGGCGTCGATCTTGGCCTGAAATCCGTTGCTAAATGCTCAGACGGTCCCGAATTGGAGCGGGCGACCTTCTACCGCGATCTGGAGCCAAAGCTGGCCGAAGCGCAGCGCCAAGGGCGCAAGCGACAGGTCCGGTCGATCCACGCCAAGATCGCCAATCGGCGGAAGGACAGCCTCCACAAGTTTTCGCGGGCACGGGTCAACCGTGCCCGCTCCATCACGGTGGGCAACGTGTCGGCCTCGAAACTCGCAAAGACCCCGATGGCAAAGAGCGTTCTCGATGCTGGATGGTCGATGCTGCGGAACTACCTCCGGTATAAAAGCGATCCCGCAGGGGTAGCGTATGTCGAGGTCGATGAAGCCTATACAACGCAATCCTGTTCTGAGTGCGGATGCCTCAGCGGCCCAAAAGGTCGAGAGGGACTTGCGGTCAGGCGATGGGTGTGCGGCGAGTGCGGCGCGGAACATGACCGCGACCAGAATGCTGCGCTGAACATCGCCCGTCTCGGATACGAGACGCCCTGTCTGAAGGGACAAGGAAGCCCCGCCTCTAAGGCGGGGAGGTATCACCTGGACAGAAACTGCGAGCCTGCCGCCGCCGCCGCCGCCCGCGAGGTAACGCCGAACACCCGGAATAGCGCCGCCATATGCACCTTGATGGTGCCCTCGCCGAGTTCCAGCTTTCGTGCAATCTCCTTGTTAGACTTCCCCTGCATCAGAAGCTCGAGAACCTCCCTCTGCCGCGGCGTCAGAAAGTCCGATAGGGGCTTCTCGTCAACCTGGGTGCCCAAGACCGGCTTGCTCTCTGACTGAGAAACGGCAGCAACCGAGGGGGGGACGTAGATAAGTCCATCAACAATCAATCCCAAGGCGCTTGTGAGATGAGAGGCCCCGATGCTTTTGGGCACATAGCCGTGCACCCCGGCCTCGAGCGCCATGAGAATGTCCTGCTTGCGGTTTGACGCCGAGACGACCGCCACGTGGGTGGTGGGGAAGGAGCGACGCACCGTGACGAGATCAGCAGCCCTCGTGATGCCGGGCATTGGAAGTTCGAACAGAGCCAACGAGATCCCCGGGTTTTGAGAGAGATGCTCCAGAGCTTCCTTAAGGGACGCGGCCTCGCAAACGGTTGAGAAGCCAAGCTTGTTGATCAGGAGCGCACGGAGCACGATCCTGAAATACTCGTCATGGTCGGCGACCAGGGCACACCGCTTAGACATATCGCCAGCACCTCTTTTGAGGTAATCGTAAAAGGCTATTTTAAGAATGCATTCAGCACAATGTGAGTTCCGCGGATGGCGGTTCTAGAGCATCGGACGGTTAAACGGACGCATATCCGGCGGCCTTGAGGGTTCCAGCATTCTTGCGGCTCGAAGAGGTTGCAGATGTCGCCAAGCGCTCGCCAGAGCGCGTCAAAGGTTCGGGCTTCGGCCTTGCGCAGGTGGGATTTGATCTTGGCAGAGGCCTGCTCCATCGGATTGAGATCGGGCGAATAAGCCGGCAGGAACAGGAACCAGGCGCCGCGCTATTTCAGGCAATGGGCGGCCTTCTCGCTCTTGTGAACCACGAGGTTATCGAGCATCACCACGTCGCCTTGGCGCAGGGTCGGCGCGAGCTGTGTCGCAATGTAAGCCTCGAACGCCAACCGGGTGATCGGACCATCGATGATCCACGGCGCGCTCAGCTCAATGCACCGCAGCCCGGCCAAGAACGTGTGGGTTTTCCAATGGCCGAAGGGCGCGATCATGCGCAGGCGCTGGCCCCGGCGCGAGCGCCCGCGCAGGCGCGTCATCTTGGCGTTGACGTAGATCTCCCGGTGCGGCTGCTCGCGCATGCGGGCTTGACGCTGGTCGCGCCAGACGCGGCGCTCATCCCGCACGGCGGCGCGTGCGCACTCCGCCGCCATCAGGACTTTTTTAGAGCTGAAGCGGCACCCGCACAGGAAGCGCGAAAGCATCGCGGGAGCCGCCACGATCCCGTGCTCGTTCAGCAGCCTTGCGGCCAGTTCGGGCATGGTGATGGCCGGCCTTGCCTCGACGGTCTGGATCCGAAATGCCTCGTAAGACGAAAGCCGCCTGCGTCCAGGTGGACGGCCTAGGCGGGCCGGCGCGGGCGAGCCGGAGTCCCGTGTCCGCCGCACGATCTTGATGGCACAGCTGTCACTGACCCCAAAGTGGTGGGCCGCCGCCCGACAGGAGTGGCCGCTTCCACAAACGCCAACATACGCACCCGCAGGTCGAGAGAGTAGCAATGACCCATGATCCAACTCTTGGTCAGGAGGGAATCCTTTGAATCCGCGTTTCTGTCCGATGCTCTAGGATCCAAGCAAAAAAGTGCAATAGGCTACCTGGCTGAGTTGGCGCCGATGCCTGATAGGCCTACGCACGATGTGCGGTGTCGTCTTGCCGTGTCATAGGGTCAGCAGCGCAAATGGCGATATACTATTTTCACATCCGCGATAAGCTTGGCGTTATCGAGGACACGGACGGCATAGAGCTTCCAGACAGAGCCACTCTGCTGATTGAGGCCATCCGGAGCGCAGATGAGTTTCTCAGCGAGGCAGTTGCGGTCCTTGCGATGCGATTTGAGATCGTCGATGCACAAGGCCAGATCGTGTTGATCACTCCTATCCGACCGAGGCAAGCGGCGTGGGAGTTGCTCACCGAGCTGTCCTTGGCCCCTCAACAGATGCATTGAGCCGGGTCAGCGGCTCATGTGTGCGATCATCGGCTCAATCGCCGACCGGCGTCTCAGCTCGCGATTGATGGTGGGCGTGAGCCCCCGTCGCTGGCGGGCGATGAGTGAAAATGCTCTGTAATCAAGTCTGACTGGCGGGCGGAGATTTCCGCCGCCAATTCCAGGGCAAACCCAAGCCTTTAGCAGGCGGTCTGCCCTCCGGTCATGTGGATCGGATGAGATGTCCGAACATGCCGCCCTGTGATCTGGCAGCTCATACGAGCCTCGGATCGGCACTGAGGGCCCTTCTGAGGACCGGCACGCGGACTGACGGCGAATTGCAGTGTGACTTCGTCAGGCGCTGTTTCAATATAGCCCACTACTGACGACATCCAGGTTTGTGCAACAACGCCCTCCGACGCGTGGGCCTCCGTCAGAGCCTGCTCCAGACACAGGGCCGCCGGTCTCTCTGGTGGCCTGCCCCCTGCAAAGTGATCCTCCCTGAAGTATGGCTTTTGAGCCGAAGGAGGACTGACGATGGGCAAGAAAAGGCACATGGCCGAAGATATCATTTCCAAGCTGCGACAGGTCGACGTTCTGACGGCACAAGGGCGGACCGTGGCAGAGGCCATCCGGCAGATCGGCGTGACGAAGGTCAGTTCCGGGACGAACCCCTGAAAGAGGAGATCTTCGACACCCTGCGGGAAGCGCAGGTGATCATCGAAAATTGGCGCTGACACGACCACACGGTGCGTCCGCCCTCATCCCTGGGCTACCGGCCGCCCGCACCAGAAGTTCTGGTCCTGACTTCCAAGCTGGCGCCCCGACCAACGCTGAATGAACATCACACCCGGATCACCCACAGGGGGCGGGCCAGTTGGTGAGCGAGGCTCGTCCTCGACCTGCTCAAGGTGCGGCTCGCCGTCTGTGACGCGATTCCCGCGATTGCGGCTGCGGTGCCGGAGGTGTGATGACGTCATCCACTCCAACCAAGCCGGCAGCCGCAACAGTTTGGAGGTTCAAACACCCAGCCTCAGGTGGGCCGGGGCGGAGGCCGCCCCGCGGACCGTCACTCAGCGGTGGTCTCGCCATCGTTGGGATCGGCGCTCTGCGAATCCGGGACGGATGGCACAAAGCCACCCGGCGTTTCTCGCCGCTGAACAGCGGCTCAGTCCCCTGGCTTCAGCCATGGGGAGGACGTCAGTACGGTACCAGACATGGTCAGAGCCTTCCAAGGCGAGGACCATTGCTGCCACCTGCTCGAGTGGTGTCGTCAGAGATGATGTTTTGCGGTGGACCATCCCAATCTGGCAGGTCGGATCGCAACTGGATTAGGTTGCGCTGGTTATGGCACCGGGATCAGCTTCCGGAATCCGCACCAAGCAGGCAGCCTCGTTACCAAATACGGAGCGAGCAAGACGCGGGCGCACCAGATTGCACCGCGATATTCTTTCGGGGCAGCGCGTCACGAACGGACAGCCAGCAGGCGGATCAAGCGGGCTCGGTAGCTCGCCTTTAAGAATGATCTTCCGCCGCGCTCGTTGCTCCACGGGATTGGGTAAAGGGATCGCGGAGAGCAAAGCCTCCGTATAAGGATGGGCCGGCGCCTGGAAGACTGCCTCCGTCTCCCCGCGCTCCGCGATGGTGCCGAGATACATGACCAGCACATCGTCGGCGATATGGCGCACAACGGAGAGATCGTGGGAGATAAACAGGTAGGCCAGCCCCAGCCGCCCTTGGAGCTCCATGAGGAGATTCAGGATCTGAGAGCGGATCGATACGTCAAGCGCAGATACCGGCTCGTCCAGCACGAGGAGACGCGGCGACAGAGCAAGCGCGCGGGCAATGACAACACGTTGCCGTTGCCCCCCTGACAGCGCATTCGGGGTACGATCCGCAAAGGCCTGCGGCAGACCGACGAGATCGAGCAGCTCCCGTACGCGCTCCTTGCACTCCGCTCGGGAGCGACCCGCAATAGCGAGCGGTTCGGATATGCTGGCAGCAATACTCATCTTCGGATTGAGGGCAGCACTCGGATCCTGGAAAACAATCTGCATCTCGCCTGCGAGCGCCCGCCGTTCGGCACGCTGCAAGTGGGTTGTGTCACGACCAGCGAAGCGGACCTCACCACTCGTGACAGGTTCCAGCCCCAGAATCGCGTAGGCCGTCGTGGACTTGCCACAGCCGCTCTCACCGACCAGCGCGACAGTACGGCCAGCGGGCACGTCGAACGAGATGCCGTCAACGGACTTCACCACACCGCCTGTGCTGCCTCGCACGGGAAAGTGGACCTTCAGATCCCTGACGGCGAGAAGGGGCTCTCGAGCCGCGCTCATGCGATCTCCTCAACCTTGTCGGTGTGCCAGCAGGCGGCCCGACGCGCCGCACCCCGTACGAGATCAAGGGGCGGAACCTGCGCGCATTGTTCACTGGCGAGCGGACAGCGGGTTCTGAACCGGCAACCCTCAGGCCAGGATTCCGCGCTGGGTACAGCGCCCTCGATCGTGCGCAGGGTTGTCTTGCGTGCTCCATCCAGCTTAGGCACGGTCGCGAGAAGCAGGCGGGTGTAGGGGTGGGCCGGATCGGCGAAGATGTCGTCCACCGGACCGGTCTCAACGACCCGCCCTCCATACATAACGGCTACGTGATCGGCCATCTCCGCCACAACGCCCATGTCGTGCGTGATCAGAAGGATCGTGGTTCCGACCTCCTCGCGCAGGTGTTTCATAAGGTCGAGGATCTGAGCCTGAATCGTGACATCGAGAGCGGTGGTCGGCTCGTCTGCAATCAAAAGCTTCGGCTGGCATATGAGCGCGGACGCAATCATAATCCGCTGACACATGCCCCCTGACAACTCGAATGGATATTGCCCCGCACGCCGCTCGGGATCGGGAATTCCCACATGGCCGAGCATCGCAATAGCCTCTCGCCGCGACTCGCTTGCGTTCATGCCACGATGCAGCCTCAGCGCCTCGGCTACTTGCGGGCCAACCTTCATCAGCGGGTTGAGGGAAGCAATCGGCTCCTGAAAAATGACAGAGACCGCGTCCCCCCGCATCCGAGCAAGCGCGGGCTCGTTCATGGCCGTTAGATCATCGCCTTCCAACAGGATGTGGCCGCCCGAAATTCGCGCAGCCGACGGCAACAGGCGCAGGATCGAGAGGGCCGTCAGGCTCTTGCCGCAGCCACTTTCACCGACAACGGCGAGGATTTCACCGGGGCTCGCCGATAGGCTTACGCCATCCACAACCTGAACGCCGCCGATCGAGACCTGCAGGTTCTCGACTGCCAAGAGCGGGCCTGCGAAGCGCTGCTGGTCGTGCTTCATGCACGTCCCTTCCCGATTGCCACCTCGGCCCATGGGCTGGTGTGGTGGGCCATACCAATATTGGTGCCATCCGGCCGACGCAGCACGGCGGAAGGAACCGCGAAATTGGTGGGGTAGAGGGTGTCCTGCACGATTTCGACCGGATACCGGCTCCCGATCCGCGCGGCGACGCCACCTTCGGCCCGCGTGTTTACCCGGATCGTCGGTGTCGAGGCATCGATCCGGGGCATGTGGAAAGCAGCCTCCAACGACATGCCGTAGTCGACCACGTATGACAAAATCTGCAGCAGCGTCGGGAAGATGGTGCGTCCGCCCGCGGCTCCGATTGCAAGAGAAGGGCCGCCCGGCCGGCGCACGATGAGTGGGCACATATTGGCAAGCGGTTTAGCCCCCGGCGCCATGGAGTTAGGCTGGCCCGGACGCGGGTCGAACCACATGATGCCGTTGTTCATGAGAATGCCAGCCTCTGGCAGCACCACCTTTGATCCGAAGCGCGAGAGCAGCGTATTCGTCAGAGATACCATGTTGCCGGATGCATCCACCACGCTCAGATGGGTTGTGCAGCCGACCTGCGGATTGGCGGCATGACCCATCGTCGTGAGGCGCACCCGGTAGGCCTCGCGGATCGCATCAGCATAGATCAAAGCGGCATCGGCCGGACCCGTGGTTGCCGTGAGGCCGCTCGTCTCAAGCTGCGCGCAGGCTTGGATGAAGCTCGGCCCCCCGCTAAGCCCAGGAATGGCGTTGAGCTCGAAGCCTCGGTATGCCCCCCGCAGCGGCTCGCTCCAGACAGCGTTGTAGCTGGCGAGATCCTTCATGCGGATACGGGAGCCGCCTGCCTCTAGGTCCGCAACCAGCATGCGAGCGACCTCGCCCTCGTAGAAATCGCGGGCCCCTGCGCCGGCCAGGCGGCGCAGCAAGGCCGTCTTCCTAGGCATGGGTTTGTAGACGGGTCCTCCTTGATCGCCAGGTCTCGGAGACCGACCCTGATCGAGGAAGAGCTCGGCCGAGGCAGGGAACTGCGCCAAGCCGGCGGCGTCAGCAGTGAGCGAGAGAGCCGCGAACCAGTCAATCTCAAGCCCGCGCTCGGCGTGCTCAATGGCCGGCTCCAGGGCCTCGGCGAAGGAGATGGTGCCAAACCGCTCGAGCGCAGTCGCAAAGCCCGCAATGGCGCCAGGAACCGCAATCGAGTGATAGCCTATCGCATTGCGATCATCCTTCACAGCGGGCCACGCGAACCAGTTGCCGGAGTTGCCGCCACTGAGCGGATAATCGGATGGATCCAGGTCCTGAGCGGCCACGACATTGAAGTCGAGCGTGGACACCTCGCCGGTAGAACCGTTGGCATGCAGCAGGAAGCCGCCGCCTCCGATGCCCGAGAGCCAGGGCTCGACGACCGAAAGGGTCAAGGCCGTGACAATGGCTGCGTCCATGGCATTGCCGCCACGCGCGAGCACCGCGCCTCCGGCCGCAGCCGCATGCATGTTCTGTGCGGCGACCAGTCCATGGCGCGAGTGCACTTCTGCCTTGTGGACAGTAAACGTCTGCATCAGGCGTTCCCTCTTCCAAACCGTCGTTCGCCAATCGTTGCGGGAGTTTCGATCGGAACGGCATATCGTGAATGATTTTCCGAGGCCGCGTGATACGCGGCAAGATCAGCCGCTGTGGCGATCCAGCAGGACTGGTCAGTTCGGACGCGGTCGAGGAGCCTTTCCAGCATCCTGATGCGGTGCGCACGGCCGGAGATCCAGTCGTGAACCGTCAGCATGAAAAGTCCGCCAAAACGCTGCAGCGTCTCGAATTCGTCTATCCAAGTTTCCAGGATCGGACCAGTAGCAGCTGGTGGCCACTTGTCGCCCCCGCCCCCGACGAACTTGAAGTAGACTGCATCATCCACGACCCACTGGACCGGCACCTCTGTGACACCGTCCAGCGTATACGGATGATCAAACCCCATAAGCGAGGAGTCATAGAAGCCATGGCGCTTCACCTCGGCAAGCATGTGCGGGGTCATTTCCCATGCGGGCGACCGGAAGCCTTTCGGAACGAAACCGACCTGGCGCTTGAAGACTTCGAGGGAGGCCTCCAGCGCCTCGGTGAACTCCGCATCCGACGTCTGCGTTGCAAGTTCGTGGAAGTAGCCGTGCAAACCGACCTCATGTCCTCTTTCGACGAAGGCCGGCAGGAGATCCGGGTAGTTTGTGGCGACGATTCCCGGGACGAAGAACGTGCCCTTGATCTCATAGCGGCTCAGGAGATCGAGGATGCGCCAGATTCCCGTACGTGGACCAAAGAGCCGTTGTTCCATCTGGCCCAACAACCGCGAAGGCGGATCGTCCTTCAGACTCCAGAGATAGGGCGATGTGGCATCAACATCGACTGTGAAGCAGAAGCCGGCTCGATAGCCTTTAGGCCATAGATAGGCGCCTCTGCCTGCAAAGGAAGAATTCATCGCGGTGCTCACAACGGTTTCTTCTTGCTCTGGTGGACTGCCAACGAGCCGATCGAATTGCCGCCATCCACCGTGAGAGTTGCTCCCGTGACATAAGCCGATGCGTCGCTCGCAAGGTAGAGGAGCGCATTGCCAACATCCTGACGCGATGAGGGGCGTCCGAGCGGGATGTTGGAAATCGTGTTGCGAATATGCTCGTCGGTAAGCTCACTGACCGTGCTGCCAGCCGCGAAGCCTGGTTCGAGGGTATTCACCCGGATACCGAACTCGGCCAGTTCTATGGCAAAGCCTTTGGTGAGTCGATCGAGAGCCGTCTTGGACGTACAGTACGGCACCACGGTCCGGCGCATTTTTCGGGATGCACCGGAGGAGATGTTGATCACGGATCCCTTCACGCCGTTCTCAATCATCTGGATCGCAAGAGCCTTGGTTAGGATGAAGGGCGCCCGGAGGTTGATGTCGAAAATCCGGTCAAACTCTTCCGTCGAGATGTCGAGCAGGAAGCCTGAAGGATAAATTCCCGCGTTGTTGACCAGAATGTCCGCAGCTCCCCACCGCTCGCGCACCGCCATGGCCAGCGCCTCGATCGAGTCCTCGTCCGTGAGGTCGGCCGCTTGGACGAAGCTATCCGGAGTGAGATTCGTTTCCCTCACCAACTCGCCAAGCCGCGCCGCATTGGCATCGGTGAGGCAGAGATCGCAGCCTGCGTCTCGCAACGTCTCGACGAGCCAGCGCCCGATGACCCCGCAGGCGCCCGTAACGATGGCGCGGCGCCCCTTCAGATCCGAGAAGAAATCCATGACATCCTCATTGTAAACGGGGATCGAACCGATCCCGGAGGTCGTCGCCCAGCAGATTGATCGCAAGGACGAGCAGAAAAAGGCAGAGCCCCGGGAAGGTGGCGATCCACCAGGCGGTGGCAAGATAATTGCGGCCCGTCGAGAGCATTGCACCCCAGCTCGCGGTGGGCGGTTGCACACCAAGGCCGAGGAAGGAGAGCCCCGCTTCGAACAGAACCATCAGTCCGAACTCAAGCGTTGCCACAACGGTAACGGCGCCAATGATGTTGGGCAGGATGTGTCGGAACAGGACACGTCCTGGTCCAGCTCCCATGAAGGTGGCAAGACGCACATAAGGCATATTGGCAACGCCGAGAGTCTGTCCGTAGGCGACACGGGCGTATCGTGGCCACCGGGTGAGGGCCAGCACAACGATGACGTTGATGAGGCCCGGACCGAGCACCGCGACCGTAATGATGGCCAGAAGGATGGCTGGGACCGACAGGAAGATATCAACCACCCGCATCACAATGACTTCAACGGCACCGCGTAGATAGCCGGCCAGCATGCCGAGCAGCACGCCGACTGTGCCGGAGAGGATGACAGACGCAAAAGCGACGAAGAGCGAGATGCGGGCGCCATGAATCACCCGGCTCAGCAGGTCGCGTCCAAGCTCGTCGCTTCCGAGCCAATAGGTGATCCCGCGCGAGACGAAGCCGGGGGCTTTCAGACGGCCGAGCAGGTTCTGCTGGTTCGGGTCGTACGGAGCCACATAGGGAGCAAAGACAGCGGCGGCAACAAAGATGACGAGAAGGCCGAGTGGAAGCCATGTGGCATAGCGAACACGACGGCGCCGCGACGGTGCCGGTGTGGCGATGGCTGCACTCATTAGCGAACTCCGCCTAGACGTATGCGCGGATCCACGATGCTGTAGAGGATATCCGCCAGAACATTCAGTCCGATCGTCACAAAGGCGCCTAGGAGGACGACGCCCTGCACGACCAGGAAATCACGCGCGAGAATGGATTGAACCGTCACCTGCCCCAGCCCTGGCCAAGCGAAGACGGTCTCGACGATCACGGCGCCGGCCAGGAGGTTCGAGATCTCCAGTGCTGCCACGGTAATGACGGGGATTGACGCGTTGCGAGCGAGGTGCCGGATAAGGATCCACCCGAGGCCTGCGCCCCGAGACCGCGCCGTGCGCACATAGTCCTTTGAGAGCTCATCCAGGAGTGCCGTGCGGGTAATGCGCGCGAAAGTTGCCATGCTCAACAATCCGAGCGCGATCGATGGCATGATGAGGTTCTCGAACCCACCGGTTGACGAGGGTGGCAGCCAACCCAAGGTCACGGCGAAAATAAGGATCATCAGGATCCCGCTCCAGAAGGTCGGCATACTCTGCGCGGCCAGGACGACGCTGGCGAGGAGCTTGGCCACTGGGCTGCTCCGCCAGAGCGCGAGCAGAATCCCGACAGGGATCCCAATCCCGCAAGCGACCACCAGGGCTCCCGTGGCGAGCATGAAAGTGTACGGAAGTCGCGAGGCGATAATGGTCGTGACCGGAACGTTCTGAATGACAGATCGCCCCAAGTCGAAGTGTGCCAGATCGGCCAAGAAGCCAAGGTATTGGACAATGATAGGCCGGTCGAAGCCGAGAGAGCGGCGCATCGCCTCAATGTCTGCCGGCGTCGCCGTTTCAGGGACAAGCAGATAGGTCGGATCGCCCGTAAGACGCTGGAGGAAGAAAATCAGGGTCGCCACGCCGAAGATCGTGACGATTGCCTGTCCCAGTCGCTTGAGGAGAAATGTCCGCATCGTGCGATCCGACCCATCAGGGTCTTACTCCTTCCAGTCCATGCGATTCAGGAACAGGCTCTCGTTCGGCGTCGGCTTCCATTGCAAGGCATTGGTCGCACCGTAGATAATCGCTGCCTGATAGAGAGGCACCAAGGGTACTTCGCTGGCAACGATCTCGTGCACCTTCTTATAGGCATCCAGGCGCTTCTTCTCGTCGAGCGTCTCGCGCCCAGCCTCAAGCGCCTTGTCGGCTTCCGGATTCACATAAGCCGACCATCCGCTCGATGTATGAAGCAGAGGGAAAAGAACACCGTCGGCATCCTGACAGGCACAGGACCAGCGCCCATAGCTGAGCGTCGGCACCGTTTCAGGTCCGCTTTGGGCACGTTTCAGATACGACGCCATGTCAGATGTGTTTATCGTCACGTTCAGACCTGCATCGGTCAGCATCTGCTGCACAGCCTGGACGATGCGCTGGTCGAACACCGGCGCGGTGGCAAGCTCGATAGGAGCCTTGCCGGCATCGCCAGCCTTCGTAACAAGTTCCTTGGCTTTTGCGGGATCGTAGCCGGGCGCCTGGATCCCTTCCATCCAGCCAAAGTGAACGGGCGTCAGCATAATATCGGATGCCTTGTCGTACCCGCCGAGGATTCCCTGGATGAGCCCTTCCTTGTCGATGGCATAAGCGACGGCGCGGCGGACCTCGACCTTGTCGAAGGGAGGCTTGGTCGTATTAAGGCGCAGATAGGCGATGCGCTCGGTGAGAACCGAGAGGGGTTTGGCCCGGCCGGAAGATTTTAGCTGCGCGGCAAGATCACTGTCGAGGGAGACGCCGAGATCGCTGCTGCCGGCCTGGAGGTTGGCAACGCGGGTCGCAGCATCCGGCACCGCGCGGAAGATGGCTTCCGGGAACACCCCTTTTCGTCCCCAATACGAATCGTTGCGCTTAAGAGCAACCTGAACGCCGCGCTGCCAGTCCCCGAAGATATAGGGGCCGCTTCCAACCGGTTTGGCGTTGAAGGCGTCCTTGCCTGCTGCTTCGACGACGTGCTTCGGCACGATCGACAGCTTCACTAGCTGCGCTAGGAGTGCCGGATAAGGACCGTCGGTCGTCAGCTTGACCTTATTCGGCCCACTCACCTCAGCCTTCGTGATCTTGTTGAACTGTCCGAGCTGCGGGCTTCCGAACTTGGGGTCCGTGATCCGGGTGACGCTGAAGGCCACATCCTCCGGCGTCAGCTTCTTGCCATCGTGGAAAGTAATGCCCTCACGGATTGTGAACTCGATCTCAGTATCGGAAAGCTGCTTCCACTCCGTTGCAACTTGAGGTGCGATGTTGCCCTCGTCATCGCGGGTGACGAGATTATCGAAAATATTGCGATAAACGTAATAGCTGTCGGGATTCCATTGGAGATGAGGATCAAGGGACGACGGCTCGTTCACGAGGTCGATTACGAGGCGGTCTCGCCCTGCGGAAGCGGGATCCGCCATGCCCAGGACGAGCAGAGCGCCGATAGCAACGCTCGCGAGTATCGGTCGTATGTTCTTCATGGCATCATCTTCCTTTTCCCTGCTGTGGCCGGAGTTGTGGACGGGGAGACGCGCATCTGCGCGGCATGAGGCGCTCCATCGTGCTGACAGACGGAAAAGTGCATAGGCGAGTGGACGAAGGACCTCGCCGCGTGCATTTCGAAGTTGCCGATGTCGGCCTCGATCTCACGACGAGCATCGGCGGCTTGGCCGCCAAGGAGAGCGACCAGGAGAGCCTCCCGGTCGCTTGGCCACCGGAGACTGCCGGCCCTGCCAAGCCACGCATCGATCCGGTCGGAATGATCCCATGCCTCCCCAAGCCAGCGCATGCGCAAGCTATCGAGGTGCTGAGCAAGCAGTTCGAGAATCTGGCGGTCGTTGCCCCGCGCCGTCACCAGGGCGGATCCGCCCTGCCCCTTTAAAATCTGGTTCATCCCGACCAGCGCGGTCAGGCGTTCGCCTTCTCTCGGCGAGAGGCGCACTTCGGCGAGAGACGGCTCGATGGATCGTCTCGCGGCGAGGACCTCGCCAATCAGCAGCCCAGTGACCGGCGCAACCAGCCATCCATGCCGAGCTCGTGCTTCGACGAGCCCGGCGCACGCCAATCGAGTCAGGGCGACCCGCACACTTGCCCGACCTAGCTCGTACCGCTCTGCAAGTTCGTTTTCCCCGACGATACTTCCAGGAATGAGTTCGACACCAATCATGGCCTGACGCAGGCGCTTGAACGCGAGTACGCTCATTGGTTCGGCCGCAGGCGGCAGAGCGGTCGCGAATGGAGACGAGTGATCGAGCATTCTTGTAGTCTTTCCCAAACGCTGAGATGTCACAAGAGAAATGTGACATCTCATCACTTTAAGGCTCACCTCCTTTTGAATGTGATGAGATCACATGGATGCAGTAGATAGCTTGTGTGAATGGAATGCTGGGTCGTGAGACATTATATCCTGAGAGTCTCACCATCCGAGCTTCAAAGGAGCGCACCAGGAGGGTCAGCAGACCGCGGCCTCCTAATACGCAGGTGAGTTGTCATTTCCTCAATAATCGCACGCCGCGCTTCTAGCAGTTCCAAGTCGGGCTGCTTTAGAGCGTTTAGAAGCGGGCGCAGCCGCATCGAATTTTCGGCTTATACCTCTTGCTTTAGCGACGGGGAGGAATGCCGCCTTTCTTGCCAGTTGATGCGAACGTGTGTCGAACGAAGCTATGCTGCTCCAGCGTGGCTTTGTCTTTCGACTTGACCCCGATGCAGACCAGGAGTTGCTCGTCCGGCAGGCCATCGGTGTGTGCCGGCTGGTCTACAACCCGGCCCTGGAACAGCGGCGCGATCACTATCGTAACTTTCGGCGGTCCACCGGGGGCAAGCTCCCGTATGTGGCCCAGGAGTGGGAGCTCACGGCCCTGCGCTGGCAGTTCGAGTGGATTGCGGCCGTCTCGCAGACGGCGCAGCAGCAGGCGCTGTGCGACCTGGAGAAGGCGTTCCAGAACTTCTTCGCCGGCCGGGCGAAGGATCCAGCACCGCGTAATTTAGGTGTGTCGCCTGCGGCGATGACCTCCATGCCGATGTAAACGCGG
Source organism: Pseudomonadota bacterium (assembly GCA_023426505.1). Lineage (GTDB taxonomy): Bacteria > Pseudomonadota > Alphaproteobacteria > Rhizobiales > Beijerinckiaceae > Microvirga. Next base: position 18,002 of record JAFAAP010000257.1, read on the forward strand.
CGCGGACCATCTTACGGCGGTGGAACACACCGTTGCCGGGCGTGGACCGTTCTTGCCTTAAGCACCCGGACGAAGCATCAACGCGACAGGTGGCGGCGTAACCCGTCACCCTGAAAATCCCCGCCTTTCAAGGCTCGGGAAGATGTTAAGTCTTCCGGATGCCGTCGAGCACAGCAGCCCGAAATTTCGATGGAGCCTCAAGCAAGTTTCGAAAAATCGATGGGCTTTGTTCGATCCAACGATGCATGAACCGGCGGCATGGGGTATTTGAGCCCGGTCGCACAATTGAACAACACGACGCGCTGATCCCGCCGAACCCGGCCATCGGCCAGCGCCTGCTGGTACGCCGCCATGGTCGCCCCTCCCTCAGGGCTCAGCAACAGGCCGTCGGCCCGCGCAACAGCCGCAACCGCTTCCGTGATCGCTTCATCCGACACGGCGATGGCAAAACCGCCGCTGTCGCGAACTGCGCGAAGGATAAGGAAATCGCCGACGGCTTGGGGTACGCGAATACCAGATGCGATGGTGTGGGCACCCTCCCAGCGGGGTGCGGTTTCGTCGCCGGCCTCGAACGCGCGCACCATGGGCGCACACCCCGTCGCCTGCACGGCGACCATCCGCGGTCTCTTGCTGCCGATGAAGCCGATCGCCTCCAGCTCCGCAAAGGCCTTCCACATGCCGATCAAGCCTGTGCCACCCCCCGTCGGATAGAAGATCACATCGGGAAGCTCCCAGCCGAGCTGCTCAGCCATCTCCAGCCCCATCGTCTTCTTGCCCTCGATCCGGTAGGGCTCCTTCAGGGTTGAGACATCGAACCACCCGGTGACCTCCCGGCCCTGGCCGACAAGCTTGCCGCAATCGTCAATGAGGCCGTTAATCCGATAGACGGAAGCCCCCTGCAGCGCGATCTCGGAGAGATTGATCTCGGGAGTATCTTCCGGACAAAAGACGGTGGCGCGGATGCCCGCGCGGCTCGCATAAGCCGCCAGAGCCGCTCCGGCATTGCCGTTGCTCGGCATCGCCAGGTGCTTGAGGCCGAACGCCTTGGCCATGGAGACGGCCATTACAAGGCCGCGGGCCTTGAACGATCCGGTTGGCAGCCGGCCCTCATCCTTGACGAGAACCTCCCCTCCCCCCAGCTCCTGCACGGACCGCGTCAGAGGAATGAGCGGGGTGGCCACCTCTCCCAGACTGACGATATCGGCCACCCGGCGCACCGGGAGCAGTTCCCGCCATCGCCAAAGGTCGTTGGACCGAGCCGCCAAGGCTTCCTTGCTGAGAGAGGCGCGAACGCCGTCCAGATCGTAGCGCACGAGCAAAGGCTTGCCGGCGCGCGAGAGGTTATGTGGCCGATCCGCCTCGTAGATCTCGCCGGTCCAAGAACACTCAAGGTGGGTGACGAAGGTTGGCCGCTCAGTGGATAAATTTGCGTTGGTGTTCATGGGGCTGCCTTTCAACGCCACGGCGTCATGCAGATTAACATCTTCCCCGTGGCTAAAGTCTGGGGATTTTTCAGCCTGGGGAAGATGTTAATCCAACAGCAGCGTGTCGGATTCAAGCCGCGCGGGCGGTTACCTGCTGCTTCAGCAGACCATCCAGATGGCGGGCGATGCTCCGCATCCCGAACACGCCGGCGCGCACCTCCGCATCGGGATTGTAGTTGGTGTTGGTGTTCACGTCATAGGTGAAGGGCCTCCCCTCCCCGTTGACGATCACCTCGATCCCAGCAATGCCAATTCCGTTGGCGGCCAGGAACCGCTCATAGGTCGGGATTAACGGGTTCTGGTATCCTTCGACGACCTGAAACTTCTCCGACGGGGCAACCGCCGGGCAAGCAGCCGATCCGATGGCAGCGGCATCGACCTGGCAGGCGTCCGCGGGGCACAGTTCAAACCCCTGGCTCGTATCGACTCGAACCGCGTAGAGGAAACGGCCACCGACGAACTCCAGCCGTGTGACGAAGGGTTCAGGCGCCTGGATATAGCGCTGGACAAGGGTGATGCCGTCGACCGGCTCCTCAAACTCAGGAGAAACGAGATGCTCCTCCAGGGCGGCACGGCTAAGGAACAGGCGCACACCCAAGCCCTTGCCGCCTCGGTTGTGCTTGAGGATCAAGGGATAGCCGAGCCTTTCAGCGGCAGCGATGATGTGATCGCGCTCCACAACAGCCAGCGTGTCAGGGGTCGGGATGCCGAAGGCAGCGAGGGCTTCATACTGGGCGACCTTGCTGATCTCGAGCCGGAGCGCCCGGCTGTCATTTACGATGGTGCGCCCATGCCGCTCCAACCAGGCAAGCACAGCGCCCGTATACTCGGCGGCATAGCGGTGATCGCGTGTATGCGAGGAGGCGCTCATCCGGTTGTAGAACACGCCACCCGGAGGAGGCGCGCGCAGGTCGAGCACTCCCTGATCTAGGAACCACTCCTCGAACGGAGTTCCCAGTTCATGGAAGGCAGTGCGAAGGGGCTCAACCCACACGCTGTTCTCGTGGATGACATAGACCTTGGACATGGGCTGCTCTCCTGGAAGCGGAATTCTCTGACTCCATCTAAAGCAATCGTAGGCAATTTACACTGTATGGTGAATAAAATTTATAATAGCAGAAATATTATGTGAATATCGGGGGACCTAGGTGGAGGATGGACAGGCACCGTTGCATTGATGCTCCTATAGAGGTCAAGAGGTTGAAGAGACGGTCGTGGGAGGTCTGCTGGCGCGGCAGAGATAGCCGAAGATCTCCCGTGCAACAAAGCGCTTGAGACAGCGAATGATCT
>JAFAAP010000009.1 GCA_023426505.1 Pseudomonadota bacterium
GCCGAAGCAGGAGCGGGCCCCATGCGCGATCGCCTTCTCGAAATCCGCGTCGTCCAGGATGATGTTGGGCGACTTGCCGCCGAGTTCCTGGTGGACGCGCTTGACCGTATCGGCGGCCGCCTTGGCGACCAGGATGCCGGCGCGGGTCGAACCGGTGAACGACACCATGTCGATGTCCGGATGGCGGGAGATGGCTTCACCGACCGTCGGGCCGTCGCCATTGACGAGATTGTACACGCCCGCAGGCACGCCGGCCTCGTGCATGATCTCGGTGAAGATGAGGGCGGAGATCGGCGAAATCTCGCTGGGCTTCAGCACCATGGTGCAGCCGGCGGCGAGTGCCGGGCCGACCTTGCAGGCGATCTGATTCAGGGGCCAGTTCCACGGGGTGATGAGGCCGACGACGCCGATCGGCTCGCGCACCACGAGGGTGTTGTTGATCGTTTCCTCGAACTCGTAGGTCTTGAGCACCTCCACCACGCGCGTGAGATGACCAAGACCCGCGGCGGCCTGGGCCTGCTTGGCCAAGGTCATGGGGGCGCCCATTTCCTGCGAGATCGCCTCCGCGAGGTCGTCGTGGCGCTTGCGGTAGACCTCGATCACGGCGTTGAGAAGATCGAGGCGTTCCTGGCGGGTCGCGCGGGAATAGGACGGGAAGGCGCGCTTGGCGGCGGCCACTGCGTTGTCCACATCGGTTTTGGTGCCCAGCGCGATGCGGGCAAAGGGCTCCTCTGTGGCCGGGTTGATGACGTCGAGGGCTTGGCGGCCTTCGGGCTTCACCCACTTGCCGTCGATATAAAATGACAGATGCTCGTTCATGATCTGGCGTGATCCTCCGGGCGCGCCGCACCAGCGCGCTTACCGTTTCTGGTTAGCTCATCCCGCGAAGTTGCGGAACCCGCAGGACTGGAAGATAGAGGCGACGCCCCATTTCGGCGATAATCGAGGCGGCCAAGGGGCGGACAGCGCAGGATCGATAGGCTAGGGTGGAGTGAACAACGATGCTCCTCGGGCCGATGATACCGCAACAAGATATCGATTCTCTGCTCGCCACCGCCGTGCCGGACTTCTCTACGAAGGAGGCCGAGCGGCTCGCCGCCGATCTCTACGGCCTCGATGCAGTCGCGAGCGAGCTCAAGGGTGAACGGGACCGGAATTTTTACCTCCGCACACGGGATGGCGGACATTACGTCCTGAAGGTGAGCAACCCGGCCGAAGGTGCGCAGGTCACCCATTTTCAGACCCAGGCACTGCTGCATGTCGAGAATCGTGACGGAACGCTTCCGGTGCCGCGCGTGATCAGGACCCGCGAGGGCAGGGCGGAGGCGCTGCTGTCACGATCCGGCGAGGAGCCGCGCATCGTGCGCATCCTCACCTACCTTCAGGGAGAGCCGCTTCACCGCGCACCACACAGTCCTGCACAGCGGCGCAATCTCGGCGCATGCCTGGCACGGCTGGATCGCGCCCTCCAAGGCTTCACGCATCCGGGCTCCGGCCACGAGCTGATGTGGGACCTTCAGCACGCCGGCCGCGTGCGCGGCCTGCTCGTGCATATCGCCGACGACGCGCGGCGTGCGCTGGCGACCCGCTTCCTCGATGCCTTCGAACAGCACGCCCTGCCGCAGATGCCGATCCTTCGCGCGCAGATCATCCACAACGACCTGAACCCGCACAACGTGCTGGTCTTTCCCAATGCGCCGGACGAGATCGCCGGCATCATCGATTTCGGCGATGCGGTCCAGGCGCCGCTCGTCAACGACCTCGCGGTCGCGGCGGCCTACCAGATGACCAAGGCCGGACATCCTCTTGAAGGGCCAGGCCACATGGTCGCCGGTTTTCATGCCGTGCTCCCGCTGGAGCCCGAGGAGATCGCCGTTTTGTTCGACCTGATCGCCACGCGCATGGTGCTGACGGTGGCGATCAGCAACTGGCGCGCCGCGCGATATCCCGAAAACCGGGATTACATCCTGCGCAATGCCCCCAAGGCCTGGGCCGGTCTCGAGCGTCTCGCGCAGCTCTCGCGGGAGGAAGCCCAAACCTATCTGCGCCAAGCCTGCCAAGGAGCGTGACGACCATGTCCATGATCAACGCCTACAGCGCGGCCAGCGAAGCGGATGTCGCTCAACGCGAGAGGGACATGATCGCGAGGCGCCAGCGTCTGCTCGGACCCGCTTATCGTCTGTTCTATGCTAACCCGGTGCATCTGGTGCGGGGGGAGGGGGTCTGGCTCTACGACCCGGAGGGGCAAGCCTATCTCGACATGTACAACAACGTCGCGTCGGTCGGGCATTGCCATCCGCATGTGACGGCGGCCCTGTCCCGGCAGGCCGAGATCCTCAACACCCACACGCGCTATCTGCACGACACGGTCCTTGATTATGCCGAGAGGCTCCTCGGACATTTCCCGTTGGAGCTTTCGCACGTGATGTTCACCTGCACCGGCAGCGAGGCGAACGATCTCGCTCTCCGGGTCGCGAAGGCTCATACGGGCGGGACGGGCGTGATCGTCACGCAGCTCGCCTATCACGGCACCACGACCGTCACGGCGGAGCTGTCGCCCTCGTTGGGACGGGGGATGCAGCTCGGCGCGCATGCCCGCACAGTACCGGCGCCCGATGGATATCGGGGCGACGTCCCGGACGTGGGCGAGGTCTTCGCCGCCCATGTGCGTGAGGCGATCGGCGATATGGCAGCGAGCGGGATCAGGCCCGCGGCGCTTCTCGTCGACACGATCTTTTCGAGCGACGGCGTCTATGCCGATCCGGCGGGTTTCCTCGCTCCTGCCGTCGCGGCCGTCCGCGAGGCCGGCGGCCTCTTCATTGCCGACGAGGTGCAGCCTGGCTTCGGCCGCACTGGCGAGGCCATGTGGGGCTTCGCCCGGCACGGCCTCGTGCCGGACATCGTCACCCTCGGCAAGCCGATGGGCAACGGCCATCCCGTCGCCGGCATGGTGGCGCGGCCCGAGGTGCTGGCCGAGTTCGGGCAGCGCACGCGCTACTTCAACACCTTCGGAGGCAACCCGGTCTCGGCCGCCGTCGGCATGGCGGTGCTGGAGGTGATCGAAGGCGAAGGGCTCGTGGATAATGCGCGACGCGTCGGCGACCACCTTCGCGCTGGCCTGCGTGCCTTGGCGCAGCGCCATTCGATCATCGGGGATGTCCGGGGCGCTGGCCTCTTCACCGGCGTCGAGCTCGTGCGGGATCCACTCACGAAGGAGCCCGCGACGGACGAGACGGCGCGCCTCGTGAACGATCTACGCGAACGGCGGATCCTCATCAGCGCGACGGGGCCCGGCGCCAACATTCTCAAGATTCGCCCGCCGCTCGTGTTTTCGCGGGAGAATGCCGACCTGTTCCTGTCCGCCATGGACGACCTGCTCACCCGCGCAGCTTCCGCGCGATCCGTTCATCAATGACGTCCTTTTGATACCACTGACCGGGAGCCATCTCCGATGCGCGCATTCTTCCATGCCGACCAGCATCTGCACGATCCGCAGCAATTCATGCGAGTCGGCAGGATCGTCGATCCGCAGGACCGTCCGGCGCGCGTGGACGCTCTGCTCGCGGCACTGTCCTCGCGCGGCCTGACGCCCGAGAGGCCAGCCGATTACGGTTTGGCGCCAGCGCTGACCGTTCACACGCAGCCTTACCTCGACTTTCTCTCCGGTGCCTATGAGCGCTGGCAGAAGATCCCCGGCGCCGGGATCGAGGTTCTGCCCAATGTCTCGCCTTACTGGAGCGGTCGTCCCGATTGGGATCACCGGCCCCCTTGCCCGTCGCAATCGGTCGTCGCGCAGGCCGGCTACTATCTCGGCGGCCTCTCGGTTCCGCTCGGGCCGCAGACATGGCTCTCGTCCCTGAAGTCCACCCACGCCGCCATAGCGGCCGCAGAGGCGATCCTGGATGGGGCGGGGGCAGCCTATGCGCTGTGCCGTCCTTCCGGCCATCATGCCCGCGCCGATCAGGCGAATGGCTTCTGCTATCTCAACAACACCGCCATCGCGGCGCAGCACCTGCGCACGCGCTTCACCCGTGTGGCCGTGCTCGACGTGGATGCTCACCATGGCGACGGGACCCAGGAGATCTTCTATCTCCGCTCCGACGTTCTCACCGTCTCGGTGCATGTGGATCCGAACGAATACTACCCGTTCTTCACCGGATATGCGCATGAGCGCGGAAACCGGGAGGGGGAGGGATGCAACCTCAACATCCCGCTCGCGCCGAAATCGCAGGATCCGGTTATGTTCGCAGCCGTGGAGCGCGGGCTGCGGGAAGTACAGTCCTTCGGCGCGGAGGTCCTGGTCGTGGCGCTGGGCTATGACAGCCACCGCGAGGACCCCATCGGTCTTCTGGACGTGACGACCCCCGCCTTCCGCGAGATCGGCAGGCTCGTCCGCTCCGCGGGATTGCCCACGCTGGTCGTGCAGGAGGGCGGCTACCAGGTCTCCGTCATCGGAGACTGCCTGAGCGCGTTCCTCGACGGGATGCTCGAAGGATGATCCATTTTGCTATGAAAGGCGCTGCAACGCGCCTTTCGGACATCGCCGGATCCTTCGTGGTAGCTCCGGCCTTCTAGCCTTCTGAGTTAATTGACGCCCTCGCACGGGGGAGAGACGCTGATGCGGAGCTTGTGCGAGAGGCAGGATGATGAAGCGCCTTCTGGTGGGATCCATGGTCGCGTTGGGGTTCACGCCCGCCTACGCCGACATCATCGTCGACCAGGCCATGATCACGGGCGGCGAGCTGCGCGTCATCGGTCGCCTGAGCCGCCCGCGACAGACCACGATCACTCTCGATCAGACTCATCAGGTACGCAGCGATGCCAATGGCCGCTTCGCCTTCCGGCTCGCCTATCACCCCGACGACTGCATCGTCGCGCTTCAGGCGGATGACGAGCAGCGCGAGGCGGTGATCGGCTTCTGCGGCCAACGTGGCCCGGAGGCGCGCAGCGACACGGCCGCCGTGCAGCCGGCACCCGTCGAAGGGCAAGCCGGGCCGGCGGGTCCTCCCGGGCCGAAAGGCGATCCGGGTCCCCAGGGGCCTGGTGGCCCACCCGGTCCTGCAGGGCCGACCGGCCCGGAGGGGCCGCAGGGACAGGCCGGACCGCCTGGCCCGCAAGGGCCCGAGGGCTCTCCTGGACCGCAGGGTGTCGCCGGCCGCGACGGTGCGCCGGGGCCTCAAGGACCTGCCGGTCCGCCCGGACCTCCTGGACCGCCTGGGCCTGTCGGCGAAGCCGGCCAAGCAATTGCCGGTGGGCAGCCGGGGCCCGCTGGCCCACCCGGCCCGAAGGGGGATATGGGTCCAGAAGGACCAGCGGGACCGCCAGGTCCGCAGGGGCCGCAAGGAATTGCCGGACATCAGGGTCCTCAGGGGCCGCAAGGCGCGCCGGGGCCGCGCGGCGAGGCTGGGCCCGCCGGGCCGCCGGGGCCAGCCGGACCGGCGGGAGCTGATGGTCAGGCCGGTGTGGCCGGGTCGATGGGACCACCTGGTCCACAAGGACCGCCCGGGCCCGTCGGCGAGGCAGGCCCAGCTGGTCCGCCCGGACCACCGGGTGCGGCGGGGCCGGAAGGGCGGCCCGGACCCGCCGGGACAATTCTGAGGGTGCTGGTCCAGCGCTGCGAGGCGCAAGGACGATGCGTCGCCCGCTGTGAGGACGACGAGTATCCGGTGAACGGCACGTGCGCCCGCGGCGACCGGCTCGATATGGACGAGGTCGGTATCTACTGCTTCTCGACCAGCGACAACGCGAGCGGCATGTTCGCCCGCGCGATCTGTGCGAAGAAATAGCGGGATCGACGGTCCTGCGACGGCCCTGGGGCTGGGTTATGCGTGACAGAGGCCGAGCAGCAAAACGAGCCGGGGTGAGCCCGGCTCGTTTCGTTTCATGCTCGTGAGTCGGGGCCTACTCGGCCGCTTCGGTGCGCGGAGCAGGCTCCTCACGCTTACCGCTGGTATATGTGCTGCCAGGCCGGTTCTGGCCCGGTGCAGGCTTGCCTTCGAGCGGCGGCAGAGCAAGCGCCTTCTTCAGGTCGATGCCTGCGCCTTCCGCAACACGGCGACCGTAATCCTCATCGCAGTGCCAGAAGTGCCAGACCATGCGGAGCGCGATATGCTCCGGGCAGTCCTTCATGTCGGCCACGAGGTTGTTGATCAGGTCGTCGCGCTCCCAATCTTCGAAGGTGCGGTATCGGTCGCCGGCCTGCTTGTAGTCGTCGGCCGTGCGGGTGGTCTGGTAGCGGCCAAGATGACCCTCGACCCACTGGTGGTACTGCTCCGCGGGCTTCGGCGCCTCGACCAGACCGCCCATCGAGCTCGGCTCGTAGTTCACGTGCTTGCTCTGGTCCTTGGCGCGGTCGACATAGTAGGCCATCTGTCCGTCGCGCTGATTAGTGTATGCGCGAGCCTGCTCCTGCGGCGCATTGACGGGGAGCTGCAGGTAGTTCGGACCGACACGGTACCGCTGCGTGTCGGAGTAGGACAGGGTGCGGCCCTGCAGCATCTTGTCGTCCGAGAAGTCGATGCCGTCCACGAGCACGCCGGTGCCGAAGGCCGATTGCTCGGTCTCGGCGAAGAAATTGTCCGGGTTTCGGTCGAGCACCAAGCGTCCGACCGGTAGGAGCGGGAACTGGTCCTCCGGCCAGCGCTTCGTGTCGTCGAGCGGATCGAAGTCGAGTTCCGGATGATCGTCGTCCGTCATGATCTGCACGCACATCTCCCACTCGGGATAATCGCCGCGCTCGATCGCGTCGTAGAGGTCGCGGGTCGCATGACCGACGTCGCGACCCTGGATCTCGGCCGCCTGCTCGCTGGTGAGGTTCTTCACGCCGAGCTTCGGCTCGAAGGAGAATTTCACCAGCACCGCCTCGCCCTGATCGTTGACGAGCTTGTAGGTGTTCACGCTCGAGCCCTGCATGTGCCGGTAATCGGCCGGGATGCCCCAGGGGCTCTTCACCCAGGTCACCATGTGCAGCGATTCCGGGTGGTGCATCACGAAGTCGTAGAAGCGCCACGCCTCCTGCCGGTTCGAGACCGGGTCGGGCTTGAAGGCGTGGATCATGTCCGGGAACTTGATCGCGTCGCGGATGAAGAAGACCTTCAGGTTGTTGCCGACGAGATCCCAGTTGCCATCCACCGTCTTGAACTTGATGGCGAAGCCGCGTGGGTCGCGTGCAGTCTCGGGCGAGTCCTTCGAGCCGATCACGGTGGAGAAGCGCAGGAAGACAGGCGTGCGTACACCGGTCTGCGTCAGCACCTTGGCGCGGGTGTACCTGGAGGCCGGCTCGTCGCCGATCTTGCCGTACGCTTCGAAATAGCCGTGAGCGGCGGTTCCGCGCGCGTGCACCACGCGCTCCGGAATGCGCTCGCGGTCGAAATGGGTGATCTTCTCGATGAACTGGTAGTTCTCGAGCGTCGCCGGTCCACGCTCCCCGACGCTGCGAAGGCTCTGGTTGTCGGAGACCGAGTGGCCTTGTCGGGTGGTGAGAGTCGGGCGCTTGTCCGCCATGATTGTCCCCTGACGTTGTGGGTTGTGGCTGCGTGCATGTCCCCGATCCTCGGCTGGAATCAGACCGGGGCTAAGCCGTCAACGCCGTGGAACGACGCTCGTTTCAGCTTCGCCGTCACAAACCAGTAGATCGCCGGCACAGCATGTTTGCCGCGCATGGCTGGAGGCAGGATACCAACTCTAATTGTTACGATATAACTAACGTTACCGTGGTTAGAGATCTCTCGTTCCATAGGCGCAACAATCACTCGGCGTGTAGTCTGTCATACAGTGTCATTCGCACGGCACGAGATGCATGCAGCAAAACATGCACGTGAAGCGTGTCCTTTTCGCAATTCGGGGTAAGGCCTCATTAAGCCCTCAACAGCATAGTGCCGCGTCCCTGAATATATTCGTGCCGTCACCACGGTCACGATCCGGCCCTGCGAGGGGCGAGAAGAAGAACAATGCTGTCTCTGCGAAAACTCTCCATTAAGGCAAAGCTGATCGGCGCCTTCTCGGCGTTGATGATCCTTACCCTGGCGACGGGCCTTCTCGGGCTCAACGGCCTGCGCACGATGAACAACCTCTTGGTCGACATCAACGGAAGCGCGCTGCCGGGCGTGCGCTGGTCGAGCACTCTGAACACCCTGGCATCCGAACTCCGGGGCTCGCTGCTGCGCAACGTGCTTGCCACCGACGAGGATGTAGTGATCGAGACGGAAGGCAACATCCAGACCCGTCTGAAGGACCTCCGGGAGGCCCGTGCGGCCTATGAGGCTCTGATTTCGACGGACGAGGAGCGGGTGCTCTTTGATGAGTTCAGCAAGGCCTGGGCTGTCTACGAGCGCGAGGCGAACGTTGTGCTCGATCACTCGCGTCGCAGCGAGACCTCGCAGGCCCGTGACCATTTCAACAGCACGGCAATCCAGCCCTTGCGCAAGGCGCAGCAGGTTCTCGGCATGCTCGTCGATCTCAACCAACAGAAAGCCGACGAGGCAGCCGCCAAGGCACAGGCCGAGTATCGGCAGACCCTGATCTTCGTCGTCACATCGCTGGGCATCGCAGCCCTGTTCGTGGCGCTGCTCGCCTTCCTGATCATCCGTTCCGTGTCCAGCGGCATCGCGTCCGTCGTGGCGCCGATGCGCGCGCTTGCGTCCGGCGATCTTGCCGCCCATGTGCCCCACCGCGGCGAGCGGAACGAGATTGGCGCGATCGCGGACGCGGTTCAGGTGTTCAAGCAGGCGCTCATCGCCAGGCGCGACGCCGACGAGGCCGCAGCCCTCGAGGCCGACGCCAAGATGCGCCGCGCGCAGGTTCTCGATGAGCTCACCAAGCGCTTCGAGGCCAACGTGTCTGCCCTGACCCAGGGCCTCTCGGCCGCGGCCACCGAGATGGAGGCCACCGCACAGGGCATGACGGCGATCGCCGACCAGACCACGCGTCAATCCATCAATGTCGCGTCCGCGGCCGAGCAGACCTCCTCCAATGTGCAGACGGTGGCAGCCGCGACGGAGGAACTGTCGATCTCCATCCGCGAGATTGCCACTCAGGTGATGCAGTCGTCGCAGGTCGCCGACCGCGCTGTGCACGGTGCGCAACGCACGAACCTCACGGTCCAGGCGCTCGCCGAGACCGCCGAGAAGATCGGCAATGTCGTGCAGCTCATTAACAACATCGCCGGGCAGACCAACCTGCTCGCGCTTAACGCCACCATCGAGGCGGCGCGGGCCGGAGAAGCCGGCCGCGGTTTCGCGGTCGTGGCAACTGAAGTGAAGGAGCTGGCGAGCCAGACCTCCAAGGCAACCGACGAGATCTCGGCCCAGATCGCCGGCGTGCAGCAGGCGACCCAGGAAGTCGTCGCAGCGATCCGCGAGATCGCGCAGACCATCTCCGAGATGTCGCAGATCTCCACCACCATCGCGGCCGCGATGGAGGAGCAGGGGGCGGCCACCCAGGAGATCTCCCGCAACGTGCAGGAGGCAGCCCGCGGCACGGAAGCGGTGACGGGCAATATCGGCGTGGTTCGCCAGGGTGCCGGCGAGACGGGCAGTGCGGCCGGCCAGGTGCTTGGCGCGGCGCAAGAGCTCGCCCGCCATTCCGAGGATCTCGGCCAGGAGGTCGCGAACTTCCTCGCCGGGGTCAAAGCGGCCTAATCAACTCCCTACAGATCGATAAAGACACGGAGCCCGGTTGGCCAAGCCGGGCGCTTTCCGTTCGGGCCTGGCTATTCCGTTCGGTCCGTCTGCGACACGCGCTGCCACGGCATCGATTTCGGGCGGGGAGGGCTGGCGGCCAACACCATCATCATCTCGCCGACATTCTCGGGCGTGATCAAGCCGACGAGGCGGGAGGCGCCGTCGGTGACGCCGATTGCCGGAACCTGGCTCTCCTGCATCAGCTGCAGCGCCTTCTCGAGCGGCTGGCGCTGGTGGATGACGGGGATGTCGCCGCGCATCACCTCCATGACCGATGTGGTAGGGCCTTGATCGCGCAAGGCACGGATCATGTCATCACGGGTCAGGACGCCCCGCAGCATCCCGGCACCGTCCACGATCGGGAAATCGTGCTGGGTCGTATGGATCAGGCATTGCACGGCATCCTCGACGGTGCTGCCCGGCCGCAGGCTCTCGAACCGCGTGATCATCGCGTCCGCGGCCAGCATGCCGCGGGAGGCCTCGCGCATCTGAACCGCGTGGGCCTCGCCGGCCGCGCCGAGATAGACGAAGATCGCGATGAAGACGAGGATTGGATTGCCCATGAGGCCGAGGAGGCCCAATCCGAAGGCCAGGACTTGGCCGACCGTGGCGGCGATCTGCGTGCCGCGCTGGTAGCCGTAGCGCGAGGCGAGGAGGGCACGCAGTACCCGGCCTCCATCCATGGGGAAGGCCGGGATCATGTTGAACACCACCAGGAACACGTTCACCATCGCAAGACGCGCGAGCATGCTGGTCCCAGGGTTCTGCACATCCACGCTCTCGGGCGGCAGGAAGCCGCCGAGCGCGACGAACAGAACGGCGGCGATCACCACGTTCACGGCGGGGCCCGCCAGGGCGATGATCAGCTCCTGCGAGGGCTCCTCGGGGATCCTCTCGAGCCGCGCGACGCCGCCGATCGGCAGGAGCGTGATATCCGGCGTCTGCACGCCGTAGCGTCTGGCGGCGAAAACATGGCCAAACTCGTGCAGCAGCACGCACAGGAACAGCAGAATGACGAAGATCGTGCCCTCAAGGGCGGCGCTACGCCCGCCGCTGGCATAATGCGACACGGCGATCCAGACGAGAAAGAGAAGAAAGGTGAAGTGAATGCGGACGACCGTGCCCTTCACCGTTCCTACGGGGATCGACCACCCCATGCTCAGACCTCGCCTTCTCACTGTGTCGGGAACGTTCGGCGGGCCGGAATGGATCCGGAACCGAACCTTGACCTTAATGGCCTTTAGCATGATCCCGCTGGTCGCCGACTTGAGATGCCTCAAGGGCAATCTCATTTTCGGGCCAGGGACGCCCATAACGATGATGTGATGTTGGTCGTTCGGAGAAGGTCCATGCTGCCTCCCTGCCGTCGTCACGGCAACATGGATCGCCAGAAGGAGATCTCATTTGCCATCCCAACGCGTATTCTTTAGTCGCGCGGTTGGTTTCCCATTGTGAATACCGATACGCTGAACCGTTCGGTTCGGATTAGATCATCGATCTGGAACAGGCCGGTCCTCCTGGCGTTCCCGCTCAGGTTAATACAACGGGCGAGCCACTCATGAGCAACCTGATCCGCATCCTGCTGGCGATCCTGCTGCCGCCCGTCGGCGTCTTCTTCACGGTCGGATTCGGCGGACAGTTCTGGCTCAACATCCTGCTGACGATCTTCGGCTACATCCCCGGCATCGTCCATGCGGTCTGGATCATCGCACGGCAGACGCGCTGAGGGATCAGGACTCCATCGTTTCGGGCTCGGGCGCGCGCTCAGGCTTATCGATGGCTTCGACATCCGTCGTCCGAGGCCCTGGCGTCATCCTCACGCCCTTCGGAGTCATGGCGCCGCCCGACACGATGAAGGACATGGCGTCGTTCACCGTCCAGTCGAGCCAGACGAGACGGCGGGTGGGCACGATCTCTACGTAGCCGGAGGTCGGGTTCGGGGTGGTCGGAACGTAGACGGCCGCAAGTTCCTCACCGGTGTCGCTCGCGTGGAAGATCGCCGTCACGATGCCGACAGCGCGCATGTCCTGATGCGGAAAATCGATAAGCACGGCGCGCTGGCCGCCCTGCTGTCCGCCTCGCACGGAATCGATGAGGGTACGGGTGGCGCCGTAGATCGTCTTGGCGAGCGGAACCCGGTCGATGAGGCCGTCCACGAGGCGGAGGATGCGGCGCCCGATCACGGCGTTGGTCGCCGCGCCGATCAGGTAGAGGGCCGCGAGAACGATCACGATGGCGATGGCCGACTGAAACCATGCGCGGACGAGGAGGTCGGAAACGTCATCCGCATAGGGGCGGATCGCGCCTGCCAGCGCGAAGACGAACGGCCGGCCGAGATAGATGATGTAGTCGAGGATGAACCACATCATCCAGACCGTGATCCAGAGCGGGATCACGGTCAAAAGGCCAGCGAGGATGTTGCGGCGAAGGCGTTCCATTGCGGGTCTGGCGTCCTTTCTGCGCTGCGGTGCCGCGAGCGGCACCGATCAGGGGTGCTCCTCACGGGGCAGTCGGGTGATATTGGCACAGGCCCGCAGGGCGGCGGAACCCCGCCGAACGGACGAGGGCCTCAGGCCTCCAGCAGGGCGTCCAGGTCGAGGCTCGATTGGCGGCCCAGGTGCCGCGCGTGGTCCTTCAGGAAGCCCTCCGCCGAGCGCCGGCCCTCGTCGCGCAGGTGACAGAGGAAATCCCATTCCGCATTGAGCTTCGACGAGTAACCGAGTTCGGTCATGGCGGCACTGGCGATGCGGTGGACCCGCATCTTGGCCCATAGGGCGCCCTCGCAGTTGCCCGGATTGGCCACTTGCCTGAGCAGGGCGATCATCTTCAGCTCCTTCAGGAGGGTGGCGTTGAACGAAACCTCGTTGATGCGGTTTGCGATCTCGCGGGCGCTGCGCGGAGTGCCGAGGCGCTCGACCGGGTTCACCTGCACGAGGACGATGTCGTCGGCTCCGCATTCCTTCACGAGCGGCGCGATCGTCGGATTGCCCGAATAGCCGCCGTCCCAATACGGCTCGTCCTCAATCTCGATCGCCTGGAACAGAAACGGCAGGCAGGCGGATGCCAGCAGCACGTCCGCCGTGATCGCCTCGTTGTGGAACACGCGGCCCTGGCCCGTCTGCACATTTGTTGCGGTGACGAACAGCTTGATCGGGGCATGGGTCAGGCGGCTGAAATCCACCGTCGCCTCGAGGATGTCCCGCAGCGGGTTGTTCTCCTTCATAATGTTCAGGTCGTAGGGCGAGACCACGCGGGCCAGGATGTCATAGGCCACGAAGGCGGGGGAGTTGTCGAGGGACCAGCGTCCCAGCAGGATGTCGAGCGGCGTGCGCCGGAACGGGCTGAGAAGCGCCGCATCCGACACCCGTCGCCAGAATTGCTCGAGGGCCGCCCGCGCTCCCTCATGCCCGTCCCTCACGAAGCCGTCCACGAGAACGGCAGCGTTCATGGCGCCCGCCGAAGTCCCCGAGATGCCGTCGAAGGTGAGCCAGCTCTCCTCGAGCAGGCGATCCAGGACACCCCAGGTGAAGGCACCGTGCGCCCCGCCCCCCTGAAGCGCGAGGTCGACCGGGACAGGGCTGCGGCGCGGAGAGGATTTCGGCATCGGGGCTCTCGGTCAGGCGGTTCAATCCGGCCCAGCTTACACGCTCGGGCGATGCTCTACACCTGGTCCGAGAGCGGCCTAGCGGCGACGCTTCATGAGCCTCCAGGCTTGGCGAAGGATAATGAGGTTGCGGATGAGCTTGAGCATGAAGTCCTTCCTATGATGTCTGCAGGGATCAACCCGGACCGGAACGTTGGGTTCACCCGTGGATGACGACGCTTTTCGGATCCGGGCTTGCGAGCTAGCGCCCAAATCGCACCTGATGCGTTGACTTGGTTCGATCCCGCAGCAACTGGTTTCCGATGCCCGTATCCGCCTCCGCCCGTCCTTCGACTGCCCACGAAAGCCTTGGCGCTGACTTCTACGACATGGTCAGCCCAGCTGCTTTCCCGCAGCATCTGCTGCGCTACCGAAACCAACGCTGGGCCGCACGGGTCGGCCTCGACACCCTGACGGACGAGGAGTGGATCGCCCATTTCGGCCGCTTCGAACCTCTTCCGGGGAGCCTGGGCACGCCCCTGGCCCTGCGCTATCACGGGCACCAGTTCCGCACCTACAACCCCTATCTTGGCGACGGGCGCGCCTTCCTGTTCGCGCAGCTCCACGACCTCTCGGACGGACGCCTCCTCGACCTCGGCACCAAGGGCAGCGGCCAGACGCCTTGGTCGCGGCACGCGGATGGGCGTCTGACCCTCAAAGGTGGCGTGCGCGAGGTCCTGGCGACCGAGATGCTGGAGGCGCTCGGCGTCGAGACCTCCAAGGGCTTCAGCCTGATCGAGACCGGCGAGGAGCTGGAGCGCGGCGACGAGCCGTCGCCGACGCGCTCCTCGGTGCTGGTGCGCCTCAGCCACTCGCACATCCGCATCGGCAGCTTCCAACGCTTCCTCTTCCTCGACGAGCCGGAGAACATCCGCAGGCTCCTCGATCACACGGTTCGAACCTACATGCCGCAGATCTGGCGCGAAGAGGAACCGGCTCGCGCGGTCGCGTTCCTGGAGGAGGTCTGCGGTCGCGTGGCGCGCATGGGCGCGCAGTGGATGGCGGCCGGCTTCGTCCATGGGGTGCTCAACACGGATAACATCAACGTCACCGGCGAAAGCTTCGATTACGGGCCGTGGCGCTTCATCCCAGCCTACGACCCGGCCTTTACGGCCGCCTATTTCGACGAAACCGGGCTTTACGCCTTCGGCCGCCAGCCCGACGCGCTCTTGTGGAACCTGTTCCGGCTAGCCGAGTGCCTGCTGCCGCTGGTGCCGCAGGCGGAGTTGGAACAGGCCCTGAGGTCGTTCGAGCCGGCGCTCCACCGCGAGTTTCCGGCGGCCCTCTTGCGCCGCCTCGGCCTCGCTTCTGCGGGTTTCGAGCGTGACGGTCTGCTCGCCAGGGCGTTGTGGACCTTCCTGAACGAATCAAAGGCTCCGTTCGAGCAGACCCTGTTCGACTGGCGCGGCGGCCTCGCGAGCGAAAAGCGCGCGGCCCAGAGCCCGTCGGCTCCCTATTACGCCTTGTCTGCCTTCAGGAGCGCCCATGCGGCGCTCGAAGGCTTCGAGCCGGCGACCGATGCCCGGCTCGATCACCCGTATTTCGGCAGAACCTCGCCCTGCACCATGCTGATCGAGGACGTGGAAGTGACCTGGGCACCCATTGCCGACCGGGATGACTGGACCATCTTCAACGCGAAGCTGGCCGATATCGCCGTCATGGCGGACGCCTACGGCACCCGCACCGTGTAATCGGCAGTCGGCTTGCGGCGTGTTCACGCGCCATTGCTCGTCACTCAGGAGATTCCCATGCAGCAGCGTCGACTCGGACAATTGCAGGTTTCCGCCATCGGCCTCGGCTGCATGGGCATGTCGGATTTTTACGGCGGCCGCGACGAGGGCGAGGCGATCGCCACGATCCACAGGGCGATCG
>JAFAAP010000019.1 GCA_023426505.1 Pseudomonadota bacterium
ACCCTCGGCTGGGCGCTGGCCGCGTCTGAGCACACGGCCCCGGTAGGGCTCACAGCTTCGCCTGGTTACTTCTTGCCGCCCCTGTTGCTCATCGTCGACCTGCCGGGACCTCCGACCCCCCCGCTCGTCTTGCCACTGTAAGACATGTCTCGGGGGCCGCCTTTTACGGAATCGGCAATGGCGCTGGAGGTCAGGGATGTGGACAGCAGCATGGTGATCGCAGGAGGGGTCACCGCAGCGAACCTGCCGCATTTCTTCAGGAACTCGCGGCGATCGTCGCCCTCAGGCCGGGTGTCTTGATCGTCCATAGGACTCTCCTTTTGGTCGGGACTTTCACCTATGACCCAAAGTACAAGAGAAAACGTCCGAGCGTGACCGTTTAAAAGAGGTAGGCAATAGCCTCGAAAGGATTGAGACTCCCGAGCAAGGCGAAATTTTCGTTGATCAAATCTATGAACTTAACCTTATAGGTGTATTCGCAAAGTTAGCCACTAAAGTTGCAGATTATCGCCTCATTCGCTCAGGCCAGTGCATCCGCTGCTTCCGGCACATGGGGCCGGACTTCTCGACAATTCTTCCAAAGAAGGCCCAAGCGGTCGCGAAGCAGCCACCGTCCCGTCATGAGCACGGCCACCACAGCCAGACCCGAAGCCAGGCCGATCCACACTCCAGCGCCCGCGAGATCCATGCCGAAAGCCAGCACAGCCCCAAGGGGGAAGCCAATCCCCCCAATATCCGAGTGCAGCAAACAGCATTGGAACCCGCGTATCCTGCAGTCCACGCAGCATGCCTGAGGCGATGGACTGCGCTCCATCAACGATCTGGAACAAGCCGGCAAAGGCAAGGAACCACATCGCCAGCCTGGCCACCTCGGCATTGTTGGGATCATTCAGATCAAGAAACGCCGCGACCAGGACCTGGGGATGAAGCAGCATGATCATGGCCATGATCGCCATGAACCCGACCCCAAGGGCATAGGCGCTCCATCCAGCCCTCATGACCCCTCTTGGATCCATTTCACCGCTGGCGCGCCCCACACGCACTGTGGCAACTTGGCTGAATCCCACTGGCACCATGAAGCTCAACATCGAGATCTGCGCCGCAATCGCATGCGCCGCGAGAGATGTCGGTCCGATAAGCCCCATCATGACGATTGCCGCGTAGAAGATCGTGGTCTCGAAGGCGAAGGTCGAAACGACGATGGCAAGGCCAATGAACATCCAGAGGCTTGAGCATGTGGTGACGATGCCGGCGCCTTTCAGGTCCATCTGCGGCAGGCCGAAATCTCCAAGGATGAGCCCGTAGCCGGCAATCGCGTTGAATAGAATGGCCGATCCGGCGATGAGCAAGGTCCAGAACGGCCGCTGCATGGCGGCGAGAAACGATCGAAGAACCAAGTACCCGAGGTAGGGAAGCAGCGCCCACTATAGGGTATGCATGAACTCGGCCGAGCGTGCCGCGACATCGGGGCGCTGACCGAGCCAAACGTAGATGGGTTCCACATTCCAGAGCATTGCCCAGAAGGGGAGACAGACCAGAGCAACGCTCCACAGACCTTGCCGGACCGTGCGCCTGACATCCCGCACCGCATGCCGATTCCGCCCGAGCGACGTTGCGATCATGGGCATCGTCGCCGAAGCGATGCCCATGCAGAAGAACATGCAGGCGTGATAGAGGCTTGTCGCAAGCGAGCCTGCGGCGAGCGTCTCGGCGCCGAGGCGGCCGATGATGATCAGGTCAGTCGCGCTCAGTGCCGCCTGAGAGAGGTTCGTGAGGATCAGAGGACAGCCCAAGGTGAGGGAGGCACGGAACTCCGCGGCCCAGATCCGCGCCGGTTTCCTCTGCATAGTCAGTCATTTCCTCGTCAAAAGTGGTCCGAGACATGGGTCGGGCACGCCATACGCGAGCTTGGTCGGCCGACAGACAGGTCTGGAGGCAGATCGATCAGAGGGTAATACCGAACGAGACAGGGAGCGGACGGCACGTCACTCCAAGACCCAGGATGTTTGCCCTCGGATCCGCCGGCTCACGGGTTGCCTCTGAACGAGGGGCTGTACCACCAGCACTCTCACAAAGGAACAGCTCGTGATTGATCTTGCTTCGGGAGCATTGAGAGCGCCTCACATGGGCATGGATGAGTCAAGTTCGACAGTTCAGGCCTTCATTGGGTCGCCTCCTGTTGATCGACGTGATCCAAGATCTGAGCCGTTGCATGACACGGGCCGTATCCGACCCGGTTCCAACTCACATGCGGTCGCCGCTCAGGCGGCTGCACCATGATCCCGCTTTCGGCGGGCGCGGCTCAGGACGACGAGACCCTTCTTTTACTCGGCTTTTCAAGCCAGGTGCTCTCTCGGTTCGCCCGTCCTGGATCTGCCGGGACTGATCAGGTTCCCGGAGACAGAGTGATGCGCTCGGCGTTTTCGATCAGGCGGTGGTGATCCTCGCCCCCTCTATCACAACCCCAGCCGTGACGTACTTCCACAGCGCGACGAGGAGTTTGCGGGCCAGCGCTACAATCATTGGTTTCTTGAGGCGCCCGCCGTTGCGTTCAACCCGCTCTCGGAACCATCGGCTCAGCGCTGAGCCCGGCTGGTGGCGCAACCAGAGCCAGGCCAGCTGGATCATCGTCGTGCGTAGACGTGGGTTGCCGGCCTTCGACACGCCTTGCTCCCGGTCAATTGATCCGCTCGTCCAGGGCGTCGGGGCCAAGCCCGCATAGGCGGCCACCTGCCTGCGGTTGGAGAATGTACGGAACAACCCCTCGGACCAGAGAATAGCTGCGAACTCCGGCCCAATGCCTTTCAGGGCTAACAAGAGGCCTGTAGCCTGCGCTGTGGCAGCTTTCTCGGTCGAGGCCAGGAGCGCATCTCGTTCTGCCTC